>JBKHXZ010000201.1:0-3847 GCA_046565785.1 Acidimicrobiia bacterium
AACGTCTCCGCCGCCTACGCCGCCGGCACACTGCAATTGGACACGACCATCATCGCCGTCACCTTCCTCATCGTGCAGTTCGTGGCGTTCGGCGGTGCCCTGTTGTTCGGCTGGCTGGCCTCGCGACTGCAGATCAAGCGGGCGATCCAGGCGAACCTCGTGGTGTGGATCGTCATCGCCGTTCTCGCCTACCGACTCCCGGCGGGCGAGGCCATACCCTTCCTCTCGCTGGGAATCGTGATCGGCGTGGTCCTCGGCGGCATCCAGGCGCTCAGCCGCAGCCTCTACGGGTCGATGATCCCCGAGGAGGCGTCGGCCGAGTTCTACGGCTTCTACTCGGTGTTCTCCAAGTTCTCGGCCATCTGGGGACCGCTGATCTTCGGCCTGGTGAGCGGATCCGGCGGAGAGTCTGGGCGGACCGCCATCCTCTCGGTGATCGTCTTCTTCGTGCTCGGCCTGCTCGTCTTCTCCCGCGTCGACGTCGAACAAGCTCGAGCCTCGCGTGCGGACTGGACGTTCGACGTAGGATCGACAGGATGAGCGACGACCCCGAACGCCTCGAACCATCCGAGCAACAGCCGGAACAGCCGGCGCCCTCCGGTGTCGAGCGGCCGGGAGTTCCCTGGGGACTGGCCGCCTTTCTGGCGGGCGTCGTCCTGCTGGTGGTCTTCGTCGTTCAGAACGCCCAGTCGGTGTCGCTCCGGTTCCTCGGTTGGGAAGGTGACTACCCGCTGTCGCTGATCATCATCCTGGTCGTGGCCGTTTCGGTGCTGCTCGACGAGATCCTGGGCGGCGTCCTGCGCCGCCGTCGGCGGCGCAGGCGGTCGGAGAAGGAAGAACTTCGACGGCTGCGTAAGCAGCAGTGACCGAACGTCTCGTCGTCATCGGCGGGGATGCCGCCGGCATGTCCGCTGCATCGCAGGCTCGTCGCCGGCGCGGCCCGGAAGATCTGGAGATCGTCGCCTACGAACGCTCCTCCTGGGTCTCGTACTCGGCCTGCGGAGAGCCCTATCACGTCGCCGGACAGGTCGATCCGCTGGAGCGTCTGGTAGCCCGGACACCCGAACAGTTCGCGGCCCGTGACATCAGCGTCGCCACCCACCACGAGGTGACCGCCATCGACACCGACAGTCGGACCGTCACCGTCCGACGACTCGACGACGCCACCCTCTTCGACGACCACTACGACCAGCTCCTGATCGCTACCGGCGCGAGAGCCGTCCGGCCCGACATCACCGGAACCGAGCTGCCCGGAGTCCACGAACTCAGGACCCTGGACGACGCCGCCGCGCTCCGCGCAATCTCCGACGGCGAACCCGGCAGAGTCGTCATCGTCGGTGGCGGCTACATCGGGTTGGAGACCGCCGAAGCGTTCAAACTGCGCGGCTGGGATGTCACCGTCGTCTCGGCACATCCGGGAGTGCTCGAACGTGTCCTCGACACCGACATGAGTCGCTGGGTCGCCGACGCCATGGGCGACGCCGGCATCGAGGTGATCACCGGCACCCGGGTCGAGTGCCTGGCAGGTCTGTCCCGCGTCGAAGCCGTAGAGGCCGGCGATCGCCATCTCCCCGCTGACCTGGTGGTCCTTGGTCTCGGCAGCCGACCCGAGTCCGATCTCGCCCAGGCAGCCGGCATCCCGTTGGGACCCACCGGGGCGATCGCCGTCGACCGTCGACAGCGAACCTCGATCGATGGGGTGTGGGCCGCCGGCGACTGCGCCGAGGCAGCCCATCGCCTCACCGGCCGCCCCACCAACTTCCATCTCGGAACGATTGCCAACAAGACCGGCCGAGTGGCCGGCATGAACTTGGGCGGAGACCACGCCGAGTTCCCCGGAACGCTCGGCAGCGCCATCACCCGAGTGTGTGACGTCGAAGTCTCGGCCGTGGGATTCCGGCTGCAGGAGGCGATCGCAGAAGGCTTCGATGCCGTGGAGGGAACAGCCGAGGGAACGACCACCGCCGGGTACATGCCCGATGCCCGCCCGATGACCATTCGTGCCGTCGCAGAGCGGGGCAGCGGCCGTCTGCTCGGCGCTCAACTGGTCGGTGGTCCCGGAACCGGCAAACGAGTCGATGTCTTCGCCACCGCCATCTGGAACGGCATGACCGCCAGGGAGTTGGAATGGACCGACCTGTCGTACGCACCTCCGTTTTCCGGCACGTGGGATCTGATCGCCATCGCCGCTCGCGAGGCCGCCCGCGCCGCCTCCTCTTGATCGCCCCGGTCCTCGTCCCTTTGGTGCTCGCGGGCTGTGTCCCGGAGCCTTCGCCGGCGAACAGGCTGCTCCCCGGGAAGGCGCAGGCGATCGACGGCGATTCGCTCCGTGTGGACGTCGCCGGTGAGTCGCTCGAGGTCCGCCTGGACGGCATCAATGCACCCGAGTCCGACGAATGCCTCGGGGACGCCGCCCGCGCCCGCCTCGACGAACTCGCCACCGACGAAGTGGAAATCGAAGTCACCGGCACCGATCAGTTCGGCCGAACGCTGGCGCTGGTCACCACGGCGGCGGAATCGCCGTCGCTCAACGAGGTCATGGTCCGCGAGGGATTCGCCTTGGCGACCACCGGAGGCCGGTGGTCGGATCGGTTCGTCGACGCCGAAGAAGACGCTCGGACATCGGGACGGGGGATGTGGGCATCGACCGCGTGTGGCGAACCGGTAGGCGCCTCACTCCGTATCGAATTCACCCGTCCCGATCCTCCCGGCCCCGACCGACCCGACGATGAACTGATCACCATCGTCAACAACGGAAGCGAAGCGATCGACCTCGCCTCGTTCGTCGTCCGGGACGAATCGAGCGCCAATCGACTGGTGCTGCCCGCCGAATCGGTGGTTCCTGCCGGAGGCTCGATCGACGTGTGGTCGGGATGCGAACCGCCGACGGGTGTCGGGTGGTGCAGCGACAACCCGGTCTGGAACAACGACGGCGACTCGGCGCTGCTTCTCTCCCCGACCGGAAACGTCGTCGCCCATGCTCGGTACGACCCCGACCGGTGAGGGCGGATACCATTCGGTCGACCGAAGGAGGAAGAGATGGGTTTCATGGACACGCTCAAGGGGCTGTTCGGCAAGGCGAAGGCGGAAGCTGCCGAACTCTCCGAAAAGGCAGCGCCGATGGTGGAGAAGGCCAAGGCCGCCGCCGGTGAGGCGATGGAGAAGGCCGGGCCGCTGATGGAGAAAGCCAAGGCCGAGGCCGCCGAGTTGCAGGAAAAGGCGGCACCGATGGTGGAGAAGGCCAAGAGCGCCGCCGGTGAGGCTTTCGGCAAGGCCAAGGAAGCCATCGACGAGGCCCGTGCCGGAGCCGCCGAGAAGACAGCCGACGCAGCCGAAACGGTGCAGGAGAAAGTCGACGACGCCACCGAGGCCGTGCAAGACGTCGCCGACGAAGAGAAGACCGACTGAGTCTCTCCCCCCAGCACCAAGCCCGCTGGGGGGAGATCGGTAGAGGGGCCTTCATTCTCTCCCCCCAGGGCGAACCCCGCTGGGAGGAGACAGCCGAGCGCAGCGGGGGGAGGCCTTCATTCTCTCCCCCCAGGGCGAAGCCCGCCGGGGGGAGACAGCCGAGCGCAGCGAGGCAGAGGGGGGCCGTCCCCGAACCACCGTGAACCAACGAGCTCGCTCCGCTCGCAAGACCCCCCTGGCCCGCCCACAGGCGAGCCCGTCCCCCCCCACCGCTTCGCTCCGGGGGTACAAAGGGAGCGGAGATCATCCTCACCGTTCTCTCCCCCCAGGGCGAAGCCCGCTGGGGTGAGACAGCCGAGCGCAGCGAGGCAGAGGGGGGCAGTCCGCGAAGCAAAGTGAACCAACGAGCTCGCTCCGCTCGCAAGAACCCCCCTGGCCC
>JBKHXZ010000202.1:0-9100 GCA_046565785.1 Acidimicrobiia bacterium
CCGCCGACACCGATGGCCTCTTCCATGTGGAGTCGCGGGCGCAGATGGCGACGTTGCCGAAGATGAAACCGAAGACCTTCTACGACCTGGCGGTGGAGGTGGCGCTCATCCGCCCCGGGCCGATCCAGGGGGCGTCGGTCCACCCCTACCTGCGGCGACGCAACGGCGAGGAGCCGGTGCGGTATCCGCATCCGTCGACCATCCCGATTCTGGAGAAGACGCTGGGCGTTCCGGTTTTCCAAGAACAGTTGATGGAGCTGGCGAGGATCTGCGCCGGTTTCGACGGCGGGCAGTCCGATCGTCTGCGGCAGGCGATGAGCTCCAAGCGTTCCGAAGAGGCGATGGCGGCGTTTCGGGACGAGGTGTATGCCGGGATGGAGGCGAAGGGGATCATGGGCGCGGCCGCAGACGAGATCTGGGAGAAGCTCCAGGGGTTCTCCAGTTTCGGGTTCCCCGAGTCGCATTCGGTGAGCTTCGCCTACATCGTCTACATGTCCGCCTGGCTGCGGTATCACTACCCGGCCGAGTACCTGGCGGGGCTGTTGAACGCCCAACCGATGGGCTTCTACAACCCGAACTCGCTCATCCAGGATGCCCAGCGGCACGGGGTGATCGTGCTCCAGCCCGATGTCAACGAGTCGTGGCACGACTGCACCATCGAACCGGTCGACGCCGACCCCGACGAGATCGTCGAGTACCTGGGAAGCAGGTGGCGGCGGGGGCGAGGCGCCGAGGACGACCCGATCCGGCCGGCGGTGGCGGTGCGGCTCGGGTTGGGATACGTCCGCAACCTGGGCGAGGCGGAAGCCACGCGGATCGAAGCAGCGCGGCTCATCGGGGGGCGATTCCATGACCCGGCCGACCTCGCCCACCGCACCGGGCTGCCGCTGGATGCGTTGGAGGGACTCGCCGCGGCGGGCGCGCTCGAGTCGGTGGGGCTGGGTCGGAGGGAAGGACTGTGGGCGGCCGGCGCCTTGGCCGAGATCGGGCCGGGACGTCTGCCGCTGTCACCGGGGATCGACCCACCCGAACTCGCCGCCATGGACGACCTGGAACGCCACCTCGCCGACCTGTGGGCGGTGGGGGCGTCGACCGCCCACCCCATGCAGTTCGTGCGCCAGCAGCTGGACGATTGCCTGACGGTCGCCGAGGTGCTGGCGTTGGGTAAGCACACCACCAAGGTGCGGGTGGCAGGAGTGGTCACCCATCGGCAGCGTCCCAGCACCGCCAACGGAGTCATCTTTTTCAACCTCGAAGACGAGACCGGGTTGTTGAACGTGGTGGTGCTCCCTCCGGTATGGGAAGCTCAGCGGGACATCGCCAGACGCAACCCGGTGCTGCGGATCGAAGGCATGGTCGAATACCGCGACGGCGTCACCAACCTGGTCGCCCGCCGCTTTGCACCGCTGCACATCAGCGCCCCGCAGGCCCGGGACTTCCGTTGACTTATCCACCGCCTGGCTGCTCGGCGTTCCCGTCCCGATCAGCGAACCAGGAGAACCCGGTCATATTCGCCACGGTCTCTTTCCACCCGCTCGTACCCTTTCCCGATGGACTGGATCACCGAGCGGTTGGGTCAGGTGTTCTCGCACTCGCGGTGGATCATCCTCAACGGGGTGTCCGCCAATACCCAGCTGCTGATCGACCAACTCCGCGAGTGGGGCGGGTCGGAGTTCCTCGTCGTCGCCGGCGAAGAGGGTGTCGGTACCCAGCCCGACGTCGAGAAGGTGTTCATGCCATCACCGCCCGGGACGGTGATGGAAGGCTTCCGCCGGTTCGCCGCCAAAGTGAGCGAACCGCCTCCCAACGTCCGTCGGGCCGTGGACCGCTTCGACCCGGACGGCACCGCCAGGGTGTTGGGACCGGTCTTCGCCGCACCCGACTACTTCCTCGGCCGCCGCCTGTACGGGACGCGCCCCTTGGCGTGGGAAGGCCTGGAGGATAAGACGGCGGCGGATGCCATCTGGGACCAAGCCGAGGTGGCCAGGGCGCCCAGCGAAGTGATCCGCCTGGATGACGCCACAGAGGCAACCGCCCGGCTGGCCGGCTCGTCCGGCGCCGTGTGGGCCGCCGACAACACCGACGGCTGGCATGGCGGCGGGGAAATGACCCGCTGGGTCTCGGGTCCGGAGATGGCAGCCACCGTCATCTCCGACTGGCGGGACCGGGTGCGTCGGGTGCGGGTGATGCCGTTCCTGGATGGTGTTCCCTGCTCCATCCACGGAGTGGTGACTTCGGATGGGGTGGCCGCCCTGCGGCCGGTGGAGCTGCTCATCCTCCGCCGAACGGATCGCACTGGCTTCGTGTACGCCGGTGTCGCCAACACCTGGGATCCGCCGGCATCGATTCGAGAAGACATGCGTGATGCCGCCCGCCGGGTGGGTGAGATCCTGCGCCGACAGACCGGTCATCGCGGACCGTTCTCGATCGACGGGGTGGTCACCGCCGACGGCTTCCGACCCACCGAGCTCAATCCTCGGTTCAGCGTGGGATACGGGATCCAAGCCGGGGCAGTGCCGGAGTTGAAGGGCGGGTTCTTCGTTCGGGCGCTCGTCGAAGGGGACATCGATGTTCCCGCCATGGAGTTGGAGGATCGGATCGTGACCGCGGCCGACGCCCAGCGGGCAGTACGGCTGGGAGTCCCGGTCGAGGGTGTACACGAGCCCCAATCGACCCATCTCCTCGTCGACGATGCCGGAAACCTGAGCGAGGACCCGGACGGTGACCTGCTCGAGATCGGACCGTCGCCGTCCGGTTCGTTCCTGTTCTGGGCGGTCGATCCGACCGAGATCGAACCGGGTTCTCGGTTCGCTCCGCTGGCGACCGAAGTGATTCGTTTCGCGCGGCAACGCTGGGGGATTCCGATCCCCGAATGCGAGCCTGCCCCCGACGTGACGGTGTAGCCGACCCTGCCGGCGATCCATCCAGGTTCTGACGCCGCGTCGGCCTTGCCGCGCGGCCAGGATGCCCGGTCACCTGGAGCCCAGGATCCTGCCTAACAAATGTTAGGTAGAGTGGTAGGTATGGCTGTCGCACATCACGAATCCGGACGGGAACGGATCACCGACGCCGCCGCCGACCTGTTCCTCCAGCAGGGGTACGCCCAGACCACTCTGCGAGACATCGCCGCCGCAGTCGGTATCAAGGCGGGGTCGATCTACTACCACTTCGATTCCAAAGAGGCGATCCTGTTGGACGTCCTGCAACAAGGGATCGCGGTGATGGAGGATGCGTTCCGGCGGGCCGCAGAGCAGACCGACGGCGCCGACGCCTCCGAGCGGATCGAGGCACATGTCCACGGCCACCTGTCCGCCCTGTTCGAACACGGCCCGTACACCACCAACCACGTGTCGGCCTTTCACATCGCCCCCGAATCAGTGCGGGTTCAGGTCATTCCCGACCGGGACCGCTACGAGCAGATGTGGGCCGGACTGCTCGAAGAACTCCAGGCAGGTGGCGACATCGCCGCCGACATTCCGTTGGGGTTGGCGCGGCTGTCGCTGTTCGGGGCGATGAACTTCGCCGTCGAGTGGTTCGATCCTTCTCGCGGCAACCTCGACGACCTGGCTGGTGTGATCGCCCGTCAGTTCTGGACGGGGGTGGCGGCGTGAGGGTCATCGAGTCCGCCATCGACCCCCGATCCCCACAGTTCGCCACCAACCGCGAGGCATACCAACGGCTGGTCGCCACCCTGCGGGAACGGATCCAGTGGGCGATCGAGGGAGGGCCGGGACGCGAGCGCAGCATCGAGCGTCACCTCCAGCGGGGCAAGATGATGGTGCGGGACCGGATCGACATGGTCATCGACGATGGCACCGCCTTCCTCGAGCTCTCCACCCTGTCGGGATGGGGGCAATACGACGGAGCCGCGCCGGGCGTGGGCATCGTCACCGGTATCGGCATCGTCGGCGGCGTCCCCTACGTCTTCATCGCCAACGACGCCACCGTCAAAGGTGGTTCGTTGCTCCCGGTGTCGATCAAAAAGCACGTCCGTGCCCAGGACATCGCCGCCGAGAACGATCTCGGCGTGATCTACCTGGTCGACTCGGGCGGGGCGTTCCTCCCCATGCAGGACGACATCTTCCCCGACAAAGACCACTTCGGAGGCAGCTTCTACCGTCAGGCCCGGCTCAGTGCCCGCGGACTCCCGCAACTTTCGGTGGTGCTCGGCGGGTGCACGGCAGGTGGGGCCTACGTGCCGGCACTGTCCGACGAAGTGATCATGGTGGAGGGGATCGGTCGTATCT
Organism: Acidimicrobiia bacterium; assembly: GCA_046565785.1. GTDB lineage: Bacteria > Actinomycetota > Acidimicrobiia > Spongiisociales > ZC4RG35 > DATHWB01. Next base: position 4,248 of record JBKHXZ010000202.1, read on the forward strand.
TCCTCGGCGGGCCCCCGATCGTGAAGGCAGCTCTCGGTGAGATCATCGAACCGGACGACCTGGGCGGGGCCACCCTGCACACCCACATCTCCGGTGTTTCCGACTACATGGCGGACACCGAACAGGAGGCCTACGGCCGACTGCGGGAGATCTGTGAGACGACTGCCCAGCGCCGGATCGACGACCGGCAGGGATGGATCGACTGGACCGAGCCGGAGCCTCCCCGATACGACCCGGCCGAACTCCACGGAGTCGTCTCGGCCGACGATCGGATCCCCTTCGACGCCATCGAGATCATCGCCCGGATCGTCGACGGGTCACGGTTCTCGGCTTTCAAGCCGGAGTGGGGAGATTCGATCGTCACCGGCTTCGCCCGAATCTGGGGACACCTGGTGGGGATCGTCGCCAACAACGGAATCATCTTCAGCGAGTCGGCGCTGAAAGCCACTCATTTCATCGAGCTGTGTGAGCAGCGGCGCATTCCGCTCGTGTTCCTCCAGAACACCTCCGGCTACATGGTGGGCCGGGACTCGGAGGCCGCCGGGATCGCCAAACACGGGGCGAAGATGGTGAGTGCGGTCGCCAACGCCACCGTTCCCAAGTACACGGTGTTGGTTGGTGGGTCCTACGGGGCCGGCAACTACGGCATGTGCGGGCGAGGGTTCAACCCACGGTTCCTCTTCGCCTGGCCCAACTCGCGAATCGCCACGATGGCCGCCAAGACGGCCGAAACGGTGCTGGTCGACATCCGGCTGGGCGGAATGAAGGGCGACGAGACCACTCCTGAACAGGTGGAGGCGCTGCGTCGAGAGGTTCGTGAGCAGTACGAGACCCAGTCCGACCCGTACTACGCCACATCCCGGCTGTGGGACGACGGCCTGATCGACCCGGTCGACACCCGCGACGTGTTGGGCCTGTGTCTGGCGCTGGCCGCCCGCCAAGACCCACCCGCTCCCGGTCCCGGCATCGTGTACCGGATGTGACCATGAGAATCCTCATCGCCAACCGGGGTGAGATCGCCCGCCGCATCATCCGCACCGCCCGACGGCTCGGCCACGAGACCGTGGCGGTCTACGCCGATCCCGACGCACAGATGCCCTTCGTGGCCGAAGCCGACGCTCGGTACCCGCTTGGACCTCCCGACCTTGCCGCCACCTACCTGTCCATCGAGCGGTTGATGGAGGCGGCCCACGCAACCGGCGCCGAGGCGGTCCATCCTGGCTACGGGTTCCTGTCGGAGCGACCCGAATTCGCCCGGGCGGTGATCGAAGCCGGGTTGGTATGGATCGGGCCGAATCCCGACGCTATCGAATCGATGGGATCCAAGATCCGTGCCAGGCGACTCGCCACCCAAGCCGGCATCCCGGTGATCCCAGGCTTCGACGCCAGCCAGGATCCGAACGATCTGGCCGCCGCCGCCATCGAAATCGGATTTCCGGTGTTGATCAAGGCGTCGGCAGGTGGAGGCGGCAAGGGAATCCGCATCGTTCACGATGCCGCCGACTTCGGCACCGCACTGGCTGAGGCGAAAGAAGAAGGCAGGCGTTCCTTCGGGGACGATCGGGTGATCGTCGAGCGGTACGTGACCCGACCGCGCCACATCGAAGTCCAGGTGGTCGCCGACCGGCATGGCACCGTCTTCGACCTCGGCACTCGGGAATGTTCGGTCCAGCGTCGCTACCAGAAGCTGTTGGAGGAAGCTCCGGCACCCAACCTTCCCTCGGCAACCGAGGCCGGTGTGCGCGCTGCCGCGGTCGCCCTGGCGCAGGCCATCGGATACGACTCGGCGGGCACCGTCGAGTACGTGGTGGACGGGGACACCGGCGACTTCTACTTCTTGGAGATGAACACTCGTCTGCAGGTCGAGCATCCGGTCACCGAAGAGATCACCGGGTTCGATCTGGTCGAGTTCCAGATCCGCGCTGCGCTCGGCGACCAGCTCGAGACCGTAGCCTTTACGCCGACGGGACATGCCATCGAAGTACGGATCAACGCCGAGGATCCGGCAGCAGGTTTCGCCCCGCGCACGGGAACGGTTTCCGAGCTGGCCGTGCCCGACGACGTCCGGTGGGAGTCTGGCGTCGTCGCCGGCAACGAGGTGAGTCCCCACTACGACCCGATGATCGCCAAGTTCATCGTCCGCGGCCCAGACCGGCAGGCCGCTCTCGACCGGATGGCCCGCGCCCTGGATCGACTGGTCATCGGTGGGCTGGCCTCCAATACGGGTTTCCACCGTTGGCTCGTCGACCATCCGGCTGTGCGTACGGCCACAGTCACCACCCGGTTGCTCGACGACACCCCGCCACCGGCTCCGCCCGGGGAAGCGACTGCCGCCGTCCTCGCCGCCCGTATCTGGTTGGCGGCGCAGCCTGTCGTCGGTGACAACCCGTGGAGGGCACTCGCCGGCTTCCGGTTGACGCCCCGTCCGGGCTTTCGGATCGTGCACCTCCAGGGTGTGTCCGTGCACGACGTGGAGGTGGACCCCGCCGGCGCCGCGCCCGATAACGCAGCAGTGATCCGAGAACGACGGGTTGCCGTGAACGTGGAGGGCCACGGCTTCGGATTCACCGTCCTGAAGCGTGAGGAACGTTGGGCACCGGGGGGGAGCGGAGGACACGGCGATGCCGAAGTGGTTACCGCACCGTTCCCCGGACTGATCGCCGAACTGCACGTCGGCGCGGGCGATGCGGTGGAGCCAGGACAGACCCTGGTCGTTCTGGAAGCCATGAAGATGCTCCACCCGATTCACGCCCCAGGACGCGGTGTTGTCACGGCGGTCCGAGTCGACATCGGCGACACCGTCACCACCAACCAGACCTTGATCGAATTCGACAACGGAGAAGAAGAGGAATGACCCATCGCAACATCTACATGACAGACGAACTTCAGGCGATCTACGACCAGACCGTCGAGTTCGTGGAGAAGGAGGTCCGCCCCCACGGGGAGGCGTGGGAGGAGGCGGGGCGTGTTCCCCGCGACGTACTGCTGAAGATGGGGTCGTTGGGCATGCTCGGACTGCGAGTGCCCGAAGAGTGGGGAGGCCTCGGACTGGGTCCCCTCGCTTCGGCCACCTTCAGCGAAGCGCTCGGAGCATCCACGTTCGCCGGGTTCGACGTCACGGTCCTCGTCCACACCGACATGGCCGGACCGCACCTGTACAACTCGGGAACCCGCGAACAGTTGGAACGCTGGATGCCGGGAGTGCTGTCAGGCGAAACCATTCTCTCTATCGGCGTGAGTGAACCGGACGCAGGATCAGACGTGGCCGGTATTCGCACCAAGGCGGTCAAGGACGGTGCCGGTTGGCGGATCAACGGCACCAAGACATTCATCACCAACTCGGTGTACGGCGATCTGACCATCGTCGCTGCACGAACCGACCCGGACTCGAAATACGGGATCTCGATGTTTCTCGTGCCGAAGGGCACCGAGGGGTTCACGGTGTCCAAGAAGCTGGACAAGCACGGATGGCTCTCCTCGGACACCGGGGAGCTGGTCTTCGACGACGTGTGGGTGCCTGACGAACAGTTGCTCGGCACGCCTCACCGTGGGTTCTACGAAACCATGCGGAACTTCCAGAACGAGCGGATGGTACTGGTCGGCATGGGGGTGGGAGCTGCACAGGTGGCGATCGACATGACCCTCGCCTACACCCAGGAACGGAAAGCCTTCGGCGGCACCCTGTACGACCTGGGGGCGATCCGTCAGCGGATGGCGATGAACCAGGCAACCCTCGACGCGGTGCGGGCGTCGATGTACCACGCAGCCTGGCTGGGAGAGCAAGGCATCGACAACGTCAAAGAAATGTCGGGCGTGAAGGCATTCGGTGCGGAGGCGATCAACCGCATCATGTACGACTGCGTGCAGTTTCACGGAGGAATGGGATACATGCGAGAGTCGGCGATCGAACGCATGGCCCGCGACGCCCGCATCCTGCCTATCGGCGGTGGGGCGACCGAGGTGATGTTGGAGGAAGTGGCCAAGCGGTCGATCGTGGGATGATGCGGCGATGCGATTGCGTTCGGTCCTCTTCGCCCCCGCCGTCCGACCCGAGCTGATCGAGAAGCTGCCACGGGCGCAGGCGGACGCGGTGGTGATCGACTGCGAGGACGCCACTCCGCCCGGGTCGAAAGCTGCAGGTCGCGCCAACGCCTATGAATTCGGTGGGCGCCTTGCCACCGACGGGATGTCGGTGTTCATCCGTATCAACGCGGTGGGATCCCCGTGGTTCGCGGACGATGTGAGGGAAGGCGTTCCTCCTGGTGCGGCCGGAGTGGTATTGCCGATGGTCGAGTCCAGCGATCAGCTCGACGAACTGGCTTCCGTCCTGGCCAGGGAGGACCGGCCTGCGCTCGCCGTGATCGCCGGACTCGAAACCGCTGCCGGCGTCGACCAGGCTCGGACCCTGCTCGCTCATCCGGTGGTCACCGCCGGCTATTTCGGGGCGGAGGACTTCATCGCCGACATGGGCGGGGTGCGCACCGAAACCAACACCGAGGTTCTCCTGGCTCGATCCCTCGTGGCGATCGCCGGGAGGTTGGCCCAGGTACCGGTGCTCGATCAGGTGGTGGTCGCCTACCGCGACGACGAGAGGTTCCGCCGGGAGGCGCGGGAGGCCCGGTCGATGGGCTACGCCGGGAAGATGTGTATCCATCCGGCCCAGGTGGCCATCGCGCACGAGGTCTTCACTCCGTCCCCGGAAGAGGTCGAGTCGGCTCGCCGCCTGATCGAGGCCCACGAGGCCGCCGAGCGAGAGGGCAGATCCGTGGTGGTGGTCGACGGCAAGATGATCGACGGACCGTTGGTCGCTCAGGCCAAGAAGGTGATCGCCTCCACCGAAAACTGAGTTGGAT
>JBKHXZ010000203.1:0-12935 GCA_046565785.1 Acidimicrobiia bacterium
CGACCAGCGGGCGGGGCGAGCAGGTCGACTCGGCCCCGGTGTGGCATACCGGCTGTGGTCGAAGATGGAACACGCCGCCCGCAAGCCCGACATCGAACCGGAGATCCTGTCGGTGGATCTGGCCGGGCTCCTGTTGGACCTGCTGGCATTCGGGGTGGACGACCCGTCGGCTCTCACTTGGCTCGATCCGCCGCCGGAGCGGGCAGTGTCCGAAGCCGCCGAGCTGCTGACTTCGCTCGGCGCCATCGACGACGAGGGTCGCCTCACCGAGACCGGACGGACCATGGCGACCCTTCCGCTCCATCCTCGTCTCGCTCGGATGGTCGCCGACGCCGGGACCGATCGCTGGACCGCCTGTCTGCTGGCGGCGCTTCTGGACGACCGAGATGTCTTCGGCGGGCCTCTGGACGACCGGCCGGTGGATCTGGCGTTGCGAGTGCGGGCGGTGGTCGACGGCGACCGACGGGCGGATCGTCGGGGCGCAGACCGGGTGCGGAGGACGGCCGATGACCTCGCCCGTCGGGCGGGAATCTCGGACGGTCCGGTGCGGCCCGAGCGGGTGGGTCCGCTTCTGGCGTTGGCGTTCCCCGACCGGCTGGCGATCCGGCGGGGGAGTCCCGGGCGGTTTCAGTTACGGCAGGGAGCGACCGCCTGGGTTCCCAACACCGATCCGCTGGCTCCCGAACAGTTCCTGGTGGCCGCTGACCTCGATGGCAAGCGCAAGGATGCCCGTATCCGGTTGGCGGGGGCGATCGACCCCGAGGAGGTGACGTTCGCGTTCGCCGACCAGGTAGACGAGCGGACTGAACTCGTGTGGGAGGGAGACCGGATCGTCGAACGCTTCGAACGGCGTTTGGGCGGGATCGTCCTCGAATCCTTCGAACGGCGCGCCCGGCCAGATGACCGAACCAGGGCGATGGTGCTGGAGCGGGTCCGTTCGGATCCCAAGGCCCTCGACTGGACCGAGGCGGCGACGTCGTTCGTCGAGCGGATCGGATTCCTGCATCGGTCCGACCCCCACACTTGGCCGGATTGGACCGTCGAATCGCTCACCGCCGATCCAGAAGCGTGGCTGGCGGGGTGGATCACCGGGGCGACGAGCGTGGACGAGGTGCGGGAGGTCGATCTCCTTACGGTGCTGCGCACCGCCCTCGGCCACGACCGAACCGTTTCGGCCGACCGGGAAGCCCCGGTGCGGGTGAGCCTCCCTTCCGGCCGGGAGGTGAAGGTCGACTACTCCGGCGAGCGTCCCAGCATCGCCGCCCGCGTCCAGGAGTTCTACTGCAGCACCGTCACCCCGCAGGTGGCCGGCCGCCCGTTGGTGCTCGAGCTGCTTTCGCCGGCCAATCGTCCGATCCAGGTCACCGACGATCTGGCCGGCTTCTGGAAGGGCAGTTGGTCCGAAGCCCGCAAGGACATGGCCGGCCGCTACCCCAAACACAACTGGCCGGAAGACCCGAGCACGATGTGACGTCGAAGAGGGCCGGGTCAGGGGGGCGGTCGCCGGTGCATGCTCGGCCTGTTGGTTCACCGTCTCCCGCGGACGGCCCCCCTCTGCCTCGATCGCACTCGGCGGTCTTCCATTCCTTTGTCCCTCCAGGAGCGAAGCGACGTTGGGGGGAAAGGCCCGCCTCTGGCGGGCCAGGGGGGCGGTCACAGAGTGCGATGGACCCCGCCGCTGAAGGTTCACGGGGTCGTCGACAGATAGGGTTCCGCCGATGGTCGACGCCTACTTCACCACCGACGACGGGGTCTGGTTCCGCGGCACCGGATACACCCGGGGGCCGTGGGACGTGGACGCCTGTCACGCCGGGCCACCAGCCGGCCTGATGGCCCGGGCGTTGGAACGTCTGGTTCCCGACAAGGTCCTCACCCGCATGTCCATCGAGATCGCTCGGCCCATCCCACTCTCCGGGTTCCGGGTGGAGACCGAGATCCGCCGGGAGGGGCGCGCGGTGACGCTCACCACCGCCCGCATCCTCGACAGCGACCGGATCTATTCCGAGGCCCAGGCGATGCACCTGCGGGAGATCGACCTGCCCACCGCCACCGCCCCCTTTGACCTTCCCGACTTCGAGGCGTCGGTTCCCGGCCCGTTCCCCATCACCGACACCCTCCACGGCGAGCAGGCCTTTCCCAGCTCGATCGAGGTTCGCTACGACCCGTCCGCCTCCCAGGGCAAGGGCGGGCCGACCATCATGTGGGTGCGCAACCGGGTTCCGCTCCTCGCCGACGAGGAGCCGTCCGGGTTCCAGCGTCTGTGCCCCCTGGCCGACTCCGGCAACGGCACCTCCTACAACGAGTATCTCGACCGGGTGCTGTTCGTGAACCCGGACCTGCTGCTGAGCGTGCATCGGCATCCGGTGGGCGAGTGGGTCGGCGCCAAGGTCGTGTCCCACTGGGGGAACAACGGCATCGGCACCGCCGACGCCGAGCTGTTCGACCGTCAGGGTGCGGTGGGGCGGGCCACCCAGAACCTCCTGCTGGACCCGACCCCCGGACGTTGACCCGGTTCAGGCGCAGAGATCCGCATCCCGATAGCGGGGGCATTCCTCCGCGGCGAAGTCGCGGGTGAGCAACGACTGGGCCAGGTCGACGAGGCGGTCGGGGTCCATGGGGAATCGGGCGATGCTGCCACCGTCTGGGTAGAACAAGGTGGAGCCGTCCGGGGAAAAGGCCACGACCGGGATGTCGACCTCCGCCCGGAACTCGACGAGCAGGTCGCCACTGTGGATGTCCCACACCCGGACCAGACCGTCGAAGCCCGCGGTGGCGAGTCGTCCGTCGGCGGTGAGGGCCGGCCAAGGCGCCGCACCCGTGTGGGCACGCTGACGGAACACGAGGGATTCTTCGGCGCTGGAGCCGGCGAGCAGCAGGTTCATGTCGAGTACCCACACGGACCCGTCTGCCAGGCCACCGGCGAGGTAGCGGCCGCTCGGGTCGAAGGACATGGCGAGAGGGACGCCCGGAAGCTCGGCAGTCGTCAGACGCCCCACTCTTTCCCCTGTGCTCACGTCGTAGATGTCGACTACGGACTGATCGGTGACCGCCAGATACCGGCCCCCGGGGTGTTCGCCTTCCGGGTTGAACTGCGAGGAGAAGACCCAGCGATGCGGCACCTCCAGTACCACTTCGCCGGTGGCGAGATCGACGACCTGGCTCGGATCGTCCCCCGCCGGGGAGTCGGGACACACGTTGCCACTGACCAGCACGCGAGTGCTGTCCGGGCTGAACGCGGCCGGGTTGCGGCACGGCTCGAACTCGGCGACCACTTCGAGTGACGGCAGCGCCCGGACGGTGGACCTGCCATCGGCTTCGAGGGACCCGACGAGAGTGAAGTCGGTGCTGACGGTGCGGACGCCGACGTCGACGGCCAGTGCTTGGTCTTCCAAGACCGCCAGAGACTCTCCGGTGACGATGTCGAGCAGTTCGAAGCTGGCGGACGCGAGACTGAACGTCCCCATTCGTGATCCGTCCGAAGAAATCTGATACCCCCATTGCGGGCCGATGCTCGGTCGGATGGTTCCCAACTCTGGACGCCCCCCGGCCGAGACGTCCCAGATCAGGATCTCGGTGTACGCCACGTTCGCCAATGTCTCCTCGTCGAGGTAAGCGAGGCCGAAGATGTTGTCCCGGCTGCCTGCCAGTTGCAGTTGCACGTCACCGCTGCCGGCGTCGACCACTTGGATGGCCGAGTCGAAGCCGGCGAACGCTACGTGCTCCCCGTCAGGACTCCAGGCCAGTACCAATGGATCAGACCTTCCAAGATCGCGGATCTCCTTCGTCTCCCAGTCGTAGGTGTAAAGTCTCCCCGCGGTCACGTATGCCAAACGCTTGCGGTCGGGGGAGGAGGCGAGGAGCGGTCCCATCTCCGGCACGTCGACCAGTTCGACCCGCTCCCCGGTCTCGGTCGAGTACAGGGCGATGCCCGCCCGGCGGACGGCGACCGCGACCACCGCCCCGTCGCCCAGGAACTGGGTTCCGAATCCGAATCTCGACGATGCGCTGTTCCCGTCGACGATTGGCGGCGCGAGGTCGGAGGCGACCCGCACCACTTCGACACCTGTCTGCCAGTCGATGATCGCCACCGATTCGGAGGAGCCTGCTGCCAACCGGGCCCCGTCCGGGCTGAAGTCCAGGACGTGGGCTCCGCCGTCGACCGTGATCCGGGACGCGACCTGACCGGTTGCCACCTCGTATACGGCGATGTCGGGCAAGGTTGGGGGAGCGGCCCGGTAGGCGGCTCCGTTCGGTGTCCCGTACGAAACCGCCAGATGTGCTCCGTCGGGGGAGAAGACCAGTGCAACCGGGGCCAGCCCGGGACCGGGAGGAGCGATCTGGCGAGTCACTTCGCCGTTGGGGTCGGTCACCGTCACCGTTCCTTCGGTGCCGATGGTCGCCAACCGTGTCCCGTCCGGGGCGGTCGCCAGGATCTGCACCGGGGCCACGCTGGTGGAGCTGGCGCCGTCGATGCGCCGTACCAGTCGGGTCTGCTGGGAGGATTGGTGCAGTGCTCCGATCGCCTCTGGGAGGGGTTCGGTCCCGGCCCTCACCGAAATCTCGACCGCTGCCAAGGCGATGAGCACCGCCAGCTCTGGGTCTTCTTCGATGGCGGCGAGTGACTCGCCCGCCAGCTCCCGGATGCGAGCGTTGCGGGCTTCGCTGGCGGCCGCGTCTCGCTGGACGAGCGCGACCGCACCGGCCAGCGTCACCGCCACCAGACTGGTGGACAACACGACGACGGTGCGCCGGCGGCGCCGACGTTCTCGAATCCGGTCGGCTTCTCGTTGCGTGATGCTGTCGTCGACAAAGGAACGTTCTTCCGCGGTCAGGGCCACGTCGGAAACCGCCAGCCACTGAGTGGTCTGGTCGAGACGGGCTCCGCGCAACAGGAAGCTGGGATCCTGGCTGGCCTCCACCCAATCCCTCGCCGCCGCGCTGAGACGCCGTGCCAGCAGGAGTGACTCGCGTTCGTCGTCGATCCAGGCGGCCAATCGGGGCCACTCGCGCAGGAGCGCCTCGTGTGCAACCTCAACGGTCGGGCCGCGTGTCACCGGATCCCGGTCGAAGGAGAGCAGGCGGAAACCTCCATAGGCTTGGATGGCGGTGTCCAGCGCCTGCTGATCCACTGCCAGTGCCTGAAGCTCGCTCTTGCGGGCGCGCCGTCGGGAGTCGAGGGCGTTCTCGTCCACCGTCACGAGTCGCAGGAAAAGCTGCCGGGCGGCCTCCTGACCGCTCGCCGACAGGCCGCTGTACAACTCCTCGGCTCGTCTTCCCAAGGCTCCGACAACGCCGCCGGTCGATTCGTAGTCCTCCATCGTGAGCACGTCGGATCGACGATGGGCGAACATCTCGGTGAGCGCGTACTGCAGCAGCGGTAGGCCACCCGGCTGGTTCTCGACGTCGGCCACGACACGGCCGACGAGTCCCGGCTCCAACTCGACTCCCACATTTCGAGCGGGCGCGGCGACAGCCCGAGCCAGTCCGTCGCGGGTTGGCGGACCGACAGCGACGAGTCCTTCGCCGAGCACACCGGCGAATTCGCCGTAGCTGAGCGGACGGTCGAGGAAGTCGGCGCGCAGGGTGAGGAGCACACGCACCCTGCTGCGTTCGTCGTGGGCAACCGAGGTCAGGTTGTCGAGGAAGAGTCGGCGGAGTTGTTCGGAACGGACCAGGGAGAACAGCTCTTCGAACTGGTCGATGACGAGGAGCAGAGTCGAGTCGTCCCCGGGCAGGATCTGTTTGCTGACCCGCAGCAGTCCGTTCTCCTCCAGCAGGGCGCCGAGTAGGCCGGCGGGGCGATCGACCGCCACTCTCAGGAGTGCCGCCTCCAACTCTTCGAACGGGTATGAGCCGGGGAACATGTCGGTGACCAGCCAGTTGCGCGAACCGGGAATGCCCCCTGTGCGCAGTGCCGGGATGAGTCCGGCCCTGACGAGGGACGACTTGCCGCTTCCCGACGGGCCGACCACCGTGGTCAGCGAATGGGTAGCCACGACGTGCAGCAGATCGTCGACGAGAGATCCCCGTCCGTGGAAGTCGAACGAGTCCGCCTCCCCGAACGCCTGCAAACCCTTGTAGGGGTTGCGGACGGCTTCGGCGGGAGCGTCGGCCCCGGACGAAACGGCCACCACGTCGGCTCCCAACGATCGACGAACAGAGCGCAGGAATTCGTCGACCCGCTCGAAACGGTCCGCCGGGTTCACCGCCACCGCTCGTGCTAGTGCGGCAGCGAACTGGGAGGGGATCTCCGGTCGAATGTCGTCGATTCTGGGCAGCGGGAGATCCGCCTGCGGGGGGATTCCGCTGAGCAGGGTATGGGTGACGACGCCGAGCCCGTGGATGTCCGATCGAACCGTGTTCGCTCCGCCACGAGCCACCTCCGGGGCGCGGTACGCCGAATCTGTATCGAGTCCAGGTTCATCCGGGCGGCTCCCCTGCCCGACCGTCCCGAAGTCCGCCAGATAAGCGTTGTCGTCGGTGTCGAAGAGGATGTTCGTTGGTTTCACGTTGCCGTGGATCAGCCCCTGACGGTGGGCGTATCCGAGAGCGCCACCAACTTGGTCGAGGAATCGGAGCGCCGCCCCCAGATTCCACCCTCCCCCGCCGGCGGCTTCGGCAAGGTTTCCTCCCCGCATCAGCGGCGACACCAGAAAGGCTCCATCCGGATCCCGCCAGAAGTCGAGTAGCGGCACGATGTGCGGATGGGTCAGGTTGGCGACCGCGTGCGCATCTGGTTCGAAGCGGCGGACGAACCCGGGTTGGTTGGAGTAGGTGCCCCGAATCACCTTCACTGCCACTTCCTTGCCCAACGACGGCTGGTAGGCCCGGTACACCTCGGCGGTTTCGCTGGTCCCGATCCGGTCCCGCAACTCGTATCCGCGCACCGTCCGCATCCGCTCGCCTGGATCTTCGAAGGAAGAGATCTGCGTGACGTACCCGTTGCGTGGTCCCGTCAACGACGGAGCTTGGGTCAGAATCTGTTGTTCCAGGTCCTGGAGTTCGGGGGACGGTTCGATGCCCAGTTCTTCAGCGAGGTGGGTGCGCGCCTGTCGATAGGCACGCAGGGCGTCTGCCTGCCGTCCGCTGCGATACAGCGCGAGCATCTGTTGGGCCCGGAACCGCTCTCGGAGCGGATGGTCCCGGACCAGCGTTTCGAGTTCACCGATCACCGCCGCGTGGTTCCCGGCGGCCAGATCTGCCTCGATCCGGGCTTCGACGGCAGTCAGCCGCAGCTCGCCGAGCCGACGTATCTCCCCGGTGAGAACCGGGACGTCGTCGAACCCGCTATATGGGCTCCCGTACCAGAGTTCGAGCGCCGACCGGAGGTGATGGTGGGCGGTCAGGGGGTGGAGGGGGAGGAGGGCAAGCCCAGTCTCTAAGTCCCGTTCGAATGCCATCACGTCGAACGTGTCCGAGTCCGCTTCTACTCGGTATCCGTCGCCCTGGCGGGTGATCGAACTCGCTCCGAGCTCCTTGCGCAGGCCGTACACGTAACTCTGCAACGTCGCTTTAGCGGTCTCAGGTGGGTTACCCGCCCAGGCGGCGTCGATCAGCGCGTCTTGGGAGACGGTGTGGTTGGCGCGGGTGAGCAGGATCGCCAGTACCACCTGCTGGCGGGGTCCTCCGAGCTTGAGTTTCTTTCCGCCGACCTCGACGGAGAGTGGGCCGAGCGCCCGGAATCTCACATCGCGGATGTCTACTCCGTCGTCGGCCTTCATGACGTGGGTTTGCACAGGCCGTCAGCCTGTCGTTGGCCGCTAGGAGATCACTGGGAACAGCTTTCAGTGCCTCACCAGGCCACTCCCAGACATCTTCCCGATGGTGGCGGGGTCGGACGAGACGTGGGAGGTGACGATGGCCGTGACGTCGGAGGAAATGGTGGCACGGGCCCGGATGAGCATCGGTCGGGTGGCTGTGGCCGATGTCGATGCGGAGTTGGCGGCCGGTGCAGTACTGGTCGACGTACGAGAAGAGGATGAGCTACGGGTGGAGGGATGGATCGCCGGCTCGGTGTGGGCACCGAGGGGGTGGCTCGAATTCTGGGCCGATCCGACCAGTGCCTTCCACCGGTTCGAGTTCCAGCCCGATCGTCGGATCGTCCTCTATTGCGCATGGGGCGGCCGTTCGGCGTTGGCCGCCGACACGCTCCGGCGGATGGGCTACGACCGGGTTGCCCATCTGGATGGGGGTCTCCGAGCCTGGAAAGAAGCTGGACGACCGTTGTTGCGGCCGTGAGACGGCCGTCGAAAGGAAGAATGAGGATGAAACGTTCATTGCTGGTGACGGCGCTCGTGGCCGTCATGGTGGGAACTGGTGCGGTCGCCGGCGCGGCCTTCGGGGCTTTCGGAAGCTGGTCGACTGCGGTCGACGTCGAGAGTTCGATACCCGGCGCGCACCCGGACTTCAACACGTCGGCGCTCGAGGGCTGCCCGTTCGTATCTCCGGACGGGAAGATGTTCTTCATGGCGTCGAACCGGGGTGGCGGAGAGGGTATGTTGGACATCTGGGTGTCGACGCGTGATCACACCGACGATCCGTGGGGTGCGCCGGTGAACCTCGGTCCACCGATCAACTCGACCTCCAACGACTTCTGCCCGACTATCGGGCGGGACGGTAAGTCGTTCTTCTTCGTCAGTAACCGGCCTGGATACTGCGGTGGTGGTGACATCTTCACCGCTCGCTTCGGCGACGATCTGACGGTGGAGGCGGTGGAACACCTCGGATGTGAGGTGAACAGCGCGTGGGACGAGCACAGCCCGTTCCCGACGAACCTTCCCGGGCTGGGTCCGGTGCTGTTCTATTCGAGCGCCCGACCCTCAGGCGGCGGGGATGCAGCAGGTGACCACGACCTGTACATGAGCACCTCTCACGGTGGGGTGTTCCAGGCAGGCGAGGTGATCCCCGGCGTGAACACCACCGCACAGGACGGGCAGCCCAACGTTCGTCGTGACGGTCTGGAGTTGTTCTTCTACAGCGACCGGGCCGGAGGGGTGGGTGGCAACGACATCTACTCGACGTCGCGAGCCTCGGTGTTCGACGGCTGGGGGACCCCGGTCAATCTCGGTCCGGCCGTGAACAGCTCCGCAGCCGAGAGTCGGCCGTCGTTGTCCTGGGACGGGACGACCCTGTACTTCGGCTCGACCCGCGCCGGCAGTTCCGACATCTACGTGACAACCCGCTGACCTGCCGTGCCCGGACCCGCGCCCGGTGGCGTGGGTCCGGGCATGGGCCTGGTTTGTAGGGCATTCGGTGAGCGGCGCTCGTACGCTCAATGCGCGGAGGTTCCGATATCGAGATGCCGCCGATGTGCGGGTGCGCGTGCCAGCGGACCGGGTCTGCCCGATGACGTCGAGCAGTGGGCTGCTGCTGATCGCCGACCTCACCGGGTATACGACGTACCTGCACGACTCCGAACTCGAACACGCCCGGGGGACGCTCACCGCCCTGCTCGAGATCCTGGTCGGAGGGACGCGCCCGCCGTTGACCATCTCCCGTCTCGAGGGTGACGCCGTGTTCAGCTACGGATTGGAGGACTTCTCGCTGCGTGGGCAGACCGTGCTGGAGATGATCGAAGGCATGTACGTGGCGTTTCGCCGGGCCATCGACCTGATGGTGATGAACACCCTGTGCACCTGCAATGCCTGCGCGAACATCGGGAACCTCGACTTGAAGTTCTTCGTCCATCACGGTGAGTTCCTCACTCAGGACGTCGGCGCCTACCGCGACCTGGTCGGGACCGACGTGAACGTTGTCCATCGCCTCACCAAAAACACGGTGGTCGCTACCGCCGGGGTCACCGCCTACGCCCTGTGGACCGAGACCGCCATCGCCGCCACCGGACTGGGACCGATGGCGGCTGGCTGGATCCCGCATGTGGAGACCTACGACGACGTCGGTGCCGTGTCCTGTCGGATCCAGGATCTGCACACAGTGTGGGCTGCGGCCACCGACCGGCAGGTGGTCGATGTCGACGGTGTCTTCGCCGACCTGTCGATCGATATCGCAGCTCCGCGGGAAGTGGTGTGGGACCGACTCGCCGACCCCGCCTTTCGTACGGTGCTGTTCGGTAGCGAACGTCAGGAGGTGGAAGATCCGGTGGGCGGACGCACGGCGCCCAGCTCCACCTTCGTGTGTTACCACGGCGGTGCCATGGACCGGCTCGGGGTCGGTCGTCACCTCATCGTGGAGTGGCTCCCGTTCGAACGCGTCGTGATCCGTGAGACGTTCCCGATGCCGGGTGCTCCGGTGTACGAGCTTCAGGCGTTCGAGCTGTCGGAGACTGAGACCGGGACACAGCTGCGGCGGAGGTGCGGGAGCCTGTCCGGTCCGGCGTTCAAACAGCTGATGGCCCGTGCGTTCGTGCGGATGCTCCGCAAGCAGATGGACGATGGTCTGCGGCGGTTCAAGGAGGCGGTCGAAACCTCGGTCACGGAAGTCTCCACGGCCGGCCGGTGAGCGGGTTCGTCCGGCGAGTCACAGGAACCCCGCCTGCTCCGCCCCCCGCAGGCAGGCAGCGAGCAGC
This sequence comes from Acidimicrobiia bacterium, assembly GCA_046565785.1. Lineage (GTDB taxonomy): Bacteria > Actinomycetota > Acidimicrobiia > Spongiisociales > ZC4RG35 > DATHWB01. The sequence continues at coordinate 10,526 of JBKHXZ010000203.1, forward strand.
CCGGGATCCTCCACCGCCCGAGCTACCAGGTCGGCGAGGTCGGAGGGCATGGGACGTTCCCAGGGGACGAGCAGCAGTCGGAGCTGCTCCGCCGCACCGACCGGATCCCCCCGGTCGGAGGCGGAGGCGGCCAGCGGCCAGGCGGCCAGCCAGGCGAATTCACAGTTCAGCCCACGCACTCCGTCCCGTTCCAGCGTCCCCCATGCCCGCTCCGCCCGACCCCCGTACTCGGCACAGCCGGGTTCGCCCCGCCTCCACGCCACCCAGCACATCACCGCCAGGGCATGACCGACGTAGTAGTCGCTGCCGATCCGTTCCGCCGCCTCCAATGCGTCGCGAGCGGCGGTCGCCGCCTCGTCCACCCGTCCCAGCCGGCGGAGGGCGATCGCCCGGTAGGCGAGTGCCCGGCAGGCTTCGGTGACGGTCCCCAACCGGGTGGTTTCCTCCACCGCCTGGGTGAGCACTTCGGCGGCTTCGGCCATCTGATCGGCCCACAGCAGCGCGAAGCCCAGCACGAAACGACCTTCCGCCACCCGCCCGGCGTCGGCGCCCCGTTCCGCCAGTTCCAATGCGTGGCGGGCCTTGGCCACGGTGGCGGCGGTGACGGCGAAGCGGACGGCGACGAAGCTGCTCAACACCTCCCCATACAGATGGTCGGCCCGCTGGGCGTCGGTCCCGTAGCGGGCGACCACCGGGCCGACCCGGGCGTTGTGGGCGGGTAGTTCCCGTCCTCGTCCCCCGAAGTAGAGGGCGAACGCCCGCTCCTTTTGCACCCGGATCCATTCTCGGCGGGCGGCGGTGTCGTCGTCGGGCTGGGTGTCGAGGATCCGTTCGGTCCGGTCGTAGCAGGCGTGGGCGGAGTCCAGGTCGTCTTCCAGCCGGTGGTTCTGACCGAGCCGCCGCCAGATCTCGGCTTCCCGCAACGGGTCGAATTCGCCGACGGTGAGTGCCGCTTCCAGCGCCTGGCGTGCTTCGGTATGCCGGGCCATGCGTCCCAGCAGCCGGCCGAGGGAGAACTGGTATTCGGCTCGCCATCGGTGCTGGTCGGATTCGGGGAGCTCGTCCACCCGCGCCAGCCCATCCTCCAGGGTCGGCAGGGCGGCGTCGGTGGCGAACGTGTCGAGTGCTCGACGTCCCGCCTGGAGCAGCCATTCGACCGCCTTGGCGTGGTTGCGGCTGCGGGCGTAGTGATAGGCGATGCGGTCGACGTCACCGGAGGGCTCCAACGCCCGTCCCGCCTGTTCGTGCAGTTCGGCCCGTTGGGAGGGGAGCAGGCTCGAGTACACCGCCTGCCGTCCGAGGGCATGGACGAAGGCGTACCGGGTGGACGAGTCTGGGACGATGCGCAGCAGTCCGGCCCGGGTGAGGGTGTCCAGCTCGGGAACCAGGTCGGTTCCGGCCAGTTCGTCGAACAGCTCGACACCGAAATCAGGGTCGAGCACCGATGCTGCCCGGGCGGCGCGGCGGGTGGCGTCACCCAACCGGTCGAAGCGGCTCATCAGCACCCCTTCCACACTGGGCGGCAGGTCGAGGTCGACGTCGTTGGCGCTCACCTGCCACCGTCCGTCCTGCCGGGTGATCGCCCCCCGCTGGATGAGCGAGCGGATCAGCTCTTCGACGTAGAACGGGTTGCCGGCGGCGTCGTGGACGATGCGGGCCTCCAGCCAGGCGGGGAGTCCGCTGATGTCGAGCAGGGCGGCGACTAGCCGCCGTCCGTCTTCGGGGGTCAGTTCGGCCAGTCGTAGCTCCCTCACCTGATCTCCGAGTTCGTCGACGGCGATGTCGGGGCGCAAGGTGAGGAGGACGAGCGGACCGTCGGACAGCGCTTGGACCACTGCCCGGCTTCTCGGATCCGACCAGTGGACGTCCTCCAGGCACACGACCGTGGGAGACGGGTGGGCGGTGAGGAAGGTGACGAGGGCGTCTGTGGTGAGTGTGCGTCGCTGTTCGTCGTCGGATTCGGTGACCCGCAGGTCGCGTCGGTCCCCGAGTTCTTCGCCCAGCAGATGCACCAGGAAGGGGAGGATCTCGGCACACCGGTCGGCGGTGATGGTTCCGGCCTCGACCAGCTCGTCGAGGACGGCCGCCACGGTGTCCGACGGGTCTCCCCGCTCGAGTCGACGGGTGAGCAGATCCACGAACGGGGCATAGGCAACGGTGGAGGTGAGTTCGAGGCACCGGCCTTCCAGCCAGGTTCCGCCCACCGCGGCCACTTCGGTCCGGAACTCGGCGGCCAGCCGGGATTTGCCCACCCCGGCGGGGGCGATCACGGCTACCACCCCGCCATCCGCCAGTGCGGTGCGCAGCACGCCGAGTTCGGTGTCGCGGCCGATCATCTCCGCAGCCAGCCCTTCGATCCCCCGAACCTTGTCGGGGTGGTCGAGGATGCGGGCCACTTTGAAGGCGTCCA
>JBKHXZ010000204.1:0-17697 GCA_046565785.1 Acidimicrobiia bacterium
GCGTTCACTTCCCGATTGCCGATGCGCAGGAGATCGGTCCCGCCCGAGATCTCTTCGAACACGGTCTTGTCTGGGTCGAGCGCATCCCGAGTTTGGTCCACATAGGCCAGGTCGACGGTCTGACCGATCTCGATGCTGCCCGTATCCGGCTCCTCTTGGCCGGTGATCATGCGGAACAGGGTGGTCTTGCCGGCTCCGTTCGCCCCGATGATCCCCACCACTCCGGCGGGAGGGATGGAAAAACTCAGATCGTCGATCAGCAGGCGGTCCCCATATCCTTTGGACAGACCGGCCACGTCGATCACCCGGTCGCCGAGCCGCTGGGTGAAAGGGATCGACAGCCGCAGGCCGTCCTGCCGCTTCTCCACCGACGCCGCTTCGGCCACCAACTGTTCGTACGCGGCGAGTCGCGCCTTGCCTTTCGCTTGGCGCGCCCGGGGTGACATCCGTACCCATTCCAGTTCCCGGGCGATCGTCCGCTGTCGGGCGGAGGCTTCCTTCTCCTCCTGCTGCAGTCGTGCCTGCTTCTGTTCCAGCCACGACGAGTAGTTCCCCTCGAACGGATATCCCCGACCCTGGTCGAGTTCCAAGATCCATCCGGCAACGTTGTCGAGGAAGTAACGGTCGTGGGTGATGGCGATCACCGACCCCGGATAGTCCTTCAGGAAGCGCTCGAGCCACGCCACCGACTCGGCGTCGAGGTGGTTGGTGGGCTCGTCCAGCAACAGCAGGTCGGGTGAACTGAGCAGCAGGCGACACAACGCCACCCGCCGGCGTTCACCGCCGGACAGGGTGGTGACGTCGGCATCTGCGGGAGGAACCCGGAGCGCGTCCATGGCGATCGCCACCTTGCGGTCGAGCTCCCAGGCGTCAGCCGCCTCGATCTTCTTCTCGAGCGCCGCCTGTTCGGTCCCGAGCTTGTCGTAGTCGGCGTCCGGGTCCGCCCATGAGGCGAGCACCTCGTTGTAGCGGTCGATCAACGCCTGAGTCTGGGCGACACCGTCCATGATGTTGCCCAGCACGTCCTTCGACCCGTCGAGCTGCGGCTCTTGTTCCAGCAGACCCACCGTGTATCCGTCGCCGAGTCGAGCCTCGCCGGTGAACTCCGTGTCCTTGCCGGCCATGATCCGCAAGAGCGTCGACTTTCCGGCACCGTTCGGTCCGAGAACGCCGATTTTCGCTCCGTAATAGAAGGAAAGGGAGATGTCCTTCAACACATCCCGATTGGGCGGGACGTGCTTGGAGCACTTGTACATGGAAAAGATGAATTCAGGCACGCGGGGAGGGTACCGGTGGGGTTGGGGCGCTCGGTCAGCCCACCATCGTCAGGCCGCCGGATACGCTCAACACCTGCCCGGTGATGAAGGCGGCGTCATCTGAGGCGAAGAAACAGATGGCACCGGGCAGGTCGGCGGGTTCGCCGATGCGGCCTATCGGAATCGCCTTCCGGAACGCCTCGCGCAGCTTCTCGGGGTTGGCGGAGGATCCGGTGACGCCGTCCAGCAGGGCGGTGTCGGTGGGTCCGGGACATACGACGTTGAACGTGATGCCCTGCCGGGAATGTTCGCGGGCGAGGGTCTTGGAAAGGGCGATCATCCCGGCCTTGCAGGCGGCATACACCGCTTCGCCCGACGACCCCACCCGGGCGGCATCCGAGGCCACCGTCACCACCCGGCCGAAGCCACGGTCGATCATCCCGGGCAGGACGGCGTGGGTCATATGCAGCGGCCCCATCAGGTTGATGTCGATCAGCCACTCCCAGTCGTCAGGGGTGGTCTGGGCGAAGGGCTTGAAGATGTCCCACCCGGCGTTGTTGACCAGGATGTCGATCGGTCCCAGGGCGCTTTGGACGCTTTCGACAGCCTCGTCCACCGCCGTCCGATCGGTGATGTCGCATCCGATGCCGATGGCTTGAGGCAGGCGGGAAGCGAGGTCGTGTGCGGCGCCGGCTTCGAGATCGAGGACGGCGACCCGTGTGCCCTCCTCGGCGAGACGCCGGCAGGTCGCCGAGCCGATCCCGCCCGCTCCGCCGGTGACAACCGCTACCCGCCCGTCGAGGCCACGCATCGTTCCTCCGTGATCGACCTGCGCGCAGCGTACCGACCCCGTCACATGTCGCTCGCAACTCCGACCAGGACTGCCAGCATGCCCGCAGCCAGGACGACGAGTCCGCCGAGCACGATCCGCAGGGCGAGAGGTGGAGGCTCCTCACGCATCGACGGTCGGAACGCCACCGAGAAGGCCCACACTTCGAGGAAGAGGAGCGGGACGTACAGGATGGTGGCGATCACGATCTCGGTGACTCCGAACTTCCAGTTGTCGGCGATCCCAATCACGACCGGAATCTGAGAGGCGGCAGCGAGTACGCCCAGGGTCGCACGGATCCATGGTCGCCATGGCCGACCCAGCGCCATCCCGCCGAGGATGACCGCCGGCCACATCACCGCGCCACCGGCACCCAACAGGATGAGAGAGACGATCGACAGCCTCCACCATCCTGGCCCTCCTATGGCGCGTCGATGCCACGCCGTGCCCAACACGGTCCCGGCGATGACCGAGGCGCCGAGGATGAACAAGGTGCCCGACCAAGTGAACTCCGGCATGGCGGCGATGAAGCGCATCCACCCCCGCATGGCGATGCCCCACACCAGCCCGACACCGGCACCGATCAGAACGTATCTGCGGGTGGAATTGCGCGCTTCGACCAGGATCGTGTCCATCGAGATCTCCTTTCGACAGACAGACGGTCGGCGAGCCGGCAGCGGGTGACGTCAGAGTTCGGCCGGGTCGATGATCCAGACGTGCTCTTCGCCGAGTTCTTCCTGGAGAGAACGGACCTGTTTACCGATGGGCCCGTCCTCCCCGTTCCACACGGCGACCGCCTCGTGGGCGTGTTGGCGCAGCCAGGCGTCGCGTCGGGCGGCGGCCGCCCCTGCTCGCTGGCGGTTCTCCGGAGGCTTCTTCTGCAACGTCACCACCCGTTCCGCTGCCGCCGAAAGGCGTCGGAACGTCTGCTGGGAGTCCGGCGTCCACACCGCGTCGAAATCCGGATAGGCGAGGACCGGGATGAACGGTACGGCCACCTCGTCGGCCGCTTCGGCGGCGAGCGTTTCGGCGCCGAGGTTCATGGCCGTCAGTACGACCAGGTCGGGATGGAGTGACCGCTTCGCAGCGATCACATCCACCAGTCGCTGACGAACCGCACGTGCCTGGGCAGTGTCGCCGTAGCCGCCCAGTTCGGGCGGGCGGTGACCGACGACAACGAGGAATCTTCCGGGGGGAAGGTCCTCGGACGACGCGGCCCGCCGCACCTTGGGAGTGCTGTCGGGTGGGCCGAACTCGTGCGGGGTGCGGGTTCCGGTGCGGGATTCCTGGGTGGCGGCCGCTTCGACGGCGAGCCGGTCGGCGAGTTCGTTCCAATGGTCACCGGCGTGTGCTTTCACCCAGCGGAAGACCAGATCACGTTCCTGATACAGCGCAACGAGCGGTTCCCATAGATCCCGGTTGGCAACCGGCTTGCGTTGGCTGTTCACCCATCCCCGCTTGATCCATCCCTCCCACCAGCGGTCACGGAAACAGTTCACGAGGTAGGTGGAGTCGCTGATGATTTCGAGCGGACCGGGATTCGACCGGACCGCCTCGAGAGCGGCGGTCAGTTCCATCCGTTGATTCGTGGTGGGGTCGGCAGCGCCGGCGGCGAACGCGCCGTCCGGCACGATCCACGCCCAGCCGCCCGGACCGGGGTTCCCGGAGCATGCGCCGTCGGTGTAGACACGGGTTCTGGTCACGGACCGATCTTGGCATGCGAACATGGCGAGGGTGTTCACTCCGATCCGGTCTCTCACCGCCTTCAGCCGTGGCGCACCTCCGGCATTGTTGGCGTCGGCGGCAGCCGTTACGTTCATGTTCTCGGCGACCCCGTTCCTCATCGCCGAGATAGCCGACCGCTACGGCGTGGGGCGGGGGGATGCCGGGCTCTACTCGACGGTGCAGGTCGGCGCTTTCGCGTTGACGACGGTGCTGATCCCTCGTTTTGTACAGCCCTCTGTTGCGGTGTTTCGGGGCGCGGTGGCGGTGTTGATCGCTGCCAATCTGGCATCCATCGTGGCACCCGGCTATCTGGCGCTGCTCGGCACGCGGGTGGTGACCGGCGCGGCAGCAGGAGCGATCACTTGGCTGGGATGGGCGGCGGCGATGGAAACCCGGCGGTCCCTGGCGGCGATGTCGGCAGTCGGTCCGGTGGCCGCCTTGGTGGCGGCGCCGGTCATCGGCCTCCTTGTCGCCCTGGGTGACGCCGCAGTGTTCGCCTCCATTGCAGTGGCTGCGGTTCCGGTGTTGTTCATGGGGGTGCCGGCGTTCAAGCCGCGACCGGTGCCCGGTGAACGCAGTGGGTCGCGTTCGAATCGGGTGCTGCTCGGGGCGCTGTTCCTCCTCACCTGTTCCGGTGCTGCCCTGTTCGTGTACCTGACGGTGATCGCCGTGGAACGGCTCGACATGACACCGTTCGAGGCCTCACTCGGGTTCTCGCTGAACGCTGCGGCCGGATTCATCGGTGCTCGCCTGGCCGCCCGCCACCGACGTCCGGGGGTGTGGCTGGCGACGGCCGGTCCTGCGGCGCTGGTGAGCGTGTTCGGCGGGTCGGTGTTCTGGTTCTATGCCGGACTCACGTGGTGGGGTCTGGCGTTCTGGATGGGGTTGCCGGGCGTTCTGGAGATGCTGGCCTCCCGCTCGCTCCGTCCCGACGAACGAGCAGGGGACGCCCAGGGGCTGATGGCGTTCGGACGCAGCGTCGGTCCGGGTGTCGGGGGTGTGTTCGTCGACGCCGGCTCGTTCGAGGGCCTCGCGTTGGCATCAGGGATCGGATTGACCCTCACCGGACTGATCGTGGTCGGCGTGCAGGAAGGTCGGGAGGCGCTCCCGCCGTCGGATCTTCGCACCGTCGGTGGCGACCCCATGCGGTAGCGTCCGAGCGTGCCCGAACTGCCGGACATCGTCGTCTACCTGGAGGCGCTCGAGCGCCGGATCGGCGGTCAGACCATTCGAGGGTTTCGCGTGGCTTCACCCTCGGTGCTGCGCACCTACGACCCGCCGCACGACTCGGTGGTCGGCACGACCGTGGTGGGCCTGCGTCGTATCGGGAAGCGCATCGTGTGGGACCTCGACGACGGCAAGGCGCTTGTCGTTCATCTGATGGTGGCGGGTCGCCTGAAGTGGACCGACAAGCGGGGTGGGGTCATCCCCAAGAAGGTCGGACTGTGCGCCTGGGATTTCGACCACGGCATGCTGCTGCTGACCGAGCAGGGCACCAAGAAGCGTGCCGGAGTGTGGGTGTTCGCCGACGCCGCGAAGGCCGACGCCGAGGACCGCGGCGGAGTCGAGCCCCTCGAAGCGTCGCCGGAGGAGTTCGAGTCGGCGTTGCGCCGAGAGAACCGCACGCTGAAACGGGCGTTGACCGATCCGCGCATCTTCTCGGGGATCGGCAACGCGTTCTCCGACGAGATCCTGTGGGAGGCGGGCCTTTCCCCAGTGAAGCGGACCAGTCAGCTCGAGGGCGACGAGGTGAGGCGGCTGTACGAGGCGACCCGGGCGTCACTGATTCGGTGGACAGAACTGCTGCGGGAACAGGTGGGGGAGGGGTGGCCCGACAAGGTGACGGCGTTCCGGCCGGAGATGGGCGTGCACGGCCGCTTCGGTGAGCCCTGCCCGCGCTGCGGGTCGAAGGTGCAGCGCATCGTCTACGCCGAGAACGAGACGAACTACTGCGCCACCTGTCAGACCGGCGGAAAACTGCTGGCAGACCGCTCCCTGAGCCGCCTCCTCAAAGACGACTGGCCCCGCACCATCGAAGACCTCGAGGAACGTGCTTTTTAGCGCCAATCGGGTGCAGACCTGCACCCGATTTGCGCTAAAAAGCCGGTGGGACGCCGGGGTGGCGCCCCACCGGGGTCCCCCGCCGCGGTCAGGACTCGGCCGAGGTCCTGACGAAGGAGAATGTCTTCTTGTTGCCCAGGCCGTCGATGACGTCGACGGTGAACGGAACGTCGTAGGGGGCGGTCTCGAAGAACACCTTCACTTCGAACCATCCGTCGGCATTCGACTCGACCTTGGCGTACCCGTACTCCGACCACGCCTTCACCCAAGTGTGAGGAGCGGTGCGCCCGGTGAAGACGTCGTAGGGCGGGTCTTCGGCACAGCTGCCGTAGATCTGGGTCACCTCGAAGCTGGCCGCCACGTACTCGAACTGGAACGCTCCGTGATAGCCGGCGGAGTTCGTCACGGTCACTTCGAACGCGGAACCCGCCGGAGCCTCGAACCACACCTTCAGGAACCACTCGCCGGTCGAGCCGACCTCGGTCTCCGCCGACCCGTAGGGCGAGGTGGCGACGACCCGCGTGCCCGGAGCGCCGGTGCCGTAGAACTTGGTCCACGGTTCGTGATTGGTGGCGTACTTGTGGTTGATCGACCAGGTCCTGGTTACCGGCTCCTTCGCCTCGCCGAGATGACTGAACGAGTACGTTTTCGACCATCCGGTCGACGTCGTGACCGTCACAGGGAACGTGGTTCCGGGTGAGGAACTGAACGTCACCTCCAGCCACCACTCGCCTGACTTGCCGGCCGTGGTGCTGGCCGTTCCGTACTTGCTGGTGGCTGTGATGGTCATCCCGGGACTGGCAGTGCCGTAGAACTTCTCCACCGGGATTTTCGACGCACCCACCTTCTGGTAGATAGCCCAAACGAGCGGGTCACCCCATTGGATGGTCACACTCTTCTGAGTGCTGATGCCGTCGAGCTTGGCTCCCACATAGATGACGTTCTTGCCTTTCACCAGCGGCAGGGTCAGTTTCCAGTTGCCCGCCCCGTCCACTGTGGCCTCGTGCGATCCGGACCAGACGAACCCTCCTGGAGTGACCGTCCCGGTGAGCGTCACCTCACCAACCTCCACCCCCGTGCCATCCGGTGTGGAAATGCTGAACTCGAGGTGGCCCGGGTCGTCCTTTTCGGTGTCGGCCGGCTCGTTCGCTCTCTTTGCCCCTCCGTCGTGGTTCGTCGGCTGTTCGAACCGAGGCTTCGGTTCGGGGGCTGAGACTTTCGATTCCAAATCCGGAACGTCGATCGTCTCCGCGGCGGTGTACCCGCTATCGACTGCATTCGTGTCGCCGGCGAAGATCGCAGTCTGTGCGACGGCCACCCCTGCCATCGCCACGACTGCGAACCCTGCGACGAACATCGCCACCTGGCGCATGGTGTTCCTCCGGTTCCCTGGCTTACACCCACTCACTCGCCCGAGGCCCGGGGGGAGGTTTACGCGTTCTTTAGCGAACGAGCGCGCGAAAACTCGCGCGTCTCGCGTGGCAAAACGTGAGAAAGGGGCCTCCAGGCCCGTCAAGTAAACCTTTCGACCGGCCGATGCGAGTCCTACACGGATGGACCGGAGACCCGGCGTGATCGGCCAGCGAACAGCCACAACCGACGAACACCTGGTTGCGCTCGAAAGTTTCGAGTCGTTCTACCGGCGGGAGTTCCGTCGGCTGGTGGCGTTCGTGCTCGCCCTCTCAGGCAGCCGCACCGCCGCAGAGGATCTGGCCCAGGAGGCGCTGATGGTGGCGCATGCCCAGTGGGAGAGGGTGTCCGTGATGGATCGACCGGATGCGTGGGTGCGGCGGGTTGCATCCAATATGGCCGTCAGTCAATACCGACGGCGAATGGCGGAACTGAAGGCGGTGACTCGGCTCGCCGGACACCGTCAAGGGGTGATCGAGCCGATGGAGCCGGTGGACGAACAGTTCTGGAAGGCGGTTCGCTCCCTGCCCAAGAACCAGGCCACCGCCGTCACCCTCCACTACCTCGAAGACCGGTCGGTGAACGACATCGCCGAAGTGCTCGATTGCAGTCCGTCGACGGCCAAGGTTCACCTGCACCGGGGTCGACGGACACTCGCTGACACTCTGGGGGTGCAACCGTGATGGACCTCGACACTCGCGCCCGCCACGCCGCACAGGCTCTGAAGACTTCGGTCGCCGAAGGCGAGTTGCTGTTGACGGAGCCTCCGACGACCCGGAGCACCGACCGGTGGAGTCCCGCCGTTGCGTTGGCGGCCGGTGCTCTCACCGCATTGGTGCTGCTGCTCGGAATATGGACGCTGCGTCCGACCGTCGTCGCCGACGACCTGGAGACCACGACCACCACCACGGTTCCGACACCGTCGACCACGGCCCCGACCACGGTGACCACGACACCGACCCGCTCGGTGATCCCTCCCGCTGCGCCTCAGACCACTGCCGCGCACGACGACACGCCACCGCTGATCACCATCACGACGCCCACCGACGGGCAGGTCTTCGAAACGGACCGGATCACCTTCGCCGGAGTCACCGAACCCGGGGCTCGGGTGTTCGGCGGCCCATACGAAGCCGATGTCGACCCGGACGGCAACTGGTCGATCGTGCTCATCCTGTCGGAGGGCAAAAACACGGCGACGTTCACCGCGGTGGACTCGGCGGGGAACGAGGCATCGGCGACGGTCACCGCCGTCTATCAGCCTCCGACCAAGACCACCACGCCTCCCAAAGAGCCGGGCAAGGATCCTGCGCCGTTCGTCGCCCATGCCACGTGGCTCGAGTGCGCCGAGGTGCCGCCGTTCGACGAGTATTACGGAACCGGCGAGCCGGGAACCAAGGTGGCGGTGCTGAGCGAATGGGGCAGCGGGGAAACCACGGTCAGCGCCGATGGGTCCTGGTATGTGAAGGTGTTCTTCCCCAAGGCGCCCAAGGACGTGACGTTCGAGGTCAAGGTGAAGGATTCACTCGGCCGGTACACCTACTTCACGATGACTGCCACCGGCTGACCGGGAACCATCTCGATTTGAAAATCGTCTCACTCCTGTCGAGTGAGAGGACCGACATGACGAAGTTCCGCTTCACTGCACGCCTGCTCTCGGTGCCGGTGGTGCTGGCCCTGCTGCTCGCTGCCTGCGGCGGCAACGATGCTTCCGAAGAGACGGTCGTGTTCGATGAGATTGCTCAAGGTCTGGGCGGTTCCGCCGAGTCCGCCGACACGACCTTGACCACGATGGCGGCCGACGCTCCGGCCGACGACGGCGGCCAGGCCGAAGCAGGCGATGACACCGCCACCGACTCTGACACGCTCGGATCGGGCGGAGTGGCTCCTCCTCTTGTCCAGACCGCCACCGACCTCGGCCGGGACATCATCTTCACAGCCACCATGACCGTGGCTATCGACGACGTGGCCGCCGCGAGTGCCGAAGCGACCCGTCAGATCCAAGCGCTGGGCGGGTTCCTGTTCGGACAGCAGACCACCGGCAGTCCCGAGCCGCGCAGCACCCTCGTTTTCAAGGTGTTCCCCGAGGACTTCCAGGAGGCGCTCGACCGGCTGGGTTCGATTGGCGAACTGCGTAATCAGAACGTCAGCGCCGACGACGTCACCGAGCGGGTCGTCGACATCCGTAGCCGGATCACCACCGCCGAGGCGAGTGTGGAACGGTTGCGAGGGTTCTTGGAGACCGCCACCGACATCGACACCATCGCCGACCTCGAGAACCAATTGCTCCAGCGGGAAACCCAGCTCGAGACGCTGCGCGGTCAGCTACGCACCCTGGAGGACGCCATCTCCCTGGCGACCATCACTGTCACCATCACCGAGAACGCGGTTCGTCCCGCCGTCCGGGTGGATGTCACCGCGTATTCCGGAACCGACGACGACGGTCTGTCGTGCCCGGGCAGCGGAAGTCTCACGGTCGATCAGGGCACCGACGTCACCGTGTGTTTCGAGATCGTCAATGTCGGTGACACCGATCTCACCGGGTTCACGTTGCGTGATCCGGTGATCGACGTCGACGAGGACGATCTGATCCCTGTGTTCGGTGATATGGGACAGATCCTGGAGCCGGGCGAGTCGATCGTGATGGCAGCTCACATCACCGCCGATCGCAGCTGGCGGACCCAGACCAACGTCACCGCACTGCCGGTGGACGAGGAGGGGAATGTCCGGCAGGGACGCTCGGTGGCCAACACCGCCACGACGTCGATCTCCGCCGTCGACCCTGGCGGTGTCCCCGGTTTCGGGGAGGGTCTGCAAACCAGCCTGGAGTTGTTGGTGACGCTCGGTCAGGTGCTGGTGTATCTGGTGGCCACCCTCATCCCGTTCTTCTGGGTGCCGCTCGCCATCTGGTGGTGGCTGCGGCGTTCGGGTCGACGGAAGGAAGAGCAGCCGGCACAGGAGTTGGCCGACGAAGGGCCCATCGACGCCATGGCAGAAGCCGACGGAGATTGAAGGTTCACTCGAGCGGGTTGCGTATGCGCAGTCGAAGGCGGTGAAAGTCGCGGTCGGCGCTCCAAAGTTCCTTCACGCCGGCGTCGATGCATATCGCCGCCACCCGGGCATCGTGGACGGCGGCTCCACTGATGGTGCCGGCTGCGGCTTGCTCCTTGAGGGTTTCCCAGTGGCGAGGACCCTCGGAGAGCACGCGTAGGGAAGGAGAGGCGAGCCAGGCGTCGACCTGGCTCAATGCCCGCGCGAGGGGAGTGGGTGGGTCGTAGATGCGGGGATGTGTGACGACGGCGAGGAACTCGTGGATACACGGCCAAGGGATTGCCCACGCGCGGTTGCCCTCTGCCAGGCCCTTGATGGCTTCAGACGCTGATCGGTGGAACCGGGAATCCCCACGATGGGCGTAGACCAAGATGTTGGTGTCGACCGCGATCACGAACCGCGACCCTGATAGATGATTTCTTGGAGGGCCGACCAGTTGCTCTCGTCTATGCCGGGTTGCGGACCGTGGCCGGTGAAGCTGCGGTCGTCGAGCTCGAAATTCTCGCCAGTTATCCCTCGTACTTCTCGGTCTATGGCACGCTCAACCAATTGGCGGAGGGTGATCCCTTCCTGGGCTGCCAACGTCTTGGCTCGACGGAAGAGATCGTCGTTGAGTTCCAGCGTCGTCTTCATGCCTGCAGTGTATCAGGAAACCCATAAATATGGGTGTCTGCAATTGAGCTTCGGACTGACTGTCACCCGTCCGCGACCTCTTTCTCGTCTGTCTGTTCGAAGGAGGTCCCGATGATTCATCGTCTCGGAGCGGTCAGTGGTCTGATCGCAGTCGTGTTGTTGGTGTGGTCGAGTGCGGTCTTCTCCGGTTCGCAGTCGTCGCCGGAGGATGCCGATGTGGTGGTGCTGGCAGAGCTGATCGAGGCCGGTGAGAATGCCGACTCGGCAACGGTCATCGCCATGTTCGCGGTTCCGTTCCTGGTGGCGTTCGGTGGGTTCGTGGCCGACCGGTTTCGACGCTACGGGTTGGCTGGCTGGATTGGTTGGACTTTCGCGGCGGGCATGGTGATGCTCGGTGTGGCGGGCATGATCATCGGTGCGGTGGGGCAGATGACCTCGACGTTGGGCGGCATTCCCGGGGCGGAAGGGATCGCCAGGTTCGTCGTGGTCTTCATATGGAACGGGGCGAACCTGTTTATTCCGGCGATCTTCGCGATCGGTGGGACGGCGGCGATCGCCGCGTTAGCGGGTGGCGCTCTGCCCAAGTCGGTGGGGTACGGGGCGGTGTTGGTGGTCTTGTCGGCCCCCACCCCGTGGATCGGTGCGTTCGTCCTCGTGCTGTGGATCGCAATCACCAGTCTGGTCCTGGCATCCGAACAACCCGCCGACCTGATCAACGCCTGAGCCGAAGGAGGGCCCCGCCAACCCACGGTTCACCGAGCGTCCCGAACCGCGGGCTGTAGAGGCCCTCCAGGGGCCCGGGGAACCCTGGGTTCGCGGGGTCCTCTTGCGAATCGAACGCATGTTCGATACGGTGGCGCGTCCGGATGCGCTGTCCGGGTTCGCGAGCAGGAGTCGGGTGGGGTGAACGCAGCCGCAGTGGTCGGGCCGTCCTCGATCGCCGATCGATGGGATCTGCGGACGCGTACCCAGGACCGAACCCACCTGCTCACCTTGCAGCCCGGACGTCCGGTGGAACTGATCGGCCCTCCCGGATTCGGACTCACCCGGCTCGGATATCGGATGCTGGCCGAGCCCTCCCGTACCGCCCCGGTGGCGATCCTCGACGTGCGCGGCTGGGCCTCGCCTCTCGCCGCCTGGGAGACCGGAGTGGATACCCCGGTGTTCGTCCGTTGTGCCGACCCGCGGCTGTGGCCGCGGGTCGCTGCTGCGCTGCTGGAAGGTGTCCCGGCGATGTATGCCGAAGTGCCGAAGGGGATCCGCGATCAGGATCTGCGCCGGCTCGCCGCCCTCGTCCGAGCCCGTCGAGGTCGGGTGGCCTGGCGTCCGCTGGTCGGGGAGTTGCCGAGCGGGGTGAGCTTTCTTCGTTTGCGATCGACCGAGGTGGATTGGACCGGGACGGATCGGGGCCACGGTCGGTTGCTGCGAAGGCGCCTGGTGCTGGAGGCCTCCGGTAAGGGAACGGCGGGCATGACCCGTTTCGTGGAGGTGGATGATGACGGAACGCACGATCTGCGTGTGGTGTCCGACCTGGCCGCTCGGCCGGCCGGACGCGCCTTCGGATAGCCCGGTCATCGTCGTCGGCGCCCCTCGTCAGGGGGTGAGCCGGGTGGCCGCAGCCGACCCGCTCGCCATGTCGGTTGGTGTGTCCCGTGGCATGCCCCGCCGGGAAGCGGAAGGGCTGTGTCCGGCAGCCACGGTGCTGGTGCGTGATCTCGAAGAAGAGTGGCGTCGGTTCGAGCCGGTGGTGGCCTCGATCGAAGAGATCGTTCCCCGGGTGGAGATCGTCGAACCGGGCCTCGCTTTGGTGCCGGTGGGTGGAGCGGTTCGCTATTACGGCGACGAGGAAACGGTGGTGTCGATCGTCGCCGTCAAGCTGGAGGCTGGTGGGGTCGATGTCAGGATCGGAGTGGCAGACGGTCCGTTCGCTGCCACCTGGGCAGCGCATTCCGCCACTTCCGGACAGCCCCGGCTGGTGCCGGACACCCGAGCGTTCCTCGCCTCGCTCGACATCGCCGCCCTCGACCATGACGACCTGGTGTCGACGTTCCGCTGGCTAGGGGTGACCACGCTGGGTGCACTGGCCGGTCTACCTCGGGAGGCGATCGCCTCCCGCTTCGGCGACATCGGCCTGGCCGCCCATCGTCTCGCCCACGGCGAAGACCGGACGGTCGACCCGCGTCGAATCCCCCCTGAGTTGGCTGTCGAGTCTCGTTTCGAGGATCCGCTGGAACTCACCGATCAGGTGGCTTTCGCCGCTCGTTGGTTGGCTGTGCGGTTGGTCGACGGTTTGCGATTGGAGGGGATCGCTCCGCATCGCGTCCTGATCGAGGCCGAGACCGACGACGGGGAGGTGCGGTCGCGGATCTGGCGTTCGGCTGACCCGTTCACGGAGGATGCGCTTTCGGACAGGGTGCGCTGGCAACTTCAGGCATGGGTGGATGAGGGGCGCCGCACCAGCGGCGGGATCGTCCGGCTGCGGCTCGATCCGTCCGACCTGTCGGGGGAAGGTCGACAACTCGGGCTTTTCACCGATGAGGCCGCCAGGGTGGAAGCAGAGCGAGCCTTCGCCCGGGTGCAGACGCTGGTCGGGCCCGATGGTGTGCTGGAGGCGGCTCGGCAGGGTGGCCGGTTGCCATCCGAGCTGGTGGCTTGGTCGCGCTGGCAGGAGCCGATGGTGAGGGAGCGGGACGAGACGGCGCCGTGGCCGGGTGCCACCCCGGGGCCGGCTCCTGCGCTGGTGCCACCCGAGCCGACCCGGCTGGAGGTGGAGTGGGAGGGCGGGATGCCGGTGCGGGTGCGGCTGGGGACCCGGTGGGAACCGGTGTTGTCCTGGGCGGGTCCGTGGCGGTCGACGGGTTCGTGGTGGAGAGGAGACCAGCCTGTGGATCGTTATCAGTTGGTGACCTCTGCCGGTGCTTTCCTCTGTGTCGTCCGCGCCTCGGTCACCTACCTCGCTGCCGTCTACGACTGACCTGCTTTTTGCGACTCGCGCGTTTTCGCGCGCTTCCTGCGCTAAAAAGCCGACAGGGTCCGGGCGATGAGGGCGTGGGTTTTGAGCCGGAGGTCGTCGAGCTCGGTGGGGGAGAGGCCGTCTGTCGAGATGGGCTGGTGGATCACCACCGTGATGTGACTGTTCCCTCGGATCCACGGGCTATGTGGCTTCCACGCCTCCCACGTCCCGTGGATCGCCACCGGCAGGATGGGCATGTTGGCGGCGGCCGCCATGGCGAACGCCCCCTTCTTGAACGCCTGCAACTCCCCGTGATACGACCGGGTTCCCTCCGGATAGATGATGAGCGAATGCCCCCGTTCGATCACCGGCTTGGACTGGCGGTTGACCGAGGCGATAGCCGCCGCTCGTCCGCTCCGGTCGACTTCGACGATCCCCACCGCCCGCATCGCCTGGGCGAGGATCGGAATCGAGAACAGTTCCTTCTTGGCCAGATACCGGATCGGTAGCGGCACCGCGGCGAAACCCGCCATGATGTCCAGGTTCGACACGTGATTGGCGATCACCACGTAGGACCGGGACGGGTCGACGTGTTCGGCACCTTGCACTTCCAGGGTGCATTTGGCTGCCCGTAGCCACCGTTGCGCCCACCACTGGATGATCCGTTCGATCCGCGGGTCGGTCGGGTTGCGTGCGGCCAGGAACCAGGCGGCCAGCCCGGCGATCAGCGTGGCGTAGACGGCGGTGAACGCCACCAGGATCGTTCGCGGAACATACCGGAGGTTGGCGAGCATGACCGCCCGCAGGCTACCGACCGGCACCGCCCCCGGCCCGGATACCCTCGGCGCATGGACAAGGCCTCAGTCCGGGCGGCACTCCGGAATCGACCACCGGTCACCTCCGACGAGTCGGCCGCCGTCACCCACCATCTGAGGCTTTGGTTGGCCGATCAGCCACCTTCCAAAGTCCTGATCTTTCTGCCGATGCCTGGCGAGGTGGATGTCACCGGCGTCGTCGACGAGCGCCACGACTGGTACACCACGAGGACGCCTGGTGGTCGCAACCCGCTCACCGTTCACCCGTACGACGCTCCCCGGGAGACGCACCGTTTCGGGTATGAGCATCCGGTGGCTCACGCCCCGCGGCTCGAACCTTCCGAACTCGACATCGTGCTCACCCCCTCGCTGTCTTTCGCCCGTACCGGCGACCGGATCGGCTGGGGGATGGGTTATTACGACGGCCTCTTCGCCGCCGCCGGAGACGTCATCGCGGTGGGGATCACGCTGGAACGTCTGTTGGTCGACGACCTGCCCACCGAATGCCACGACCGTCGGATGGACTGGCTGGCGACCGACCGCGGCGTCTACCGCCCTGCCTGACTTATCGGATTAGGGGAGGTCTGCTCCCCCTTCCTGTCCCCTACTGCGGACCCAGGCACACATGTCCGCTTCAGGCGGGCCTGAGGGAGGTCGAGCCATCAAGTCGGACGATGCGGTTCGGCGTGACCAGCGACCGTCAGGCAAGCAGGCCGATCCTCTCTGACCGATCACCCCGAACGTGCCATCAACACCGGGGCGAGCAGTTCGTAGGCCACCTCTGCCCACACCCGGTGGCCTTCGGCGTTGGGATGAAATAGGTCTGGTGAGAAGATGGCGGGGTCTCGGAACCGTTGCACCGCCCACGCCCATTGGTCGGCGACGAGTACGCCGTGGCGTTTGGCTATACGCCGGTGGACGGCGTTCATCGCCTTTCCACGCCGTCGGGCGGCGGCTGCCAGCAGCGGAGGAAGCCTTGGGACCGTCCCCATGTCGCCCACTCCGCTCAACGCCACGACGGGCACTTCGGCCGCCAGCCGTTCCACCAGCGTGTCCAGTGCGGCTTCGAATGCTGACACCCTGACGCCGCGCAGCGCGTCGTTTCCTCCTACCGATACGACCGCCAGATCGCCTCCCACCTCCAGCGCCGGTTCGAGTTGGTCCCGAAAGAGGTCCGAGGCCTTGGAACCTCCCACTGCGAACGACTTCACCTCCACCCGGTATCCGTCGTCGCCGAGACGGCGGGCCAGGACCCGCACCCAGACATCTGCGGGGTCTTCCAAACCTGAGCCGGTGCAACTGGAGTCACCCAACACCAGCATCCGTAACGGAACGCCGTCTTCCGGGCCTTCGAATCCGCTGGGGTCGAGGTCGGCGAATGAGGGGAGTGGTCGCCACACCGCCCACGCCACCTGGCCGAGGACCACGGCTGCGCCGGCTCCCAGCACCCGCGCCGCCGGTCTCATCCCCGACCCTCCGCGACGCTGACGATGTAGCCGCCTGGTCCGAACCCGGTCTCGTCGAAGACCGCGACCGAATAGGTGGTGGTTTCGGGTGCGGTGAAGATCACCCGGGCGTCGTAGCCGATCACCCCGCCTCCGCTGTCGCTGTCGCTGGCGAATGCCGACGTGTTGGCCGGGTCGAGGAGGTCGACGAGAAGGGCAGCGTCGATATTCACCGAGGACACGGTGATGGTGACGGTCTGGCCGGCGGTCAGGTCGAGCCGGAACCAGTCGAGGTCGCCCGGATAGTCACCGTTGCCGGCCAGCGGGCTACCGACGCTGAGAGCCTTGCCATGGTCGGGGTCGGCCCATTGACGGGTGTCCACACCGGACACGGTGACCGTATCCAGCGGCTCGGTTTCGGGATAGACGACGACGAAGTAGGGGCCGTCGAGGATCAGGTCGGCTTCGAGGAGGGCGAAGGTGTCGGGGGTGTCGGTGGCGGCTTCGACGTAGCCGTCTGGTCCGACCAGGTCGGCGTTGAACACGGCGGAGGCGTTGAGTTCGATGCTCACGGCATCCCCGGCGCGGCCATCGAAGACGAACACGGTCTCGTCGAGGATATGCGGCACGGACAATTGGGTGGATGGGCCCCCCGACAGTGCCCGCATCGAGCGGTCACCCAGCCCGTAGCGGTCGATTCCCGACCGGATCTCGCCGAGCCGGGTCTGAAGGTCGGCGGCAGACAGGGCGAGCGCGAAGCCTTCGCCGACGCTCAGTCCGGAGATTCCGATCACCTCGCCCCGGTCGTCGACCAGTGCCCCGCCCGACTGTCCGCCGGAGATAAGGGCGTCGGATTGGATGAACGTCATCCCGCCCAGTTCCCAGGTGCGGGTGCGGGACACGATGCCCGCTGTGATGGCGGGTGCTGCGGTTCCCGGGTCGTCTGCCGGATAGCCCACCAGGTAGACGGGCTCGCCGGGCTGGCGGTCGGTCGTGTCGAGGACGACCGGTGCCGGCAGACCGGACAGGCCGGAAGCGTCGAGTACGGCGAGGTCGGCCATCCAGTCGTATCCGACCACCTCGACCAGTCCACCGACCCCGTTGGGAAAGCTGACCGTCACCTGCTCGGCGGGCCACACGACGTGGGCGTTGGTGACGAGGGTGGAGGCGTCGACCAGCACCGCACTCCCAGACCCGATCGGTGTTTCGACGAAGGCGAGCGACGGGCTGACCAGGGCATAGATGTCGGCCGCCCCCAGCGTGGTGGTCGTCGGGGTCGTGGTTGTCGTTGTCGAGGTGTCGGCGACGGGATTCTGCGAACACGCCGCCAGGACCAGGAGGAGAGGGACGAACCGTCGCACCGGGCGAGGATATCGGTGCGGGGTTCGACAAAAGGAACCGCCCCCGTCATTCCCCCGTGAAGTCTGGAGGGACTCGGGAGGCGGAACGACGAGGGCAGTTGGGCGAAACCTAATGAGGTCGCACCGTTGTGCCATGGGCCGGTGGACCCCATCCGCGGACT
>JBKHXZ010000205.1:0-4002 GCA_046565785.1 Acidimicrobiia bacterium
GTGCTGTTCCCGCTGCTGTTGGTGATGATCGGGCCGGAGTTGACGATCCTCTCCTTCGCGTTGGGCACGATCTTCGTCAATCTCCGAGAGCGGAAGTCCGGGTTGAAGACAGTTTTCAACGTGAGCCAGTTCACGTTGGCAGCGGGGTTGGGCGGTCTCGTCGGTGGGGTGATCGGTGTCGGATCCGACCTGCGTGGCGTTCTCGCAGTCCTGGCCGCCAGCACCCTGTTCGCTGTGGCCACCGTGACCATATTCGGAACGCTCGTCACGTTTCGCACATCTGAGCCATGGTCGAGTGTCGTGGGCGACGAGGTGCGGGATACAGGCACGGTGCTGGCGGTCGAGGTCCTGCTGGGCAGCACCGCGGCCATCGGGATCCTTGCCGTACCCGCGGTGACGCCAGTAGCCCTGCTGACTATCGCGTTCGTTCTGCACATGCATCGGCGGTGGTTTCACCTCACGCGCGACCGTGAACAGATCGACGACCTGCTTCACGCCACTGTGGACCTTCACAGTTCCCGCACGACAGACGAGGTCGGCCGGCGCCTGACCGACGCGCTCTACACCCTTATCAGCGCTGAGGCGCGACTCATTGCGGGACATGTCGACCCGCCGTCGGGCGGGGTGGCGCTTCCGGTCGATACCGGGGGCGACGTCGGTCACACGCTGGTGGTACGTCGGGACACATCCTTGGACCCGACGGCGGTGGCCATCTGCGAGGCGATGGCCCGAGTGGCGGCGGTGTCGTATCGGATGGCGTCGCTCTTGGAGGAGCGGGACGCGCAGGCCGACGCCCTCCGCGAAATCATCGCCGAGCGGGAAGCCTTCCTGACTGCCACCGCCCACCAGTTGCGGACCCCGCTTACCGCCATGGTGGGCTTTTCGTCTCTGCTGTGGCAGGAGCCGGACGATCCGTCGGTGATCCGGGAGATGATGTCTCACCTGATGGGTCAGGCGGGCGAGATGACCCATCACCTCGACAACCTGTTGATCTCGTCTCGGGCCCTCACCGATTCGGTGATGATCTCACCCGACGACATCGACATTCGGATGGAGGCGGAGCGCGCCGTCGCCGCACTCCCACCAGGTCGGGCGCTGGTGTCGGTGATCGGTGAGTCTGCCCGAGCGTTCGCCGACCCGGTTCGTCTGCGCCACATCCTGCGCAACCTCCTGGCGAACGCCCAGGTCCACGGGGGTCGATCGGTCGAAGTTCACACCGGGACCGAAGCGGACCGAGTGTGGATCGAGGTGCGTGACGACGGCCCGGGTCTGACGACCGCCGTCGAGCGGAAGGCGTTCGAGACGGCGCGGTCCCAGGGCCGGGTGTCGACCGACCAGGAAGGGGTGGGCCTTGGTCTCTACGTCGCCCGTCTCCTCGCCCGGCTGATGAGCGGGGATGTCACCTACCGCCGGTCGGAGGGTTGGACGGTGTTCCGGGTCGAGTTTCCTGCCCACCGAGGATCAGCGTCTCGGTCGTGACCCTGCGGGCGAAGGCGTCGTCGTGGGAGACCACGACAACTGCCCCCGGGTACGAGGCCAGAGCATCTTCCAGCGCCTCGACCGTATCCAGGTCGAGATGGTTGGTGGGCTCGTCGACCAGCATGCACCACACCGATCGAGCCAACGCGTCGGCCAGAAGCAGCTTGCGAACCTCGCCGGGGGACGGGAGTCGGGTGTCGAGAACAGATGCCGGCTCGCCACCCAACCTGGCGAACAGCTGCATCGTTCGGCCCAGCTCGTCGGACGAGCGACCGGCGATCTGTTCCACGAGACTGGCCGACTGGCCCTCGGTGAGATCCTGGGGCAGGTGGAGCAGACGATCTGCCGGCAGATTCCATCGCTCGGCCAGTGCTTGGAGAAGGGTCGTCTTACCGGCACCGTTGCGGCCGGCGATGCGCATCCGGCTGGCGCGTTCGACGACGACATCGAGGTTCGTTTCGAGCAGCGTCGGGCCGGCTCGCAGATCTCCGGTGAAACGAACCAGTATCTGTCGGGGGGCGGGTTCGCCGTCGAAGACGATCGGTCCCCGATGAACCCGTTCGATCGGGATGGACTCGACGTGTTCGGCTGCACGCCGGGCCTGGGCCCGGGTGGCTCCGATGCGCTTGTTGGCGGCTGCCTCCCCGTCACGGTGCCTCTTGGTCTGGGCAGCCGATGTCACGTCGTGCTCGCCGGGACGGGCGTAACGCTGAGTCCGTTTCCACCGGGCTGATTTTTCCTCCGCCACTCGTTGCTGTTCGACCAGCAGGCGCCTGGCCGCCTTGGCTTCCTGGTTCGCCTGGGCGCGCGCCTGACGAGCTGCGGCTTCGGCCCGCAACCACTCCTCGCGGGCAACCGAATACGGAGAGGACCAGCGCTGCGCCCGTCCGCTTTCGAGGCGAACGGTCGACCTGGTGAGGCGATCGAGGAGTTGTCGGTCATGCGACACGACGATGCCGATCCCACGGAACCGAAAGAGCTCGTCGACGACGATGTCGGCCGATTCGCGATCGAGGTGGTTGGTAGGTTCGTCGAGGAGAAGAACGGCGGGCTCGGCGGCCAGCGCTGCCGCCACCTGCCAGCGGCGTCGTTCCCCGGGCGACAACGTCGACCACCGGTCGATCATCTCCGGGGCGATCTGCAAACGGCCACGTCGGGCGTACGCCTCGGGGTCGTGCGATTCGGCCAGGTCGATGACGTCGGCAGTCGGCCAATCCACCGTCTGGCGACAGTGGACCAGCGGAGTGGGGGTTTGGATCGTTCCGGAGATCGGTTCGAGTTCGCCGGCGATCAAGCCCAGGAGCGTGGTCTTGCCGCTGCCGTTGGTACCGACCAGGCCGTGCCAGCCGGGACCGAGGTCCAGGGTGATGTCGTCGAGAACCGTACGGACCGAGTCGTATCCGAACGAAACCGAGTCGAGGGAGAGCGCGTGCATAGAGAATCCTTCACGGGACGAGTCGTCGTGGTTCGGATCTATGCGCGCATCGGATTCCCAGGTCGGCTTCGGTCAACATACCCCGGCCCTCGGTGGGATCGGGGAGAATATTCGGCGGGTGACTCGGTTCGGCGGGATCGGTTGGACCTCCTAGCATCGCCTGACGATGAGCATCTGGCCCGAAGCGACCCAGGAGCGCGCCCGACAGATCATCGCCCGGTATCCCGAGCGACGTTCGGCGGTGATGCCGCTGTTGTACCTGGCCATGAAAGAAGACGGCTGGCTGACCGCAGAAGGGATGGCCGAAGTCGCCGAATGGACCGGCCTCACCCCTGCCCAGGTTCAGGCAGTCGCCTCGTTCTACACGATGTACAAGCGGGAACGTACCGGGAAGTACCTGGTCTCGGTGTGCACTTCGATCTCCTGCATGCTGCTGGGTGGCGACGACGTGCTGCACTCCGTCGAAGATGCCTCCGGAGTCCCACATGGCGAAACCGACGACGAAGGTCTCATCTCGGTCGAACACGCAGAATGCATCGGTGCATGCGGAGGGGCCCCGGCCGTGCAGGTCAACTACGAACTGATCGAAGGCGTCACCCCCGAGAAGGGCCGCGCCCTGGTCGAGTGGCTGCGCAAAGCCCGGCCGGAAACGGTCAACGGGGACGAGATGCAGCAGCTCTTCGGTGGGATCCGCTCCTTCGATTGGGCGATCGCCGAATCCGACGGCGCCGTCGGTCCGTATCCGGCCTTCGGACCTCTGGGGACCACCGGGGACTCCTCATGAGCAACCTTCTCATCACCCGTCGAATGACCGACCATCCGACCGACAGCCACACACTGGAGCGTTACGAAGCCACCGGCGGGTATGTCCAGGCTCGTCGGGCAGTGGGGATGACCCGGGATGACCTGGTCGAGACGGTGAAGACCTCCGGCCTGCTCGGCCGTGGGGGGGCGGCGTTCTCCACCGGAATGAAATGGAGCTTCCTCGCCCCCGCCCGTCCCGCCTATCTGGTTGTGAACGGCGACGAATCCGAGCCGGGAACGTTCAAGGATCGTCAGCTGCTCGAACGCGACCCGCATCAGATGAT
>JBKHXZ010000206.1:0-8048 GCA_046565785.1 Acidimicrobiia bacterium
GGCGATCCTGGCTCGGATCAAACGTCAGGTCGCGGAGGCGACAGCCTGAGCGCTACTTGGGCGCCATGCGGATCCCGCCGTCCATGCGAATGGTCTCGCCGTTCATGTAGTCGTGAGTGAGAAGAAAGTGGGCGAGTTCGGCGTATTCGTCCGGTCGACCCAGCCGCTTGGGGAACAGCACCTGCTGGCCGAGAGACGCCTTTGCCTCCTCCGGCAGCGACGCCAACATCGCGGTGTCGATGATCCCCGGGGCGATGGTGTTCACCCGGACACCGACCGACGAGAGGTCGCGGGCAATGGGCAACGTCATGCCCACGACACCTCCCTTGGACGCCGAGTACGCCGCCTGTCCGATCTGTCCGTCGAAGGCTGCCACCGATGCGGTGTTGACGATCGCCCCCCGACTTCCCATATCGTCGACCGGGTCGAGTGCGGACATGGCTGCGGCCGCCAGCCGGATGCAGTTGAAGGTGCCGGTGAGATTGACCGCCAACACGCCGGCGAAGTAGCCGAGGTCGTGCGGCGTGCCATCCCGGTTGAGAGTACGCCCCACCGATCCGATCCCCGCACAGTTGACCAGCGACCGCAGCGGCCCCATCTCCGAGGCGACCTCCACCGCCCGGGCGACGTCCTCCTCGCTGGTCACGTCGGTGCCGACAAAGGCTCCCGAGACTTCCGCTGCCAGGGCCTCGCCGCGCGGGGCGTCGAGGTCGGCGACGACCACCCGGGCTCCGGCCGCCGCCAATCGCCGTGCGGTCGCCGCCCCCAACCCGGAGGCACCTCCGGTGACGATGGCCGAAGTCTTCTCGAGTTGCATGGATCCTCCTGGTCAGCGGACCATCGACGCTACCGTCCACCGCTGTGATCGGGGTCTTCGACTCGGGCCTCGGCGGCCTCTCGGTGGTTCGGGAAGTCCTCCGCCTCGACCCGCACGCCCACATCCTCTATCTCGGTGATCGCCACTGGGCGCCGTACGGCGAGCGCAGCCTCGGAGACCTCCGGGATCGGTCGGTGTCGATCACCCGCCACCTGCTCGCCAGCGGAGCCGACACCGTCGCCATCGCCTGCAACACCGCCTCCGCCGCAGCCCTCGACCATCTCCGTGCCACCTTCCCCGACACCGTCTTCGTCGGGATGGAACCGGCCGTGAAACCGGCCGTCGGTCTCACCAAGAGCGGCGTGATCGGCGTGCTCGCCACGCCCGCCACCTTCCAGGGAACGCTGTTCGCCTCGGTCGTCGACCGGTTCGCCGACGCTGTCGAGGTGATCGCTCAGCCGTGTCCTGGCTGGGTCGGACTGGTCGAAGAAGGCGCCCAGGCGTCCCAGGTCCGGACGGCGGTGCAGACCCTGCTGGATCCGGTACTCGACGCCGATGCTGACGTCCTCGTCCTGGGATGCACCCACTATCCGTTCCTCATCGATCACATCCGTGCCGTTGCCGGACCCGACGTCCTCATCGTCGATCCGAGCGAAGCCGTTGCACGACAGATCCTGCGGACCGCGGTTCCCGATTCCCGCGCCGGCATTCGGATCCAGGTCACCGGCCCGGCCGACGGTGTCTCCGAACGCGTCTTGCGGCTGACCGGGTTGGACCATCCCACCGAATCCGTAACCTTCGAGCATCGTGCCAGCTGAATCCGACCTCGACCCGTGGGACCGCGCCCTCCTCGACGCGCTGGACGGAGCGGGGAGCCTGGCCACCCTCGAAGAGCTGGCAGAACTCGCCGACGTTTCGCTTCCGCTCCTCGAAGCTCTCGCCCGGGGCGGGCTCTTGATCCCCAAGACCACCGACCCCGAGCTCTACGACGCGGCCGAAGCCGATGCAGTGGCAGCCGGGCTGGCTCTGGTTGAAGCGGGTCTGCCGCTGGCCGAGCTGATGAACCTGGCCCGCCAGATGGACGATGCGATGCGGCCGATCGCCACCCAGGCCGTCGATGTGTTCGCCACGTTCGTGCGCGACTCCGTGGAAGCCACCGCAGCCTCCGACGTGGATGCCGCCGCTCGCCTGGTGGAGGCGTTCAGAACCATGCTTCCCGCCACCAGCCGGCTGGTAGGCCATCACTTCCGCGGCCTGCTGTTGGCACATGCCCGTGCCCGGCTCACCGATCAACGATGACCACCATTCGGATCCGGCGTGTCGACCCACCCGCCACCGATCCCCTGCAGCACCGTCCCGAGCTGGTGTGGATGGCGCCCGGCCGAGCGGTCTACGGCTGGGGGGAGGCACTGCGCCTCGGGGCGGGATTCGGCCCCGGCCGCTTCCTTCGAGCCGAAGAGGGCTTCGCCGAATGGCACGACCGGTGCACGGTCGACGGCGACCGGGCGCCCGTGGCGTTCGCCAGTTTCACCTTCGACGATCGCTCGGCGGGGTCGGTCCTCATCGTCCCCCGGGCGGCTCTGCTGCGCGACGGTGAAACCTGGCACGCCGTCACCGTCGGAGAAGCCACCGTGGACACGGCACTGCATCCCCCGGAGGAGAGCGTGGCACCCGACCGTCCCCGATACGCCGGCGCCTCCATCCCCGACGTGCAATGGCTGGACTCGGTCGCCGCGGCGATCGACGCCATCGAGGAGGGTGAAGCGGACAAGGTGGTGTTGGCCCGTGACTACGCCCTCTGGTCGAAGACGCCATTCGATCCGATCCGGCTGCTCACACGCCTCGAGGAGCGGTTTCCGGATTGTCACGTGTTCCGGGTGGACGGACTGGTCGGCGCCTCGCCCGAGCTGCTCATTCGCCGTACCGGGTTCACCGTGTCGTCCCAGGCGCTGGCCGGTTCGGCCCCGCGCTCGGACGACCCGGCCGAGGACGAACGACTGGGCAAGGAACTGCTGGCCTCCGACAAGGACGCCCGAGAACACGCCAGCGCCGCGGCATCGGTGGGACGAGTTCTCGGTGAGCTGTGCGAGCGACTGGAACGAGAGGCGACGCCCTCGTTGGTGCGCCTCGCCAACGTCCAGCACCTGGGGACCAGGTTCGAGGGACGCCTCGCCCAACCGCTGACCGCCCTCGGGCTCGCCGCCCGCTTGCATCCCACTGCCGCCGTCGGAGGTACGCCGACCGAAGCCGCCGTCGGGCTCATCCGTCGACTCGAACACATGGATCGCGGTCGTTACGCCGGGCCGGTGGGCGTGATCGACGCCACCGGAGACGGAGAGTTCGCCATCGCGCTGCGCTGTGCGGAGATCTCCGGAGCCCGTGCCCGACTCTTCGCAGGAGCCGGAATCGTGGCCGGTTCTCTGCCGGAAGCAGAACTCGAGGAAACGCGGATCAAGCTGCTGGCGATGCAGTCAGCCTTCGAGTGAGCCTCGCGCCGCCTCCACGACCACCCGGGAAAGCTCCCGATGGACCTCCGGATTGGAACTGCGATCGGTTCTCGCCTCCAACATCCACGTCCCGCCCTCCTGTCGGGCGTTCGCCACGTCACGTTCGACGTCGACGAGCGGGGCGTAGGACAGACCATGGAACGCGGCGAGCATTTCGAAAGATCTCCCGTGGGGAGTTCCGAATGCTCGCTCGAAGACGTCCGCTTGCCGGTGTTGGGGTAGAAACGAAAAGATCCCTCCGCCGTCGTTGTTGACCACCACGAACACCACATCGGCTCGCGGCTCGACGAGGAACCCGTTCGAATCGTGAAGCATCGCCAGGTCGCCACCCAAAGCGGTCACCGGAACGTCGGAGGCGCTTGCCAGGCCGAAGGCGGTGGAGACGAAGCCGTCGATGCCGCTGGCGCCGCGGTTGGAGACCACCCGCACCGCCCCCGGTGCCATCGTCAGGTCGAGGTCACGGGCGGGCATACTCGACGCCACCAGAAGGACACCTTGGGCCGCCGCCCGGGCGGTATCACGAGCGATGGCCGGCTCCGAGCCCGGGTGAGCGTCGAGCCAGCCGTCGAGGCCCTTGCGGGCGACGGCTTCGACCTCGAGCCACCGTCGGCGCCAATCACCCTGTCGTGACAACGGTTCGGGCAGGCTGACCGGAGCGGCCACCAGTTCGGCATTCGGTCCGGGCGGACGCTGCAGCCGCGGGTCGACGACCAGTCTCGGCACGTCCGCCAGCCACGCGGTGATCGGGCGGGACAACGTCAGTCGGCCGATCACCACCGCCGCCGCGGGCCTGAGCCTATCGGCCAGGTCGGGATCACCGAGGAGGTGGTGTGCGGTACTGATCGTCTGGGGCGGTCGACCGCCGATGGTCGGCTCGGCGATCAGCGGCCATCCGAGCATCGCCGCTAGCCGATCGACCTCGTGGGCGTCCATGTGCGGCGCCTCCCCGGCAACCACCACCCCGTGTTCGACCTCGGCGTAGCGCTCGGGGATCGTCATCGCCAACCCGCCTTCACCGGACTCCACCCGGCCTTCTCCGGGCTGACTCTCGGTGTCGAAGGTGAAGGGCCGGTCCCGGTCTCGTCCATCGTCGGTTTCGGGCACGAGCGGCTCGCGGAACGCCACATTGAGATGGACCGGACCGTTCCGGGCGGCGCGTACCAGAGCGCCGACTGCGTGTCGCCACTCTCCGGGCGCGTCCGGAGTGTGTTCCGCCGGCCCGATGTCGAGCGCCAGACGAACTTTGGTGCCGAACAGACCCGACTGCTCGATGGTCTGGTTCGCTCCCACACCGTGGAGTTCCGGCGGCCGGTCAGCCGTGAGCAGGATCACCGGAATCCGGGCGACGTCGGCCTCCACCACCGCAGGAAGCAAGTGGGCCACCGCCGACCCCGACGTCGTCAGCACCGCGGCCGGACGGCCGGTGGCTCGAGCCTGACCGAGGGCATGGAAGGCGGCGGAGCGCTCGTCGATCACGACTGCCACCGACATGCGAGGGTCCCGCAGCGCCGCCATCGCCAGGGCGCCCGAGCGCGACCCGGGAGCCAGCACCAGTCGTTCCACCCCGTTGCGAACCAACTCGTCGACGATGACCACCGCCATCGCCGTCGAGGAGTTGGGAAAGCTCATGTGAGCAGCTCCGCGGCTTCCCGCAATCTGCGCAGCAATCTCCGCTCCGTCTCTGCGTCGGCCGCCCACCGTTCCACCAGCCCGGGGTTCGGAACCGGCCGACGCACCTCGATAGAGCCGCCCTCCGCCTGCAGGGGCGTGTCGACCACATCGCCTTCCAACAACCCGACGGTTGCCAGTCCGCAGGCGTAACCGAGCTCGGGGAGGGCCGCCGCAGCCGCCAGGCCGGCGGCGATCCCCACCGATGTCTCCAACGCCGAGGAGATCACCACGGGCAGACCGGACCGACCAGCCAGGTCCAAGGTACGACGAACCCCTCCCAACGGCTGACACTTCAGTACCAGCAGGTCTGCTCCGCCGCGTTCGACCACCTCCATCGGGTCGTCGGCGGTGCGCACGGATTCGTCGGCGGCAATCGGCACCTCCACCAGCGTTCGTAACTCGACCATCTCGTCGATGCTGGACACCGGCTGCTCCACGTACTCGAGTTCGAGATCCGCAAGTGCTTCGATGTGGCGAACGGCTTCGGGCACCGTCCAACGGGCGTTCACATCGATACGGACACGACCGTCCGGCCCCAATGCCTCCCGCACCGCCGCCACACGGGCGCGGTCGAGTTCGGGCGAATCACCGGGCTCGGCCACCTTCACCTTGGCGGTCGAACAGCCCGACTCGATCACCGTGTGATACGCCGTTTCGGGATCGACCGCAGGGATCGTGACGTTGACCGGGATCCGATGCCGGAGCGGAGCGGGCCAGTCTCGCACCGCCGCCTCCAGCCCGGCCGCCAACCAGCGGGCGGTGACGGTTGGCGGATACTCCGGAAACGGGCTGAACTCCCCCCATCCCCCCGCACCTTCGATGAGCACGGCCTCCCTCCACGTCACCCGTCGAAACCGCACCCGCATCGGGATCCGGATCGGATGCAGTTCGACGTCGGCGAGACTCATGGCCGTTGCTGGCTGCGCAGGTACCCGATGAGTCGGGTGAGCTGCGCCTCATCGAGCGTGCCGCCGAACGCCGGCATGCGACTCCCTCGACCGTCGCGAATCGTCGCGGCCAGCACCTCGTCGTCGAGGGTGGTGGCATTGGAATCAGGAACGAGCGACGGTCCAACCCCGCCGGACAGGTCGCGGGCATGACAACTGGCGCAGAGCTGGCGGTAGATCTCCTCGCCCGAGGCGTCTGATGAGGGTGCGCCGGAGCAGGCGGTGAGAGCGGCCACCAGCAGCAACGGCACGACACGGCGCATGCCGGCGATGGTAGGCGGCGTGCCCTCAGCCGAGTTCGGGGCGTTCGCGGTCGATCCGCTCGACGAGGTCGCGCACGTCCTGGGCCCGGTCCATCGACGTCACGAACACGACGTCTCCGGTGTCGACCACCACCAGATCTTCCACGCCGAGGGTCACCACCGTCCGCTCGGCGGTCGATCTCAGGTAGCTGTTGCGCGTGTCGTGGGCGACCGCGGTACCGACGGTGACGTTCCCTTCGGCGTCACGATCACTCGCCTCCCACAACGAACGCCAGGATCCGATGTCGTTCCATCCGGCCTCCAGCGGCACCATCAGGGCGCGCCG
This sequence comes from Acidimicrobiia bacterium, assembly GCA_046565785.1. Lineage (GTDB taxonomy): Bacteria > Actinomycetota > Acidimicrobiia > Spongiisociales > ZC4RG35 > DATHWB01. Next base: position 6,531 of record JBKHXZ010000206.1, read on the forward strand.
GGTGCGCTCCATGACCGCCACGTCGAACGCTACGGACGGAAGATGTCCGAACTCGGGTCCGGCAACCCGCAGCGAACCCTCCTGGCCCCTCAGGGCACGCTCGACACCGTCGACGATTCCGGGAGCGTGGCGACGAAGTTCGTCGAGCACGACCGGCGGACGAAACACGAACATCCCGGAGTTCCAGAAATGCCGACCGTCCTCGACGTATGCCCGCGCGGTGGCGTGGTCCGGCTTCTCCCGGAATCGTACGACCGTCATCGTCGGTGGTTCCCCAGCGGCTTCGATGTATCCGTATCCCGTCTCCGGCCTGCTGGGGTTGACACCGAACGTCACCAACGCCCCGTCTGCTGCCGCCTGCACCGCCGCCCCCATGGCCGCTCGAAACGACGCCACGTCGGCCACCAGATGATCGGCCGGAAGGATCGCCAGGACGGAGTCCGGGGGGGCGACCAAGGCCGCGGCGGCGATGGCCGGTGCCGTGTTGCGCCCGACCGGTTCGGTGATGGCGACCCGTGGCTCCCGCCCCACTGCTCGTAGTTGGCCGATTGCCTCCTCGACGTGCGACGCGCCGCACACGAGGATCGGCGATTGGAGTCCGTCGATGCCGTCGCACCGGGTGGCCGCGGCCTGCAGCATCGAGGTCGACCCCAACAACGGTTGAAGCTGCTTGGGGCGCCCGCGGCGAGAGAGCGGCCACAGCCGGGTGCCTCGTCCACCGGACAGCAGCACAGGGATCACGGGAAACGACATCGGGTGCAGGCTACCGACGCAGGTCCCTCCTGCCGGCCGTTATCGTCACCCCGTCGGAAAAGGAGTCACCTGTGTACACCTTCCTTCTCTTCCTCCACGTCGTCGGTGCCGCGGCCTGGATCGGTGCCGCTCTGAAGGAAGCCCTCGAAAAGCCACTCGCCCATGTTGGGGAACCGTCGCAGAGGGCGGCGTGGCTCCGTGCCCAGAACGCGCTGGCCAGCCGCCTGTACATCCCGGCCGCGGTGGTCGTGGCGGTCACCGGGATCCTGATGGTGGTGGACAACGAAGCGATCGGGTTCGGCACACCATTCGTCTCCGTTGGGTTCTTCATGGTCGTCTTCGGCGCCGCGGTGGGCGGTGGTCTGCTCGGAAAGCGCGCCGAGCAGGCAGCAGCCTTCCTCGACCAGGGTGATGTCACCGCGGCGGCCGCCGTCGAGGCCAAAGCCCGCCCGTTCGAACTCCTCGACATCGCCCTGCTGCTGGTCACGGTGGCGGCCATGGTGTGGAAGTGGGGTCTCTGACGAGTTCGGAAGCCGCCGTCATCGAGGTCGAAGACATCTCCAAGCGATACGGAGACGTCGTGGCGCTCGACGGGATCTCGCTCCGGGTGGCACGGGGTGAGGTGGTGGCGTTGCTCGGGCCGAACGGAGCGGGCAAGACCACCACCGTGGAGATTCTGGAGGGATACCGACGAGCCGACTCGGGGCATGTCCGGGTGCTCGGCGAGGATCCGCATCGGGGGGGTGCAGCGTGGAAAGATCGGAT
>JBKHXZ010000207.1:0-4070 GCA_046565785.1 Acidimicrobiia bacterium
CGAACGGGATCGTTCCCGAACAGGCGGCGGGCGGTGGCGAGATCAGCGGTGGTGGCCCGATACAGCGCGCCCAGGCGCCGCACGTCGTCGGGATCGAGCGAGCGCCGCCGACTGAGCAGCTCGGTCAGTTCGGACCAGCGGCTTCTTCCCGAGTCGGTGAACTCGGGTAGCTTCATGCGTCGATGTCCTTCGACGACCGCATCACGATCAACACTCCCGAGGGCCTCGAAATCGAGCTGAACCTAGCCGGGCTCGGGTCACGCATCGCGGCGGCGGTCTTCGACGCCCTCATCCTCGGGTTGTTGTTGGCGTTGGCGGCTTTCGGCCTGTTCAGCCTGGCCGACCGGATCGGCAGTCCCCTGCTCGCCGTCGGACTCGGATGGCTGGTGGTGACGGTTCTCGTCATCGGATACTTCGTCGCCTTCGAGACCTTCAACGACGGGCGCACCCCCGGAAAGACCATGATCGGCATCCGGGTGATCGGCGCCGACGGCCAGCCCGTACGCTTCGGCCCGTCACTGGTGCGCAACCTGCTGCGCCTGGTCGACCTGTTCCCGGCGTTTCCGATCATCGGCCCGATCGCCATCCTGGTTTCGGACCGGAACCAGCGCCTCGGTGACCTGGCAGCCGGCACCATCGTGGTCCGCCGGGAGCGTTCGGGTGCGACCACCTGGACCGACGCCACAGAGCCGGACCCCTCCACCCTGCACTGGGACGTCTCCGGTGTGGGAGACGCCGACCTGGAACTGGCACGACGGTTCCTCGGACGCCGTAACGACCTGGTGGCCGAAAAACGCGCCGAGCATGCACGGGCCATCGCCGCCCGCCTCCGGCAGCGGGTCCCCGGAATACCACCCGAGGTCGACGACGAATGGCTGGTGGAACAGATCACCGCCGTCAAAACCGCCCGACGCCGCTGACCGGGTCCGCTGTCGGACAGGCTCAGACCTCGACGTCGTCGCCGATCGCCTGGCGGGCTGCTTCCTGCTGGGCTTCCTTCTTCGACTTGCCGGTCCCGGCACCCAGCACCACCCCGCCGACACTGACCTCCGCCGAGAAAACCTTGGCGTGGTCGGGGCCTTCGTCGGAGACTGCATACTCGGGGCGGAGCCCACGGGCGGCCAGCCGCTCCTGCAGGCGGGTCTTGAAATCCCGTTTGCCCGGTGCCTGCGCCTTGGCGCGAATCAGATCGGTCCAATGCGCGAGGATGACCCGCCTCGCCACTTCGAGTCCGGCGTCGAGGTAGATGGCAGAAAGGACCGACTCCATGGCATCGGCCAAGATCGAGTCCTTCTCCCGTCCTCCCGAGGCCAACTCGCCCACTCCCATGCGGATGTGTGCTCCTAGCCCCAGATCGCGGGCGATCGTGGCGAGTTCTGCACGGTTGACGCAGGCGGCACGTACCTTCGCCATCTCCCCTTCCCGCATGTCGGGATAGTGATGGAACAGAAAGTCGGTGACCACCAGCTGCAACACGGCGTCACCGAGGAACTCGTGACGCTCGTTGTCGGGAGCATCGGGATGCTCGGCGGTGTACGACCGATGGACGAGCGCCGCGTCGAGAATTGCAGGGTCGGAGAAGGTGTGGCCGAGGGCGGCCTGAAGTTCTGTCGTCATTGCTCAGGCGGTGACTTTGGAGGCGACCCGGGCAACGAGGCCCCCCCGGGCACCCTCATGGGCCATCACCAGCGCGTTGGCGATGGCGCGTCGGCCAGATGATCCGTGGGCGATGACGACCACACCATCGACTCCGAGGAGAAAAGCGCCGCCCGTCTCCTCGTAGTCCATGCGGTGGACGATCGGCTTGATCAGTCCCATCACTTCCTCTTTCGTTGCGGCACTGGCGGTGGCCAGCGCCTCGTCCAGCAGCGAGATGACGAGTCCCCCCGCGCCTTCGATGGTCTTCAGGAACACGTTCCCGGTGAACCCGTCGGTGACGATCACATCTGTACGGTCGCCGGCGATGTCCCTGCCTTCGACGTTGCCCACGAACTCGACATTGGCGTTGGCGAGCAGCTCGTACGCCGTCTTCTCCAGCGGCCGGCCCTTCCCCTTCTCCTCGCCGATGTTCAGCAACGCCACCCGTGGGTGGTCGATGCCCAACCCGATCTCGGCCAGGGCGGCTCCCATCTCGCCGAACTGCAGCAGGTGCTCGGGTTTCACCTCGGGGTTGGCGCCCGAGTCGAGCATGATGGTGGGAGTACCGCGGGTGGGGAGCACACTGGCGATGGTCGGGCGCAGCACCCCTTCGATCCGCCCGATGAGGATCGCCGCCGAGGCCATCGCCGCTCCGGTGGAACCGGCGCTGACGAAACCGTCGGCCTCGCCTTCCTTGACCATGCGGGCGCACACCGCCACCGAACTCTCCGGCTTCTCCCGGATCGCCCGGGCAGGCTCGTCCCCCATCCCGATCACGTCGGGAGCATGGACGACGGGGAGCTCGCTTCCGAGCGCCGTGAGCTGGTCCCGGATCGCCGACTCGTCACCGACCAACACCACATCGACACCCTGGGCCGAGGCAGCCACCGCCCCCGCCACCGTCTCGGTGGGGGCTCGGTCTCCGCCCATGGCGTCGAGTGCGATACGCGTCACGGATCAGTCGGCTGCGACGACTTCCCGGCCGTTGTAGGTGCCACAGGTGGCACAAGCCCGGTGCGGAAGCCGAGGGCTCTTGCACTGCGGACAAGTGGACAGGGTCGGCTTGGCGACCTTCCACTGGGCTTTGCGCTGCCGGGTGCGCATGCGCGACATCTTCTTCTTGGGCACCGCCATGGTGCGTCCTCCGAATGGATCAGGAATCGAACAACTGCTTCAGCGCGGCGAACGGCGAGTCAGTACCGTCGCCATGCCCGTCACAGGGTGACTCATTCAAGTCGGTTCCGCACACGGAGCAAAGTCCTCGGCAGTCCTCCCGGCACAATGGTGCTGCCGGTAGCGCCAACGACACCTCGTCGTGGATGGCGGGTTCCAAGTCGATGGCATGCCCGTCGACCAGGGGAAGTTCGTCGTCGGTGTCGTCGGGCTGCCGCCGATACACCTGCTCGAACGGGATTTCCCGAGTCTCGGTCCACGTCGTCAGACAGCGCTTACAGGTGAGGTCGACCGGCACCGTCACCGTCCCTCGGGCAACGATCCCGTCTGTCAGCGAACGTAACCGCACATCGACCCGTGCGGTGTCGTCGACGCGGGCATTGGTCAGCTCGATCGACAGATCGAGCGTGCCTGACTCGCTCCGCGCCGCACCGGGATCAGCGAGCAAATCCGAGACTTGAACGAGGTACCTCACACCCGGAAGCGTATCGGTCGTCGACGCTCCCCCGTCACACCGGCGGCTCGGGGGGCGCAGGGCGGGCCTGGTGGAGTTCGGCCCGGGCGGCATGCACCTTGGTCAGCAGCGACGCCAGCAACGACTCCACCTTCTCCAAGTTCGATTCGATCTCGTCTTCGGCCTCCAGCCGCATCCGCCGCGCCTCGCCCTCCGCCCGGCGAACCAGGATGTTCGCCTCCTCCACCGCCTCGGCGAGGACGTAGGACTCCGAAACCAGACGACGGCTCTCGGACTTGGCGCGATCGATGATCTCCTGGGCACGCTCGTTGGTGCGGGCGACGAACGCCTCCCGCTCGCGCACCATCCATCGGGCGGCACGCAGCTCGTCGGGAAGCTCCTCACGCATCCGGTGCAACATCGACAGGAACTCATCCCGATCGACCAAGACGTTGGCCGACAACGGCATCGACTTCGCCTCTTCCAAATGGGCGATCATCACGTCGATCATGTCCTGCAGCTCGCCGACGGTCGAGCGGGGCGTGCTGCGATCTGCGTCCGTCACGTCAGCTTCTCCTTCAATGCGGCGGCCACCGGAGCGGGTACCAGTTCTTCCACGCTACCGCCCAGACGGGCGACTTCCCGGACGAGGGACGAAGACAGGAAACTCCACGCCGGGTTGGTCGGCAGGAACACCGTCTCCACCCCGCGCAGCGTGGCGTTCATCTGTGCCATCTGCAGTTCGTAGTCGAAATCGGAACTGGTACGCAGGCCTTTGACCACGACATCGATGCCCTCGGCTCGT
>JBKHXZ010000208.1:0-10215 GCA_046565785.1 Acidimicrobiia bacterium
GGGGGCCCGGCCAGCCCACGGTTCTCGGGTCATGGCGGATGTCGGCCAACCGTGGGCTCGTGGGGCCCTCCAGGGGCCCCACCAACCCTGGGTTCGCGGGGCCCTATGCGCGAGAGTCGGGGGTGGGTGTGCTACGGTGAACTCCCGTGCTGAACGAGTGCAAAAACCGTCTGTGCGGGACCCCGGGATCAGGTCCATGAGCGACCGTCGTCCCACCAAATACGTCTTCGTCACCGGGGGCGTGGTCTCCAGTCTCGGCAAGGGCATCACCGCCGCGTCCCTCGGCCGCATCCTCAAGACTCGCGGGCTCAACGTCGTCATCCAGAAGCTCGACCCGTACATCAACGTGGACCCGGGGACCATGAACCCCTTCCAACACGGCGAGGTGTTCGTCACCGACGACGGCGGCGAAACCGACCTCGACCTCGGCCACTACGAGCGGTTTGTCGGCACCAACCTGCGGCGCACATCCAACGTCACCGCCGGCAGCGTCTACCTGTCGGTCATCAAGAAGGAACGACGGGGCGACTACCTCGGGGACACCGTTCAGGTGATTCCCCACATCACGAACGAGATCAAGCACCGCATCCGTCAGGTCGGATCCGACGACGACATCGACGTCGTCATCACCGAGGTCGGTGGCACCGTCGGGGACATCGAAGGCCTCCCGTTCCTCGAGGCGATCCGCCAGTTCGCCAACGACGTGGGGCGAGAAAACGCCATGTTCATCCACGTCACGCTCGTCCCCTACATCGCCTCGTCCGAAGAGCTGAAGTCCAAACCCACCCAGCACTCGGTCGCCGAACTCCGTTCCAAGGGGATCGCGCCCGACATCATCGTCGTCCGTTCCGATCGGCCGATCGACGACTCGGTCCGAAAGAAGATCTCCCTCTTCTGTGACGTGTCGACCCGTGCAGTGGTCAGTGCCCCGGACGCCAGTGACATCTACGAGGTGCCGCTGACGATGCATCGCAACGGGCTGGATACGGTCGTCTGCGAGCGCCTGGGGATCGACTGCCCGCCGCCGGACCTTTCCTCCTGGTCGGCGATGGTGGAACGAGTGCGCAACGCCACCACGCCAGTGACGATCGGCATCGTCGGTAAATACGTCGACCTCCCAGACGCCTACCTGTCGGTCGCCGAAGCCCTCCGCCACGGTGCGGCCGCCAACGATCTGGCACTCGACCTGCGATGGATCCCCTCCGACGAACTCACCGGAATGCTCGCCTCCAGCTACCTCGAAGACCTCGACGGGATCGTCGTCCCCGGCGGGTTCGGGTCTCGTGGGGTGGAAGGCAAGATCGCCGCCATCCGGCACGCTCGAGAGCGGGGTATCCCCTTCCTCGGGTTGTGCCTCGGCCTGCAATGCGCGGTCATCGAGTTCTCCCGCAACGTCCTCGGACTCAACGAGGCCAACTCCACCGAGTTCGATCCGACCACCGTCCACCCGGTGATCGACCTCATGGCCAGCCAGGAAGGCGTCGAGGACATGGGCGGCACGATGCGCCTCGGTCTGTACGCCGCCAAACTCGCCGAATTCAGCATCGTCCGCTCGCTGTACGATGACGAACTTATCTACGAACGTCACCGGCATCGCTGGGAAGTCAACAACCGCTACCGGAAGGATCTGGAAGGCGGTGGGATGAGGTTGTCCGGGCTGTCGCCGGACGGGTCGCTGGTGGAGTTCATCGAACTCGAGAACCATCCGTTCTTCGTCGCTACCCAGGCGCACCCCGAGTTCAAATCCCGACCGGACGAAGCCCATCCACTGTTCGCAGGTCTCGCCCGGGCGGCGGGGGAACGGGCGGCGAGGCGGCGGGCTGCAACGGCCAGCGAGGTCGGTACTCGCACCCCCGTGCAGTGACCTTCCAGGTCGACGCCGTCACCACCCTCGGCGAGGGCATCTTCATCCGACTCGAACGCCTCACCCTGCGCGCCCCGGACGGGTCGCTCCATCCCAGAGACGTCGTCAGGCATCCGGGAGGCGTCGGCGTCCTCCCCCTCGATGGAAGCTCGGTGTGGTTGGTCCGTCAGTACCGGATCGCCGTGGGACGCCCGGTTCTGGAGATCCCGGCAGGCAAACTGGACAAGTCCGACCGGTCCCCGCTCGAGGCGGCCCACCGGGAACTCGAGGAGGAGCTGGGGATGACGGCCGCCGACTGGGAGCCGCTCGGCACCCTCGACCCGTCCCCCGGTTACACCGACGAGGTGATCCACCTGTTCGCAGCCTCCGGTATCGTCGCCGACGCACGGCGGCCACAAGGGGCCGAAGAGGTCGAGGCAGAGATCGTCGAACTGTCCGTCGAAGAAGCGCTGGACGCGATCGACGAAGGAACGATCACCGACGCCAAGACCCAGATCGCACTGTTGCGGTGGTCGAGGAGGATTGGATGATCGTTGGTGTTCCGCGAGAGGTGAAGACCTCCGAGTTTCGGGTCGCTCTCACCCCGGTCGGGGTGCGGGAGCTGGTCGCTCACGGCCACGAAGTGCTGATCGAGTCCGAAGCCGGCGAAGGCTCCACCATCCACGACGAGGAATACGAAGCCCAGGGCGCCCGCATCGCACCGCATGCGGCCGACGTGTTCGCCGAAGCCGACATGATCCTCAAGGTCAAAGAGCCGCAGCCGGGTGAGTTCGCCATGTTCCGCTCCGGCCAGTTGCTCTTCACCTACCTCCATCTGGCCGCCTATCCGGCGGTCGCCGACGCGTTGATGGCTGCAGGCGTGACGGCGATCGCCTACGAAACCGTCCAACTGCCCGACCGCTCGCTCCCGCTGCTGGCCCCGATGTCCGAGATCGCCGGCCGTATGGCCACCCAGGTGGGGGCACGTTTCCTCGAAAAGGCTCAGGGTGGGCACGGAGTCCTGCTGGGCGGGATTCCCGGGGTCCGTCCCGCCAAGGTCGTGATCATCGGTGGAGGCACCTCCGGTTCGAATGCGGCGGCCATGGCGGTGGGGATGCAGGCCAACGTGACCGTGGTCGACCGGGATCTGGCGCGGCTTCGCCAGCTCGACTTCCACTATCAGGGCAGGCTGTCGACGATGGCCTCCAACCGGCTCACCCTGGAAGAACTGGTGCTGGACGCCGACCTCGTCATCGGCAGCGTGCTGGTCCCCGGAGCTTCGGCTCCCAAACTGGTCACCGAGGACATGGTGCGTGGCATGCCTCGCGGCTCGGTTCTCGTGGACATCGCCATCGACCAGGGCGGCTGTTTCGAAACCAGCCGAGAGACCACCCACACCGACCCGGTCTACACCGTGCACGATGTGGTCCACTACGCGGTGGGAAACATCCCCGGCGCCGTACCCCACACCTCCACCTACGGCCTGACCAACGCAACCTTGCCGTATGCGGTCGCCCTCGCCGACCACGGTGTGCTGGGAGCCGCCCAACGTCATCCCGAGCTGGTCGGTGGCATCAGCGTCGTCGCCGGCGCATTGACCAACCATGCGGTGGCCGACAGCCTCGGCCGCGAGTACACCGACCCGCTGGTGGCCGTGGCCGGCTGAGGGCGTGTCCGACATCGAGCGCCAGGTCGCCGACTACCTGGCTGCGCTGGCGGTCGAACGGGGTTTCTCGCCCGCGACGATCGACGCCTATCGCCGCGACCTCCGCCAATACGTCGCCCACCTCGACGGCCACTCACCGACGCCGACCGACGTTGACGAGTTCGTCGCATCCTTGGCTGAGCTGGCGCCCGCCACGGTGGCTCGGAAGGTGGCGGCAGTGCGAGGGTTCCACCGTTTCCTGGTCGGCGAAGGCATCACGGAGCAGGATCCGACTGCCCTGATCGAAACCCCCCGCCGGCCGGACGCCATCCCCAAAGCGTTGGACGTCGACGTGTGCATTCGTCTGGTCACCGCGCCGGACGACACGACGGTCGCCGGAGCGCGAGACCGCGCCCTCCTCGAATTCCTGTACGGGACGGGAGCGAGAGCCAGTGAGGCGGTCGGCCTCGATCTTCGAGCGCTCGACCTCGACGAAGCGACCGCGGTGCTGACCGGGAAAGGAAACAAGCAGCGAATGGTCCCCTTGGGCGGTCCGGCAGTCGAAGCGTTGCGGGTGTGGCTCTCCCAACGGCTCGATCTCGGGCCGTTCGACGATGCCGTGTTCGTCAACCTCAGGGGCCGCCGACTCACTCGGCAGACCGTGTTCGACGTGGTGAGAAAAGCGGCCGAACGCAGCGGGATCGACCCGGCCGAAGTGTCCCCGCATGTGCTTCGCCACAGTGCAGCCACCCACATGATCGAAGCCGGGGCAGACATTCGAACCGTCCAGGAAATGCTCGGCCACGCTAACGTGAGCACCACTCAGGTGTACACGCGCGTGACTCCCGGACACCTCAGGGAGATCTACCTCGAAGCGCACCCGAGAAGCCAGTGAGGACGGATTGATGACCACCTTCGACACAGCCTCGGCCAAGGTCGCCCTGACCGAGGAACGAGAGAAGATCGTTCACCAGATGATCGAGCTCGGTGTGACGGAAACGGGCGAGCTGACCGGCGACGTCGACTACGGCGACGGGTTCGCCGACGCCGCCGCGGCCACTGCCGAACGCACCGAGGTTCTCGTGGTTGTCGAGTCCCTCAAGGCGCAACTCTCCGACATCGACGCCGCCCTCGCCCGGATCGAAAAAGGCAACTACGGGATCTGTGTCAAATGCGGCAAGGACATTCCCGCCGCCCGACTGGAGTTCCGCCCGTCGTCGATCTATTGCGTCGACTGCAAGACGTCGTCGCGCTGATCCCGTGCCCGGAACCTGGGCACACCTCGCCCGGCGCTTCTTCTGGACCCTCGGGGCGCCCGACCTGACGGCGGCCGAATACGACACCCTGGCAGAGGTTCTCACCGCGCCGCAGTTCGAGTTGTTCTGTCAGCAGCCAGGCCCGGACCGCCGCCACGGCTACCAGACGATGATGGCCGTTTCGGCGGCCACTGGCGACACCGAGATGTTGCGGGCGGCCGCGCTGCACGACGTCGGCAAACGTCACGCCGGCCTGGGAGTGTTGGGGCGGTCGATGGCTTCATTGCTGGCCAAGCTGAGACTGCCGACGCCGGGACGATATGGCCGATACCTCGACCACGGCCAGATCGGAGCCGACGAACTCGCAGCCGTCCGGTCGTCGGCGTTGGTGGTCCACTTCACCAAGCATCACCACGGTTCCCGACCCGATAGCGTGGACGAGCCCACGTGGAATCTGCTGCAAGCCGCAGACGGTGAGGTCGTCGGACGCAGCCAGGCTGCCAGGTAGCCTTCTCCAGCCATGCCGTACCACGTTCGCACCTCGGTGTTCGAGGGGCCGCTCGACCTCCTCCTCCAGTTGATCACCCGCCACCAGGTGGACGTCACGGCGGTCAGCCTGACCGACCTCGTGACCGAGTACATCGCCCATCTCGACGAGATGCGCACATTGGACATGGACGTCACATCGGAGTTTCTGCTCATCGCCGCGACGCTCATCCAGTTGAAGATCCGCCAGCTTCTTCCCAGCGACTCGGAGCTCGACCTAGACGAAGAATTGGAACTGATGGAAGAACGCGATCGGCTGCTCAGTCGGTTGCTGATGTGCGTGACTTTCAAAGACGTGGCAGCAGTGCTGTCGGCGCGGTTGCAGGCGTCGAACCGCCATGTCGCCCGCACCGGCGGTCTGGATCCGGAGATCTCGCTCCCTCCTCCCGATCCGATCATCGGGGTGGACGCCGCAGGCATGGCCCAGGTGGCGGCGAGGGTGTTCAGCACCCGGACGCTGGAACCCGACCTCGACCATCTGGAACTCGATCTTCCTTCGGTCCAGGCGGCCATCGACGAGTTGCGAGCACGGGTGGCCGAAGTCGCCGAGACCACGTTCGAGGATCTGGTCGCCCACTGCACGCGGCGGGTCGAGATCGCGGCCTATTTCCTCGCCCTGCTCGAGATGGCGCGGTGGGGCCTCGTCGAGCTGGCCCAAGCCGACTGGCTGTCGGAGATCGAAGTCAGGCGCAGACAGGACACCCCCGAGGCGATCGTGTCGGAGTGGGCCGAATGAGCGAGGTGGGTGCTGCCCTCGAAGCGATCCTGTTCGTCACCGAGACTCCGGTCCCGGCAAGCGAACTCTCCGAAGTCCTCGAAATGTCCGTCGGCGTAGTGGAAGAGGAACTCACTGCGCTGGGGCGACGTCTCGACGAGCGGGGGAGTGGTCTGATGCTCCGTCACGTCGGAGGCGGGTGGCGCCTGTACACGCGGCCCGAGACCTTCCCCTATCTGGAACGGTTCGCCGCCGCACCGACCGCACGGAAACTCTCCGGCGCCGCCCTCGAAGTCCTGTCGGTGGTCGCATACCGACAACCCGTGTCCCGGGGCCAGATCGCAGAGATCCGCGGCGTCGACTCCGACTCCTCGATCCGCTCGCTGGAACGCCTTGGGTTGATCGAAGAGGCCGGACGCCTGAACAGTCCCGGCAACCCGGCGGTGTACCGGACATCCGCCCTCTTCCTCGAGAAACTCGGGCTCAACTCCCTCGACGAACTGCCGCCGCTGGCCGAGCACGTTCCGCCGGCGTCGGTGGTGGAAGCCCTGGAAGAGACGTTCCGGGATCCTGTCGTCGACGAGTGAGCCAGGTTCGCATCCAGAAGGCGATCAGCGCAGCCGGGCTGATGTCTCGCCGGGCTGCCGAGGATCTCATCCGGGCCGGCCGGGTGACGGTCGATGGGCGGGTGGCTGTGCTGGGAGACCGCTGCGATCCGGAGACGTCGGTGGTCGCCGTCGACGGTGCCCGCCTGCCGGTCGCTCCCGGCCGGGTCACCTACCTGGTTTCGAAACCGGTAGGGGTCGTGTCCACCGCCGACGATCCACAGGGCCGCACCACGGTGGTCGATCTGGTACCCGCCGAACCTCGGGTGTGGCCGGTCGGTCGGCTCGACGCCGACAGCGAAGGACTGATCTTGGTGTCCAACGACGGTGACCTGACTCATCATGTCACGCACCCGTCGAATGGCGTCACCAAGACCTACCTGGCCGAGGTCGAGGGCAACCCGGGTAGGCGCGTGCTGCGCCAACTCGAAGAAGGGGTCGAATTGGACGACGGTCCGGCCCGGGCGTTGTCTGTTAGGCGGATCGACGTGATCGGAGGGCGGGGCCTGATCGAGGTGGTGATGGGTGAGGGGCGAAACCGCGAGGTGCGGCGCATGTGCGATGCGGTCGGCCACCCGGTGCGCAGACTGGTTCGCACCGCTATCGGACCCATCTCGGATCGGACCCTCGCCCCCGGCACCTGGCGTCTCCTGACCCCGGCGGAGGTGGCCTCGCTCTACCGCTACGGTGCGGATCGATCATGAGTGAGGGCCGACCGATCACCCCGCTGCGCACACCGTTGGAGGCGACGGTTCGTCCGCCGGGTTCCAAGAGCATCACCAACCGTGTCTTGGTCGTGGCCGCCCTGGCGCGTGCCGGCGCTGTCAGCCGTCTCATCCAGCCGCTGGAGGCAGACGACACCGATGTCATGCGACGCGGACTCCGAGCACTCGGCGTGATGATCGACGATGTCGACGACCCGTGGTTGGTACTCGGCACGGGCGGTGAGTTGACCGGTGACGTCGTGATCGATGCCGGAGCTTCGGGTACGACGGCACGTTTCCTCACCGCGGTCGGATCGCTGGCGCACGGCGCGGTGACGATCGACGGCACCGAACGCATGCGCCAACGCCCGATCTCGGACCTGGCCGAAGCACTGACCGGCCTCGGGGTTGCCGTTCACACCCCGACGGGTTGTCCTCCGATCACCGTCCGCGGCCCGGTGACTCACCACACGACGAGGGTGTCGGGGGCTCGGTCGAGCCAGTTCCTGACCGCCGTCCTGCTCATAGCGCCGCTACTGGGGAGCGAAGTGGAGCTCGAAGTCGTCGACGGGTTGGTGTCGAGTTCATACGTGGACGGAACGCTCGAGGTGATGCGGGCGTTCGGCGCCGACGTCTCCCGTGACCAGACCCGATTCCGAATCGCACCCACCGGATACGAGAAAGCTCACTTCGAGATCGAACCAGACGCGTCGGCGGCGGTGTATCCGGCGGTGGCGGCCGCCATCGCCGGCGGGCGAGTGTTCGTACACGGCATCCCGGCAACTTCCCTGCAGCCCGACCTGGCGGTGCTCGAGGTCCTCCGACAGATGGGGGCGACAGTGAAACGAGAGGACGCCGGATTCTGGGTCGAGTCGGACGGCGCTCCGTTACAGCCGGTGGACGTCGACCTCAGCCTCGCCCCGGATGGCGCGCTCGCGGTTGCCGTCGCATGCCTCTTCGCTCCAGGTCGTTCCCGCCTCAGCGGGTTGAGGACCTTGCGAATGAAGGAGACCGACCGGCTGGCCGCCCTCCAAACGGAACTTGCCCGCCTCGGCGCGGACGTGCAGGTCACCGACGACACGCTGACGATCGTGCCGGGAGAACTCCACGGTGCGGACATCGCCACCTACGACGATCACCGCATGGCGATGGCGTTCAGCGTGGCCGGCCTCAAGATCGACGGGGTGCGAATCCTCGACCCCGAATGTGTCTCCAAGACCTGGCCCGGATACTTCGACGTCCTGGAGGCGATGTGTCAGGGCTGATAGTGGCGATCGACGGGCCGGCCGGGTCGGGCAAGTCCTCGGTTGCCCGGCTCGTGGCGAACCAGCTGCGGCTTCCCCACCTGGACACGGGAGGGTTCTATCGGGCGGCGACCCTCGTCGTGTTACGTGCCGGCCTGAGCCCGGACGACGCCGCCTCGATCATCGAAGCGTTGAGAGCGGTGGAGATCACCTCACGGGACGGACTGACTTGCATCGGTGACGAAGTCGTGGAATCCGCCATCCGTGGCCCGGAGGTGACCGCGGCGGTCAGTCAGGTCAGTGCCCATCAGGAGGTACGGCGAATCTTGGTCGCAAAGCAGCGTCAGTGGGCCACCGACCGCGGCGGGAGTGCAGTGGTCGAGGGCCGTGACATCGGCACCGTGGTATTCCCCGACACTCCGGTGAAGGTGTTCCTCACCGCCGACGACGCCGAGCGTGCCCGGCGCCGTGCTCGAGAGCGCGGAGAAGATCCCGAAGAGCATCTCGCCGCAATCCGGCGGCGAGATGCGATCGACGGATCTCGTGCCATTTCTCCGATGACCATCGCCGACGACGCCACGGTGATCGACACCACCGACATGACCATCGGCGAGGTCGTCGACCAGGTGGTGCGACTCGCCCGCTCGGTGCAGGCTCAGGGCTGAACCGGCGAGCTGCCGGACACCAGTTCGAGCGCTTCGGTCGCCGTCCACTCCCTGTCCCGTTCCAAGGGTCCTGGTCCGGATGGCCGGGCAGTGACACTGGCCTCGACCAACGCCTGCAGAGTGGAGACGAATGCGCGAAGCTGGCGGGGGAGAGGGAAGTACTCCTCTTCGGAGGTCACCCTGAACAGTTCGAAACCCAAGGCCGGGTCGACCCGGTCGATCACCTGCTGGACCAGATGATCAGGGGCGGAGGCACCGGCGGTGACCCCGACGACCGTGGCAGCCTCCAGCCACTCCTGACGGATCTCGTCGGCCGAGTCGATCCGATAGCCCGGGACACCATGTTCCCGCGCCACTCGAACCAGGGCCTGGGTGTTCGACGAATTGTCTGAACCCACCACCAGGATCAGATCGCACTGTTCGGTCAGGGCCTGCACTGCCGACTGACGGTTGGTGGTGGCATAACACAGGTCGCTCTTGCGGGCGGTCCACAATTCGGGATAGGCGGCCGAGGCGTCGTCCATCACAGCCTGCCATTCGTACATCCCGAGGGTGGTCTGGGCGAGCAGAGCCACCTTGGAAGGGTCCTTGGGCCGGAACGCCGTCAACCCGGTCTCTGGTTCGACCAACGTGATCGCCTCTGGGGCCTCGGCCACGGTGCCGACCGCTTCGTCGTGGCCCTCGTGGCCGACATAGATGATGTCGAAGCCGTCCCGGGCCATGCGCTTGACTTCGTGGTGGACCTTGGTGACCAAAGGGCACACGGCGTCGATCACGACCGCGGCCCGGGCCTCGGCCCCGGAAACCACCTCCGGTGCGGAACCATGTGCCGACAGCATCACCGGTGCGCCTTCCGGTACGTCCGAGATGTCGTCGACGAAGACGACGCCGACTCTTTCGAACGCTTTGACCACCCATTCGTTGTGGACGATCTCGTGGTAGCAGTAGACGGGTCCGTCGAAGATGCGCACCATCCAGGTGAGCGCCTTGAT
>JBKHXZ010000209.1:0-8200 GCA_046565785.1 Acidimicrobiia bacterium
GTCTGGGCGAGGGCGTGGGCGATGCCGGTGAGGGCTGTATCGACGTCGGCTTCGGTCATCACCGTCGACAGGGCGAACATCCCTCGCGGCGCGGAGAAGATCCCTTCGCACAGCAGGTTCAGGTGGACGCGACGCTGCATCTGCACATCCCCCGCCGCTTTGGAGCGGTAGTCGGTCACCGGACCGCGGGTGAAGTGCAGGGTCCACAACGAGCCCATCCCGGTCACCGTGGCCTCGACACCGGCGTCGGCCACGGCCTTCGCCAGCCCGTCGGCGAACGACCTGCCCAGCATTTCCAGCCGGGCGACGGCGTCACGATCCAACAGTCGCATTCCGGCGACCCCGGCGGCCATCGTCAGCGGGTTGGCGTTGAACGTGCCGGACTGCACCAACGTCGGGGCGGGCGGGGCGTACAGCTCCATGATCTCGGACCGGCCTCCGAAGGCCCCCACCGGCAGGCCTCCGCCGATGATCTTGCCGAAGGTGAAGAGGTCGGCCCGAACTCCGCTCCACTCTTCGGCACCACCGTAGGCGAGCCGGAAGGTGATCACCTCGTCGAAGATGAGAACCGCATCGAGTTCATCCGCCAAGCCCCGCAGACCAGCCAGAAAGCCGTCCGTCGGTGGGATGGTTCCGCTCGCCCCCAACATCGGTTCGACGATGATCGCCGCCGGCTTGACCCGTTCGGCGATGGCGCGGGTGGCCGGCAGGTCGTTGAACGGTGCCACCGCCACGTCGGCGACGACCGCTCCGGGAATCCCCGGCTCTTCGGGAACTGCGATCGGTGCGTCTGCCGGTCCGGCGGCCACCACCGGTGGGGCGACACTGATCTCGACCGAGTCGTGACTGCCGTGATATCCACCCTCGAACTTGAGAATCGGAGTGCGCCCGGTGAAGGCGCGAGCCGCACGGATCGCGTTGAGCGTGGCTTCGGTTCCGCTGTTGCAGAACCGCACCGCATCCAGGCCGGCAACCCGTCCCACCAGCAGCTCAGCGAGTTCGATGGCGTGCTGAGTCCCGGCGGCGTGACCTGTCCCCTTCTGTACCTGACAGGTGACGGCTTCGACGATGACAGGATGGGCGTGACCGTGGATCATCGACGTGTAGTTGCCCAGCAGATCCAGGTAGCGGTTGCCGTCCACGTCGGTCAGCCAGCACCCTTCCGCTTCTGCCACATACAGCGGATGCGGAGGAAACGAGATCACCGTGCGAGTGTCGCCTCCGGGAAGTGAACGGCGAGCGCGAGCATGCAGCGCCGCCGAGCCCGGCGTCCGCGCCACGTAACGCTCGACAGTCATCAGCGGGCGTCGCGGGCCAGCGCCTCCAGCGCCAGCACCACCATGTCGTCGAACGTGGTCTGTCGTTCTTCGGATGATGTGGCCTCACCGGTGCGGATGTGATCGGACACCGTGGCGATGGTCAACGCCCGCGCCCCGAACTCGGCGGCCACCCCGTACAAGCCTGCCGCCTCCATCTCGACCGCCAGCACGCCCATGCGATCCATCATGTCGAAAACGCCTTCCACCGGGTTGTAGAACAGGTCGGCGGAGTGGATCAGACCGGTGTGGACCTCGAGGCCCTTGTCCCGGGCCGCGTCGACGGTCGCCCGAACCAGCTCGAAGTCGGCCACCGCCGCGAAGTCGAACCCGCCGTACCGGGCCCGGTTGACCCCGGAGTCGGTGCAGGCGCCGGTCGCCACCACGACGTCGCGCAGTTTCAGCTTGGTGGAGATGCCACCGCACGATCCGACCCGGACCAGCTTCTTCACCCCGTAGTCCTTGACCAGTTCGGTGGCGTAGATCGACGCCGAGGGGATTCCCATCCCGGTCCCCATCGTCGACACCGGCATTCCCTGGTAGGTGCCGGTGTACCCGAACATGTTGCGGACGGCGTTGACCTGGACGGCGTCGTCGAGGAAGGTTTCGGCGATGTACTTGGCGCGCAGCGGGTCGCCTGGGAGCAGGATGGCGTCGGCGAAGTCGCCCGGCTCGGCAGAAATGTGGGGAGTGGGCATTGGTTACCTCTCGTCGTGGCCGTGGGCGAATGTAGCCCGGTTCAACTGACCGGGGTTCCGATGTCGAGCACCTCCACCTCGAACGCGCCCACTGCCGCCTCCCGCAGTTCCTCGGGAGTGCCGGCGAGGATGGGGAAGGTGCCGAAGTGGATCGGCACCACCGTCTCGACCTCCAGCATGTGACCGGCCATGGCCGCCTGGCGCGGACCCATCGTGTACCAGCCACCGATGGGCAGGAAAGCGACGTCCGGCTCCCAGATCCGGCCGATCAGCTCCATGTCACCGAAGGCCGTCGTGTCGCCGGCGTGATAGAGGGTGGGGCCGCCGGGGAACTCCAACACCCAGCCACCGGCCTCGCCGCCCGGCACGATCCCCTGGTCGCCGGAAATGCCACTGGAATGGACGGCAGTGGTGAGGCTGGCCTGGATCCCGGCGACGGACTCGACGGTTCCGCCCTTGTTGGAACCCACCGTGTTCTCGACCCCTACCCCTTCCAGGTACACGGCGATCTCGTGGATGGCGTGGACCTGGGCACCGTGCGCCCTGGCCAGCGCCACCGTGTTGCCGAGATGATCGAAATGCCCGTGGGTGACGAAGATCGCATCGACTCGGTCCTGCGACTGTTCTCCCTGAGGGCAGGTCGGGTTCTCCAACCACGGGTCGATGAGCACGGTGGTCCCGTCGTCGGTCCGGATGCGGATCGCGGCGTGTCCCAGCCAGGTGACTTCCAGTCCTCCGAGTTGCACGTGGGTTCCTCTCGTCGACTGTTTCCGATCCTATTGGAAGCCTCGACGCAGGTAGATGGCACGCACCGTGTCGAGCGTGTCGACCTCGCTCGAGGACTTGTCCGGCCGGTATCGCTTCACCCGGGCGAAACGCAGTGCCATCCCCGCCGGGTACCGGGGAGAAGCCACCAGCCCGTCGAGGGCCACCTCCACCACCAGTTCCGGACGGACGAACACCGTGCCGCGGATGTGTCGGGTCTCCAACTCCAGCAGCCGCTCGGTCTGCCATGCCAGCATCGCGTCGGTCAGGCCCTTGAACGTCTTGCCCAACATCACGAACTCCCCCGACTCCGAGTCACGGCATCCGAGGTGCAGGTTGGAGAGCCAACCGGTGCGCCTCCCGTGACCCCATTCGGCAGCCAGCACGACCAGATCGAGGGTGTGAACCGGCTTGACCTTCCGCCACGCCGAACCGCGCCGTCCCGCCTCGTACGGTGCGGCGGCGTCCTTGACCATGATCCCCTCGTGCCCGGCAGCCACCGCCCGATCCAACTCGGCAGCGGCCACCGCAGGGTCGGTGGTCCGCCGCGACGGCACCCGGAGATCAGGACCGACCGTTGCCTCCAACGCTTCGAGCCGCGCCGCCAGCGGCAGGTCGATGAGATCACGGCCGTCGAGATGCAGGATGTCGAAGAAGAACGCCGATAGGTTGGTCCCGCCGACCGTCGAGTCTGACCCGAAACGGCTCATGGTGTCTCCGAAGACCCGCGGCGCCCCCTCGTCGTCGAGAGCGAGGGACTCGCCGTCGAGCACCACGGCCTCGGTGTTCAGCGATCGCACGACGTCGACCACCTCACTCAGGCGGTCCGTGACGTCGTTGAGGTTGCGTGTGAACACCGCCACCACCTCACCCTTGCGATGCACCTGGATACGTGCCCCGTCCAGCTTCCAGTCGACTACCACGTCACCGAGGTCGGTCACGGCCTCCTCCGGGCTCGCAGCGGTGGCAGCCAGCATCGGCCGCACCGCCCGCAAGACCTCCAGCCCGACGTCGGCCAGTCCGGCCTCGCCCGACTTCCTGGCGATGCGGGCGATCTCTCCGAGACTGCCGCCGAGCATCGCCGCCCGCCGCACCAACGCGACATCGACGGTCGCTGCCTGTGCCACCGCCTCGAGCACCAGTCCCTCCAGTGCACCCTGGCGGACCTCTCCGGTGATCAGTGCCGCCAGGAAGCGCTGCTCGGCGGTGGTGGCACGAGCCATGAGACGGGCCAGCGCAACCCGGCGAGCCTGTTGTGAGCCCGGGCCGGTCATCGACGGCACGGCCGTGAAGAAGTCGTCGACGTCGGTGAGGGTCAGATGCGGATGCGTTGCTGCAGGGACATCGGTGTTCGAAACCGACGCCCAGCCGACCCCCACCCGCCCCTGGCGTGGCTCACCCGACAAGTAACCGACGGCGATGGGCACCTCGACCGGGTCGACCCGGGCAAGCAGGTCGGCCAGTTCGGCAACTTTCGCCTTCCGGGCTCGGGTAGCAGCCACCCGTAGGGAGGTCGCCACCAGTTCTGCCAGCAGCATCAGTCGAGCGGGTCGATGCCGTGGGCGCGGAGGAGTCGGACGGTGAGGTGG
This sequence comes from Acidimicrobiia bacterium, assembly GCA_046565785.1. Lineage (GTDB taxonomy): Bacteria > Actinomycetota > Acidimicrobiia > Spongiisociales > ZC4RG35 > DATHWB01. The sequence continues at coordinate 4,369 of JBKHXZ010000209.1, forward strand.
AGCGGCAGTCCGATCACGTTCGACGGCGACCCGTCGACGTCCTCCACGAACATCCCGCCCAAACCCTGCAGGGCGTAAGCCCCCGCCTTGTCGAGCGGCTCGCCGGTCGCCACGTACCGGTCGATCTCGTCGTCGGTGAGTTCGGTCATCCGCACCAGGGAACGGTCGACCGCCGAGCTCACCGCCCCGTTCGACGCCACCGCCACCCCGGTGAAAACGGCGTGGATGTCACCGCTCAGATGACGGAGCATCGACCGCGCCTCCGCCGGATGCGCCGGCTTGCCCAGCACCTTTCCCTCGTGGACCACGGTGGTGTCGGCGGCGAGGACGACCGTGTCGGTGTCATCGACCACCGCCGCCTTCATCCGGGCGACCCGTTCGACGTAATGGTCGGGCTCTTCGTCCGGATACCGGCTCTCGTCGACCTGAGGTGGGATCACCTCGAACGTCAGACCGAGAGATTCGAGGAGGGCGGCACGCCGCGGGGAGCCGGAAGCCAGGATCAGTCGCATGCGCCAAGTGAAGCATCCGACCCGAATGGGCGATACTGGTCCGATGAGCGGACCGTCCCCGACGATCATCGTCTCCCGCCGGGTCAAACCCGGGATGGAACGGGAGTTCGAACGTTGGAACGCCCGCATTCGGGCGCTGGCCGAGAGCTTCCCCGGACATCTCGGATCCGAGGCTCAGCCTCCCGACGAAGCGCATCCCGACGAGTGGATGATCGTGTACCGGTTCGCCACCGCCGACCAACTCGAAGAGTGGATGACCTCTCCGGAGCGTCAGTCGCTACTCGAAGAAGGCAACCGACTGCTGCAAGGGCCGGTCAGGGAACAGCGCCTGGTGCAGTCGGATCCGGGACCGGGTGCCGTCACCGCTGTCATGTCCCAGCGTGTCCGTCCGGACGCCTGGGACGACTTCCGACGGGCGCATGCCGAGATCACGTTGGTCATGAGGGATTTCGACGGGTTTCTGAGCTGTGAGCTGGTCGAGCCGGTCCCGGGAATCCAGGACGACCATGTCGTCGTGTTCGCTTTCGACTCCCGCTCGAACCTGGATCGGTGGCTGGAGTCCGAAGAGCGTCAGCGGGTGTTGCGGCTCATCGAACCGCTCATCGAAGGAGACCGCACACTCAACGTGGTGGGCGGTTTCGCCGGTTGGTTCCGGATCGATGGATCCCGCCAGCCCAAACGGTGGAAACAGGGCGTCGCCGTGCTCATCGCGTTGTATCCGACGACACTGAGCCTGGGCTGGGCGCAACGGACATTCCTCCCCGATGCACCGTGGATTCCCGCCCTGTTCATCTCCAACGTGGTGGGAATCGCCATCCTCACCTGGCTGCTGATGCCACTGGTGACCCGGCTGCTTTCCCGATGGCTGCAGCGCTGACGATCACCGGCAGGTAGCGAACCAGCGGACCCTGCCGTCGACGAAGGCGAACGTGGCGTCGCCTTGGAACTCGGAGCCCTGGAACGTGAATGCCACAGGAGCCCGAAACAGGTCGACATCGACCGTCCCGTAGCGGGACGGCTCGGGGCCGGTCACCGGACCGGTCAGGCGGTAATCCTCCAATGCCAAGATCTCCCTCGCAACGAACTCTCGACACAGGTCCTCCCCGTACTCGTCGATCACCACCGGGTGGAGACGAGCAGTCAGCGAGTCGGAGTCTCCAGCGTCGATCCACCCGACGAAGTCGGCCACGAAGCCCTCGATTTCCGCCGGGTCCGGAACAGCGATCGGGGTCGAGTCCTGGGTGGTGGAAGGCTCGGTGGAGCTCGTGGTGGTGGTCGCCGTGGTCGTGGTCGTGGTCGTGGTCGCTGCGAGGGTGGTGGATGTCGTGTCGGCTGCAGCCGGTACGGCGTCCTCGCCGGCAGTGACCATCCCGACGGCACCCGCCACGGACATCACCGCGCCCAATCCCATGACCACCAACCCCAGCGTCCGTGTGCTCACTGGCAGGGTCCGCCCCGATGCGCCCGCAGGAACTCGTCCAGTCGCCGACTGGAGTTGGTCACCTCGTTGCCGGCCACCCGACCCAGACGGGCGAAGTCTCGTTCGGCACGCGCCCGCTCCAGCTTGCCGGTCATCAGATGAGACCCGCTGCGTGGACCTGGACGCCTGCCCAGCTTGCCGACCTGGATCTCCCACACACGCTCCACACAGACCCAGCCGACTCCCTGGCGGCACTCCCACACCGTGTAGGGAGTGGCAGTGACCCGCTGGGTGAAGTACGTCACTCGGGCTTCCATCACCGTGTAGTTCGTCATCCACTCGGTGACCTTTCCGGCGATGATGGCACCCAGCTTGGCACCGAGTTCGAGGCCCTCGACCACCGCTTGCGGCAGGGTGGTAGGGATGTCGGGAGCCACATCGGTTCCAGCGAGGTATGCGCTGACACCGCCGTTGACCAGGCCGGCACTTCCCGCGACGTAGGACCCTTCCGCCAGGTTGGTCAGACCGCCCGAGATGCTCTCGCCTGCCCCTTTGGCGCTCATCAGGTCGCCCACCACGTCGAGTTCCTGAGCCAAATTCCTGAGATCCACCGCGATCTGTGCCCCGGCCTCGGTGTTGCGTTCCGTGCCCTCCCAGCGTTCCACGATCAGGGCGAAGTCGACCGTCACCAGGATGCTGTCCGCCGCGCCCGCCGGTTCTGTCTTGCGTGGGGGCTGGCCCTCGCACGGGTCGCGTTTCGGTTCTCCGCCGGTGGCCACTCCCGGTCCGGAGGGGCCGGTGGGCGTTCCCCCGGTGTCGCCGCCCTCGGACCCTCCGGACGTCACAGCCCCCACGCATTCTTCGTACCGGCGGCGGGCCGCGTCTGCCTCGGCGCAGGCATCGGCGGCTTGCTGTTCGGCACGGTCGGCGGCGTCGCACGCGTCCTTCTCGGCCTGCTCCGCCTGTTCGATCTCCCGGTCGAGACGCTCCAACTCGGCTTTGGCATCGGCGTCTCGGTCCCGCATCTCCTCTCGGAACTGTGCCGTGTCCGCCTCCTGCCACTTGGCTTCGACCTCCTGGGCGGTGAGCTTGCCCGCCTGGTAGTCGCTCCACACCTGACCGAGCGCCATATTCTTCATGTGAAGGTCCCGAGAGGTGACACGGTTGCCCTGGGAGTCCTCCACCCAGGAACCGTCGTCGTCGCCCCAGCAGGCGGGCGGCCAGTCCTGGCACACCTCGGCACGTTGGTTTTCGAGGTCCTGACGCGTCGCCTCCGCCTCTTCACATTCTTGTTTCGCCTCGTCGGCACGGGCCCGGGCGTCGTCACACTTCCGCTGGGCGGCCTGCCAGGCTGCGAGCTCATCGCTACACGGGTCACCCTCCGGCCGGTTGTAGACGAACCAGCCAGCCACCAACAGCAGGAGGCCGCCACCCAAGACCAGCGCCCAGGGGAAGCCGCCCGCTTCGGTCGGCTGCGCGACGGAGGTCGACGTCGTAGGCGCCGCAGTGGTGGTCGGAGCGGCGGTGGTGGTCGTCGTGGCCGCGGTGGTGGTCGTGGTGGACTGCGCCACGATCTGAGCGATTCCGAAGTCGGCCGCCGGATCCACCAGGATCAGACCGGTCTGATCCGACCCGGTGTCTTCCGGAGAAAAGCTGAATCCCTCCTCGACACAGAACGTGTAGAAGTTGATCCCTTCGATGGAGGGGACGGCCTGTTTGGAAACCAGGATTCCGGTGTAGTCGTCGATCACGAAGGCGCGCACGTCGATCTCGGGGACCGACTGGAAGAACCCGTCCGAGCTGAGTCGGAGGGTGAACGTGCCGGAGGTTCCGTCCGGGTTGTAGCCGATCCCATAGGCGCTGTTCGTTCCACCGGCCGGATCGTCCGGGAATGCCGGAC
>JBKHXZ010000210.1:0-1442 GCA_046565785.1 Acidimicrobiia bacterium
CAGGACGTCGCCTGCTCGGATCGTGGCGAAGAAGTCGGGAGCCTCGCCACTGCGGGCGGCCAGCCGGGGCTGGGTCGTCCAGTTCCACCGTTCCCAGGTGAGATCGGCGCGGGCCAGGTCGGCAACGACAGACAGGCCGGCGAGACCCAAGGGACCGGACACCCGCACGACGTCGGCTTCGTCGATCGACATCTCCCGAGTGAGCAGGTCGAGCACTTCCGGCGACATGGTGTCGTGGACTTCGAGGCGCACCACCCGACCGAAGCGACCGCGGGTGAGTTCCGACTCGATGGTCTGCAGGAGGTCGCCACCCTGATCCTCTTCTATTTCGAAGTCGGCGTTGCGGGTCACTCGGAACACGTGGTGTTCGACGATCTCCATTCCCGGAAACAGCTCGTCGAGGTGGGCGGCGATGACCTGCTCGAGCGGGACGAAACGCTCACCGTCGGGCATCACCACGAAACGGGACAGGATGGGAGGCACCTTGATGCGGGCGAACCGGGTCTGCCCGGTGTCCCGGTTACGGACCAGGATCGCCAGGTTGAGCGACAGGTTGGAGATGTACGGGAACGGGTGGGCAGGGTCGACCGCCAGCGGTGTGACTACCGGGAACACCCGTGACCGGAACTGATCGTCCAGGTATTGGCGATCGTCGTCGTCCAACGAGTCGTAGTCACCGAATCGAATCCCGGCATCGGAGAGTTGGGGGGCGAGCTCGTTGAGGAACAGGGCGTCTGCCCGCTTGTACTGGTCGGCGACGATCGGACCGATGTGGTCGAGCTGTTCGGCAGGAGTCATCCCGTCCGCCGGGGTGGTACGGACGCCCACCGCCACCTGTTCTTTCAGGCCGGCGACCCGCACCATGAAGAACTCGTCGAGGTTCGACGACCAGATCGCCAGGAAGCGGACGCGTTCCAGCAGAGGAATCGACTCGTCTTCGGCCAGCGCCAGCACCCTGGCGTTGAAGTCGAGCCACGACAGCTCCCGATTCAGATAGCGACGCTCCACGCCCAAAAGCGTAGAGCGACCGGGTGTCCGGAGGATGAACGTATCTCCGCGCGCCCCGGACGAAGCCCGCCGGGCGCCACCAAGGTGAACCAAAGAGTTCGCTTTCTCTCCCCCCAGGGCGAAGCCCGTTGGGGGAGACAGCCGAGCGCCTCGTTAGGCGGAGGGGGGCCTTCCACGGAGCAAGGTGGATCAACGAGTTCGCTCCGCTCACGACCCTCCTCGAAGGTCCGCTACGCGTCCCTTCGGTCCCCCAAAGGGGGGACCCTGCTAGGCACGGAGGCCGCCGAGGAGGAAGTGTTCGAGGTCGCCGACGACTTCGGGGAAGCGGGACTCGGCGTTGTTGGAGGCGATGAGGATCTTCGCGGCGGCCATGATCAGCTCGTTCATGAAACGGCCGGCGGCGTCGGGGGACATCGAACGGAACTTGCCTTCCT
>JBKHXZ010000211.1:0-1774 GCA_046565785.1 Acidimicrobiia bacterium
GGCTGCTCACCAACGGCGACGCTTCGTCCTTCCCGGACGACGTCGTTCACCTGGTCGAACAGCTTCGCGCGGAGACCGAACAGTTCGGGACACCCACCGAGCTGGTCGCCAGGTTGGCGGCGGAAGCACGGGGGATCGACGGCGCCCCGTCCGGGCCCAGGACCCGGACGACTCGACCCCTACCAACACGATGGAGGCGACGCATCATGCTGAGCACATTCCTCTCTTCCCTCGCCGGGAAACTGGCGATCGGATCGGTGGCGCTGGCCACCACCACCGGCGGACTTGCCGCCACCGGCAACCTGCCTGACCCGGTCCAGGACTGGACGGCGGATCGTCTCGGTGCCATCGGCATCGAGATTCCGTCCAGCGAGGTCGAAATCGAGACCGAGGTGGACGCCGAGATCGACAACGAAACCGCCAGCGATGTGCTCGACGTGATCGACAGCACCGACCCCGCGGATCGTGATGAGGAGTTCGGCGGAGAAGTAGCCGACACCGCCTCGGACGGGGCCTCGACCGAAGGTCTGGATCGGGCCGACGACGGTGCTGCCAACGCCGGCGACTACGACGACATCGCCGAACAGAAGACCGAGGACGTCCCGACCGGTGTGGACGACATCGAGCTTCCGGAAGAAGCTGACAGCGGCGACGATGAACTTCCTGAGGAAGCAGAGTCGGGTGCGGACAACGCCGAGCAGGGGGATGCCTTCCGGCCATGAACCTCTGACCCGGAAGGAGACGAAGGGGCATCCGCATCGGATGCCCCTTCGTTGTGCAGATCAGATGTAACTGGAGCCCGCTCGGCCGATCAGGCGGAGCTCGTGCGTCCGTGCGGTGGTGTCTGGCTGTCCTTGCACCGCGAAGCGCGTCGTGGGCGAGGCAAGCCGTTCAATGTGAGCGCCCTTGCGGTGCGCTTCCGACGATCGGCGGTACCGAAGGGCTATCGCTCTACGTAACGCAGAACACAGTCGCTGAATTCGGCGGTCTGCGGCGCTGCGACCACCCGACAGTGCTCGATGGCGGCCCGCTCATGGTTGATGGGAGTCTCGCCCAGGCGCCCGTCGGCGAAGGCAAGGACACCTTGGATCAGGAGCCATCCGAGGACCATCGCCGCGGCGATCAGGACGAGGACCGGTGGGTGGTGGCGGGGTCGAGCTCGCATGCGGATAGCGAACACGCAGACCCACGGGTCGGGCTGCAATCCGTCCCGGCGCATTTCCAGAAGCGGATTTGCTCGGGTTTCGTTGGGAGACATAGGGCCTCACCTCTTCTCGTTGAGGATATTCGACGATGGTGTGTGATCGTGCGCCCAGTGCTCCTCCCCAGGATGCCCTCGGGGTAGGTTGATACATGTGGATATTCGGTCGAACTCCGCACCGACCATCGGTCCCACCGCGCTCGGTTTGATCGTTTCCTCCGCCGTCCTACTGGGGGCGTGTGCTGGGATTCCCGTCCAGACCTGCATCGAAGCGTGGAACGATTCGGCTGCACCGGCCCAAGTGGTCAACCTGTGAGGGGCGGACGGGCCGCCTGTTCGGGTCGTCGTGAGCCACTGGCACGATTCGAAGGTGGCGTGGGAGGAGTCAGGGTGTCGGATCGCCGTGACGGATGCCGAAACCGGCGTGGTGATCGGCGCCATCGACGGCGATTCAACGATGACGGTCGAAGTGGTTGGGTCGGGACCGGAACTCCACGACTGGGCTTCTCGACACTCCGAGTACGAAGTCTCGGTTCAGAGGGGACGGAACAATCCTCTTCGAATGACGCGGGT
>JBKHXZ010000212.1:0-2904 GCA_046565785.1 Acidimicrobiia bacterium
CGCCGCAAAGGGGCGGACAAGGGCAAGACGGTCGTCGAGGTCTACAAGGTCCGCTGAATCCCAGGCTGGGTGGTCTCAGTCGTCCACCCGGCGGACATCCACCCGGGTCTGGTCCGACCCGTTGCGAATCACCAGGGAGGACCCCTCTTTGACCACCTCACGGTGGACGAGGGTCCTCTTCGGTCCGGACGAGCGACGCCATAGGCCGAGCGCGGCGATGGCAGCTCCGGTAAGGAGCGCCCGCTGATCGCCGGTGCGCAGGCCACGGAACAGCCGGGTCACACCGGAGGTGACCAGCGACCCGGGGTCGGGGATCAGGCCCATGGGTTGGCGAAATCGGACACGGCACTACCGTACCGAACTCCCGCCCACCACAAGCATGCGTAAGAACAGATTCGTCACAATCACCGTCTGGGTCGTCGTCGTCGGCATGGTCCTCAGTCTCAGCCTGGCGGTCGTGGGCGCCTTTCAATGAAGGTGATCCTGCGTCAACCTCGGCGCGAGATCGAAGTCGAAGGTGCCCGCCGGGTCGCAGACGTCCTGAAGAAGCTCGACATCGTGTCCGAGTCGGTGCTGGTGATCCGCGGGGACGAGCTACTCACCCCCGACATTCCTCTCGCCGAAGACGACGTCATCGAACTCCGTCCGGTCATCTCCGGAGGCTGACAGCATGAAATGCCGGGTCTGCCGTGACCGCGCCGTCATCGAAGTGCGCCGTCACAACGCCAACTTCTGCAAGCCGCATTTCGTCGAACACGTCCACCGTCAGGTCGAACGGACCATCCACGACTACCGGATGTTCACCCCCGACGAACGTCTGCTGCTAGGTGTCTCCGGCGGGAAAGACAGCCTCGCCCTGTGGGATGTGCTGACCTCGCTCGGCTACCGGGTGGACGGGGTGTACCTGCATTTGGGCATCGGCGAGTACTCGTCCGATTCGCTGGCGTTCAGCCGGCGGTTCGCCGCCAAGAGGGGACTCGACCTGCGGATCGTCGACCTCCCATCCGAATACGGGTTCGGTGTGCCCGATGCCGCCGAATCGGGCGGGCGGGTTCCCTGTTCGGCCTGCGGGCTGTCCAAGCGGTACATCCTCAACAAGGTGGCCGACGACGGGTCGTACGACGTGCTGGTGATGGGTCACAACCTCGACGACGAAGCGGCCACCCTGTGGGGCAACGTCAGTCGATGGGATCTCGACTACCTCGCCCGACAAGCCCCCGTCCTTCCTGCCAGCGGGGACGGGCTGGCCCGCAAGGTGAAGCCGCTGATCCGGCTCGCCGAGCGGGAGACCGCCGCCTACTGCATCGTCCAGGGCATCGACTACGAGGTCGAGGAATGCCCGATGGCCGCCGGGAACACCGTCAACCGCTACAAGGAATGGTTGAACCGTCTGGAAGAGGACTCGCCGGGGATGAAAGCCAACTTCTTGTTCGGGTTCCTCGACCGGGCGGCACCGCTATTCCAGGCCGTGCCACCACCAGAACTCTCAGCGTGTGAGCAGTGCGGCCAACCGACCACCGGGTCGCGTTGCGCGTTCTGTCGGCTGCAATCCCAGACACTGGTTCACATCGGACGGCGCGACGATGAGTGAGCCGTTCCGTGAGGGGGAGATGGCCCTCGTCATCGACTCGAATGAGCGTCACTACCTGGTGCGTCTCGACCGTTCCGGGTCGTTCCAATACCACCGGGGTGTGCTCGCCCACACCGACATCATCGGCCAGCCGGAAGGAGTCCAGTTGGAGTCGAGCGGTGGGGGAGCCCTCATCGTGCTGCGTCCCCGACTGGCCGACTACGTCCTCAGGATGCAACGGGGGGCCCAGGTGGTGTACCCGAAAGACATGGGGCCGATCCTGCTGTGGGGGGACATCGGCCCGGGCATGCGGGTGCTGGAAGCCGGCACAGGATCTGCGGCGCTGACCAGCGCACTGCTGCGGGCGGTGGGACCGGGCGGGACGGTGGTGACCGTCGAACGGCGAGAGGACCATCAAAAGCAGGCGATCAAGACCTTGAACCGCTGGTTCGGCGAGGTGCCGGCGAACCTGGAAATGCGAATCGGCGAGGTGGAAGACGTCGTCGCCGAAACACATGTCGATCGGATCGTGCTGGACCTGCCCGAACCGTGGCATGCGGCGGCAGTAGCGGGGGAGACCCAGGCAGGCGGCACCGGCCTGGTTGCCTACATCCCCACCGTTCCCCAGATCCAGACATTGGTCGACGTCTTGCGGGAGGGTGGGGCGTGGGCGGAGATCGACGTGTTCGAGACCCTCCACCGCACTTGGAACGTGAAGGGTCGTTCGGTGCGTCCCGACCATCAGATGGTGGGCCACACGGGCTTCGTCGTCACCGCCCGCCGCATCCTCCCCAACCGTAGGCCCCAGGTGCCGGCGGAGGGCCCCGCGAACCCAGGGTTGGTGGGGCCCTCAGAGGGCCCGGCCAGCCCACGGTTCGAGTCGGTTTCCGAGGAAGAGTGAAACCGGTGCGCTGAACCCGCGCTCTACACGGTCACGAACCCAGGGTTTGGGCGGCGGCGACCAAGTGGGGGATCAGGGTTTCCGGATCTTCGATGCCGACCGAAATCCTGATGAACCCCTCGCTGATCCCCAGCGCCTCACGTTCGGCCTCCGACAGTCGCCGGTGCGAAGACGACGCCGGATGTGACAACAAGGTGGACACGTCTCCCAGGGTGGGCGCGAAACGCACCGGGGAAGCCGCGCGGACGAAAGCGTTCGCCGCCTCTCGACCCCCGGACAGGCGGATACTCACCATCGTCCCGCCTCGGCCGCCGAACAACCCCACAGCCCGACCCCGGTCCGGGTGGTCGTCTCGTCCCGGATAGAACACCGCCTCCACCTCTGGTACCGCGGCCAGGGCATCGGCCAGAGCGCCAGCAGTCGACTCGGCCCG
>JBKHXZ010000213.1:0-2018 GCA_046565785.1 Acidimicrobiia bacterium
TGGCAGTATGTGATCGAGGGCCTGTTCGGAGACATCGAATCGGTGAGTGTTCTCGGGGCCACGCACATCCCCACCCGATACGAAGACGGCGTCGCGTATCGAGCCACGGCCGACGACGCGGCCTACGCCACGATGCAGCTCGCCGACGGCGCGGTGGTTCAGATCAACTCGTCGTGGGTCACCCGGGTGTATCGGGATGAGTTGGTGGTCTTCCAAGTGGACGGAGTCGAGGGTTCCGCAGTCGCCGGACTCGAGCACTGTCGCCAGCAACACCGATCCGCCACACCTCGACCCGTCTGGAACCCCGATGTGCCGAACCCGTTGGACTTTCGCGCCGGATGGCTGGAGGTTCCTCCCGTGACCGGATACGACAACGGCTTCAAGCTGCAGTGGGAAGCGTTCCTGGCCCATGTGGCCGACGACCAACCGTTCCCGTGGACTCTGGCAGCGGGAGTCCGCGGCTTGGAACTGGTCGACGCCGCGGTCAAGTCGTGGAAAGAGAGACGATGGGTCGACCTCGCCGAGGTGCGGCCATGACCGTGGTGCGTCTTGCCCGTGCCGACCGATCGATCGAGGATTACCGCCTGGGAACCTTCCCGACCGTCCAAGCCCGCACCGGCACCCCACGGTCGCGAGTGGTGTATGCCGCTGCCCATGTGGTCGCCGACCCTCTCGGCGACCCGGTCGGCACCTCCGCCATCGACTGGGAGGCGACGCTCGCCTTCCGCCACCACCTGTGGCGGATCGGCTTCGGAGTTGCCGAAGCCATGGACACCGCCCAGCGCGGAATGGGCCTGGGCGTCGACGACGTGCGAATCCTGATCGAGCGTTCGCTGGCCGAGGCGGCCAGCGTCGGCGGTGCCGTGGTGTGCGGGGTCACCACCGACGACCTCTCCGGTGGCGGTCACTCGTTGTCGACCATCGAGGCTTCGTATCTCGATCAGGTCGGGTTCGTCCAAGAGCGGGGCGGGGCCGTCGTCCTCATGGCCAGTCGGGCCCTCGCTGCCACCGCCGGAGGACCGGACTACTACGCCAGGATGTATGGCCGAGTGCTGGATGAACTGGATCGTCCGGCCGTCATCCATTGGCTGGGACCGATGTTCGACCCCGCTCTCGACGGATACTGGGGCTCCCGCGATCCCTACGCGGCGATGCACAACATGGTCGAAATCATCTCGGCCCACGCCGACCGGGTGGACGGTGTGAAGGTGTCGATGCTGGACGAGGCTTTGGAATGTGAGCTGCGGCGCACGCTTCCCCCCGGCGTGCGGTGCTACACCGGTGACGACTTCAACTTCCCGACGCTCATCGCCGGCGACGGTTCGCATCACAGTGACGCCCTGTTGGGCATCTTCGACGGAATCGCACCCGTGGCGATGTCGGCGTTCCACGCTCTCGACGACGGAGATGTCGAGGGGTTCCACCGGATCTTGGCGCCGACGCTTCCGCTTTCCCGACACATCTTCGAGACACCCACCTACCACTACAAGACGGGCCTCACGTTTCTCGCCTACCTCAACGGCCACCAGCGCCACTTTCGAATGCTCGGCGGTCAGGAAGGTGCCCGGTCGATCATTCACCTCTCCCAGCTCGTGCGGCTCGCTGACGCGGCAGGGCTGTTCTCCGATCCGGAGGCGGTGGCGGCGAGACTCCGACCCCTGTTGTCCACGGCGGGAATCGACTGACGGGTGGAGATCCTGGCAGTCGTCGTAGCGGTTGGCGTCGGTGCACTCGTCAAGTCGATCACCGGAATGGGCTTGCCGCCGATCGCTATCCCCGTGCTGGCGTTGATCGTCGGTGCGTACGACGCCATCGTCATCATGACGCTGTCGACGGTGGTGACCAACGCGTACATGGCATGGCGGTATCGGGACGCGGCCGGCCAGACGCGCAACCTCGGGCCGATCATCGCCTCAGGGGTGGTCGGCACTCCCATCGGGGTGTACTTCCTCACCACCCTGAGCCCGACCGTGGTCGGGGTGGTGCTGGGTGCCACGGTGATCGTGTATGTGGCCTTC
>JBKHXZ010000214.1:0-6882 GCA_046565785.1 Acidimicrobiia bacterium
AACTTCACCGTGCTGGTCGTCGACGGGAACGGAACCGAGGTGGCCGGCGAGCAGGTCACACTCTCCTTCCTCGACGCCCAGCAGCGCAGGAGCAGCGTCAGGGCTCGCACCGATGCAGCAGGGCGAGCCCGCATCGTCCAGACCCACGACATCGAACCGGTTGCGGTAGTGGTCGAGGCGGCGGGCGAGTCCACCGGAGAACTCCACCCCCACCCCGGCGCGATCGTGACCATCGAAACCTGAGGAAAGACGACCCATCGAGTCCCGCCACCGGTATCTGAACGAATCGGCCGCCTCTCTCCCCAACGTCGCTGGCGCCCCTGCTGGGATACAGCCGAGCCGCCATTGCCACCTGGCCCGGCGGATGGGGGCGGTCGCTCGGCATGACTGCTATCCGTCGCCCAGGACCTGCCACGCGTCCTCGGAAGGGTCATAGACCGCTGCGTCCCCACTGGGGATGAAATTCGGATGTCCGCAGGTCTTGATCCCACCGAAGACGATGGCCACCTCGCCGGTCCAGGTCAGGCCGTGGTCACAGCGAGCACTGAGCGGGCTGTCGGCTATGACCGTCCAGGTGTCGCTTGCCGGGTCGTAGCGGGCGCCAACGCCACTGGCCTCGCCGTTGCCGTAGGTGGCGTAACCGCCCCACAGGATCAACTCGTCCCCGGTCCAAACCCCGCCAAGGTCGCTCAATCGAAAGGCTTGCCTTGGGGTGTCGGGTTGGGCGCCGAAACCGAACTGGACCTGGCCTTCGATCTTCTCGTCCGTCTCCCCCAAGTGTTGGAAGCACTGTCGGCCGGTCGGATCGACAAGAGAAAGGCCGGGGTCATCGTCACGGACACCACCCACCTGTCCGTCGCTCACGCCCGCACCGTCACCGACCGGATCCTCGAAGACGCCGAAACGTTGACTACCGGCCAGCTACGAGCACGCATCCGCAAGACAGCCATCGAAACCGACCCCGACTCGGTCAGAGAACAACACAAGAAAGCAGTCACCGACCGCCAGTTCGTCTCCTGGACCCAACCTGACGGCACCATCGCCGTCCAGGTCACCGGGATCGACCCGCTCCGAGGTCAGGAACTCCTCATCTCTCCCAGCCCGAAGGGCGTTGGGGGGAGACAGCCGAGCCGCCAGGCGAGGCAGAGGGGGGCCTTCCGCGCAGCGGGCACACCCGTGGGCTCGCCCGCGACAGAGATTGTCCACGAGTTCGCTTCGCTCACGACCCCCCTCGAAGGTCCGCTACGCGTCCCTTCGGTCCCCCCAAAGTCGCTGCGCTCCTGGGGGGACAGACACCATCCGCCACACCACCGGCTGGCACTACACCATCCGAGCCGACCGCACCATCACCTGGCACTCCCCCCTCGGCACCACATACACCACCAACAACCGCGACCCCTGACGATCAGGTCGCGGCGCGGCCGGCGAAGCGGGCGATGATCGGGCCGAAGGTGGCCATGATCAGGATGTAGCCGGCGGCGACCGCCCCCAGGTTGCCGCCGACACCTGCGGACACACCGAGACCGGCGATGACGATGGAGAACTCGCCCCGAGCGATCAGCGCCGCGCCGGCTCGCCGGCGCCCGCGTGCCCCGATGCCGGCCCAACGCGCGGCCAGCCAGGCGGTGACGAGCTTGGTGGCCCCGGTCACCAAGGCCAGTGCGAGCACGATCCACGCCACTCCAGGAAGGTCGGTGGGGTCGATCGACAGGCCGAAGAAGACGAAGAACACCGCCGCGAACAGGTCGCGCAACGGTGTGAGGAGACCCCGAGCCCGGTGGGCTGCCTCGCCGGACACGCCGATACCAACCAGGAACGCCCCCACTGCGGCGGACACGTGGATCTGTTCGGCGGCTCCAGCCACCAACAGGGTGATACCCAGCACCGTGAGGAGGTTGACCTCGTCGGACGAGGACAGCGCCGCCCGGCTCAGCCGGTCGCCATGCCGGGCGGCGACCAGGATGATGACGACGACCGCAGTGAGGGCGGCGGCGATGGAACCGGTGGCCGCCCACACCGAGCCACCCACGCCGACCGCGCCCAAGATCGGCAACAACACCGCCATGGCCAGATCCTCGAACACCAGGATCGACAGCATCACCGGGGTCTCCCGGTTGGCGGTCCATCCCAGGTCACCCAACAACTTGGCCACGACACCGGACGACGAGATGTAGGTGACTCCACCCAGATACAGGGAACCGAGCGCTCCCATGCCCAACACCAGACCCGCCAGGTACCCGGGGGTGAAGTTGAGGACGATGTCCAAGAACCCCGCACGGGTACTCGACTTCATCCCGTCGATCAGCTCGTCGGCCGAGTACTCTAGTCCGAGCATGACCAGCAGAAGCACCACCCCGAACTCCGAACCGGTGGCGATGAACTCTTCGGAGGTGACCAGAGGGAACAATCCCCCGTTGCCGAATGCGAGGCCGCCCAGGAGATAGAGCGGGATCGGAGAGAGTCCGAAGCGGACCGCCACCCTCGCCAGGAGAGCGAGGGCGACGATGACCGCCCCGAGCTCCAGGAAGAGCAGTGCCGTATGGCTCACGTCACCCGGCGGTCAGGATGTCGGTGACCGCCTCGATGCCCTTCGGCGTTCCGACCACGACCAGCGTGTCACCGTCTTCGATCCTGAAGGTGGGATCAGGAGCCGGAACTGGGGTGGTCCCGCGAATGACGGCGACCACCGACACGCCGGTACGAGTGCGGATCCGAGCATCGCCGATGGTCTTGCCGGCGTAGGGAGTGCCAGGATCCACCGTAAGCCAGTCGATCGCCAAACCTTCGATGGACTGCTTCAGTTCCTGCAGGTTCTCCACAACGGTGGCCACACCCATCATTTCGCCGAAGGTGTGGGCTTCGTCCTCGTTCAGATCGAGGCTGAGCGCTACCGCGTCCGGCTCTTCGGCGCGACACACGAAGACTTCACGCCGACCACCGCGATGGTGGACGACGCCGATGCGTTCACCGTCCTCGGTCAGGAATTCGTACCGCACCCCGACACCGGGGAGCTGGGTCTCAGAGATCTTCACCATGGCAAGGCCGCTCCTCACACGACACGTTGGCGACATCCTCGCACGGTGACCGAAAATCGTGTCATTCCAACCGCCCGGACGGCGATACTCGCCGCTTCATGTGGGACGTCGTCTGGAACGGAGCACTGGCCGGATACGGAATCGCCATCCCTTTCGGCGCCATCGCCATGCTCATCGTCACCACCTCGATGCGCTGCGGGTTCGCCTGCGGTGCGGCCGCCGGGGCGGGAGCCGCAACCGCCGATCTCGCGTATGCGATGACGGCGGCCGTCGCCGGGAGTCTGGCTGCCCAGGCGCTCGCGCCTTGGGAGGAGCCGATCCGGTGGGTGAGCGCCCTGGTTCTCATCGGGCTGGCAGCCAAAGGGTTGGTCGACGCCCGCCGACCCCCCGTCCCGGTCCAGACAGGCGCGCCGCTGCGACGAGGCGAACTGGGCCTGACCTACGGTCGGTTCCTCGGCCTCACCATCATCAACCCGACCACCGTCATCTACTTCACGACCATCGTGTTGGGGGCCAACGTCGGCGGCGGCCTGACGCCGGCCGAGGCCGTGGTCTTCGCTGCCGCCGCATTCGTGGCGTCACTGTCCTGGCAGACCTTGCTGGCCGGTATCGGGGCGGGCGCGGGTCGGGTTCTCCCGACAGGCTTCCGCACTGTCACCGCCGTGGCCGGCAACCTATTCATTGTCGCCATCGCCCTCCGCATCGTGATCTGACCGACCGGTAGTCTCGGCTCGGTGGCAGATCTTCGGGATCTCGAGAGCAAACATCAGCTCGACGCCCTTCACCATCTGGCCGTCGAGCTGTCCGGTCTGCGTTCGGTCGATTCGGTGCTGGACGTCGCCCTCCGCCACTGCCTGGATCTGACCGGTTCCCAGTTCGGCTTCATCGGCCTGGGCGGAATCCACCCCGAGGCGATGGAGATCGCCGCCATCCACGGCTTCCACCCTTCCCCCGACTTCTTCCAGCGCCATCGTCTCATCCCGCTCCGTCCCAACGTGTTCGCCAACGCCGGATTGGAGAACCGCCCGGTCCGCTCGGCCGACGCCACCGTGGATCCGGGCCGGGTGGGACAACCCGCCGGCCATCCGCAGGTCACCACCTTCCTCGGAGTTCCCTTGCGTTTGAACGACGAACCGATCGGCATGATCGGGGTCGCCAACCGGCCTGAGCCCTACACCGACGACCATGAACGCCTCCTGCTCACCTACGCCGGGCAGGTGGCGATCGTCATCGACAACGCCCAGTTGTACGAACGCCTCGAACGAGCCAACGAACAGCTCGAACGAACCGTGCAAGACCGAACGGCGGAACTGGCCCGGGTGCTGACCGAAACGGTGGACGCCCAGGAGTTGGAGCGGAACCGTATCGCCCGCGACCTCCACGACGGGGTCAGTCAGTTGTTGATCGGGGCGATGTTGGAGTTGACCTCGGGACGCCGCCGTCTGGAACGCGGATCGGCCGAGGAGTCCCTCCCCTCGTTGGAGGCCGCCCAGGAGCTCCTCCGTCGGGTGGAGTCGGAGATCCGCCGGGTGGTACACGACCTGCATCCTCAGGCGCTCGAGGGTTTGGGGCTGGCTGCAGCTTCGCGTCGCCTGCTCGACGAGTACGCCGACCAGTCGGGCGTGGAGACTTCGATCACCATCGACGGCGACCTGACCACGCTCCCGGCGCGGTGCGAGGTCAGCGCCTACCGCATCCTGCAGGAGTCGATCCACAACGTGGCCAGCCACGCCAATGCCCGCCGGGTTTCGGTGACGCTGGGAGTTTCGGAGAACAGCCTGACAATGGAAGTCGCCGACGACGGACGTGGGTTCGACCCCGACGTCGCCGTCGCCAACGGTCACCTCGGCCTTCGCAGCATGCGTCAGCGCGCCGAGATGCTCCACGGCACCCTGGAGATCGATTCGGGTGCCGGTCGTGGCACCACCGTGCGGGCGCTCATTCCCATCCGATGATCCAGAGCTCGGTGCTGATCGTGGACGACCACCCGGTCGTCCGAACCGGGATCAAGAGCCTGCTGTCCAACTACGACCACCTGACCGTGGCCGGCGAAGCCGCTTCGGCGGCGGAGGCGGTATCCGAATACCGGCGGCTGCGGCCGGACGTGGTGTTGTTGGACATCCGCCTCGGGGACGGATCGGGACTCACCGTCCTCGACGAACTCCTCGACTTCGACCCCCACGCCAGGGTTCTCATGTTGAGCTCTTTCGACGACGAGGAGTACCTCACTCGCAGTATGCGAACCGGCGCGGCCGGCTATGTGCTGAAGGTGGACTCCGATGAGATGCTGGTCAACGCCATCGAGGCGGTGGCTGCGGGAGGTCGGGTTCTCGGGCCGCACATGGCGCAGTGGCTGGTGGAAAAGCTCGACCGGACGTCCGAGCCGGAATCCGACCGATTCGACGCGGTCGACCGGGAACTGCTGACGGCCCTGGCCGAGGGAGCCTCGAACTCCGAGATCGCCGCCCGGCTGTTCATCTCCGACTCGACCGTCAAGCGGCGCCTGCGTTCTGTCTTCGAACGTCTCGGCGTAAGCCGGCGTCCCGAAGCGGTCGCCGAAGCGGTCAGACGCGGCCTCATTTGAACCACCCCTACAGGATTGACCCGATCGGGTCACCAGATTGACCCTCTCCCCCGACCCCGTCCGGCCGTTTCGTCTCCTACGTTCAACACTGGAACCGGCCCGGGAGGTCAAAGGTGTATCCAGCACCATTCCAGTACTCGGCACCGACCACCGTCGACGAGACGGTGTCGCTGCTCGCCGAACTCGGAGACGAAGGGCGGGTACTGGCCGGAGGCCAGAGCCTGCTCCCCATGATGAAGCTGCGGCTCGCCGCACCAGCCCACCTGGTCGACATCAACGGAGTGTCCGGGCTTTCGGTAATAAGCGCCAACGGCGACCTCCACATCGGCGCGTTGGTCCGACACGCCGACCTCGTCGGCAACGCCACCGTCGCCCAGGCCAGCCCGCTGGTGGCGGCAACCGCACCGTGGGTGGCCGATCCTCTCGTCCGCAACCGGGGAACCGTGTGCGGGTCGATCGCCCATTGTGACCCGGAGGGCGACTGGAACTCGGTGATGCTGGCGCTCGGCGCCGACGTCGTCGCCCGCGGACCGGAAGGCGAACGCACCATCCCCATCGACGAGTTCATCGTCGACTTCTTCACCAATGCTCTCCGACCCGGCGAGATGGTGACCGGCGTCCGGGTTCCGGTCGCCGACAGCCGCACCGGCGGCGCCTACCTCAAGCTGGAGCGCAAGATCGGCGACTACGCCACCGTCGGTGTCGCCGTCCACGTGCGACTCGGCGACGAAGGGAAGATCGCCGAAGCAGGTATCGGTCTGACCAGCGTCGGGCCCAAGAACCTGAAGGCGACCGAAGCTGAGCAAATCCTGGTGGGCAGCGAACCGACCAGCGGGGTGTTCTCCGAAGCCGCCGCTGTCGCCGCCGCGGCCGCCGACCCGGCATCCGACGTACGCGGGCCTGCCGAATACAAGCGGGCGGTGGTTCGGTCCTACGTGGAACGGGGCCTGGCCGAATGCATGAACCAGATCAGGGAGGGCTGATGCAGATCACCGTCACCATCAACGGAACCAGCCGCACGGCCGATGCCGAACCGCGCACTCTGCTGGTCGACTTCATCCGCACCAACCTGGGACTCACCGGAACCCACATCGGCTGTGACACGACATCGTGTGGTGCCTGCACGGTGATCATGGACGGCAAGCCGGTGAAGTCGTGCACCGTGCTGGCAGTGCAAGCGAACGGTCACGAACTCCGCACGGTCGAGGGCCTCAAACAGAACGGCTCGCTGCATCCCATCCAGACGGCGTTCAAGGAACATCA
>JBKHXZ010000215.1:0-8860 GCA_046565785.1 Acidimicrobiia bacterium
GTAGGGCCGTTTCGGCGGTGGCGGATGCTGAGCGATGGGTGCCGAACGAGGCGTACGTTCGAATGCGGGGATCGACACCCCCGAGCATCTTCCATACCGGCAAACCGTTGATCTTGCCTGCCAGATCCCACAAGGCGAGATCGAACGGCCACGGCCGCCCGTCGAGGAACGAGATGTTCTCCAACACTGCCGAATGCCGATCCAGATCGAGGGGATCGGAACCGATGAAGAGATGTTCGTAGTCGATCAGCCCTCTGACCGGGTCGCCCGCGCCGATGCCAACGGCTCCGGATGAGTCGTACACCTGAACGACCGCCACGGGGAATCCTCGCCGCGGCTCCGGATCCCAAGCAGCCGGGAACGGTGGATCGAGCTGCAGCCGGTGGTGGGTGACCTCGATCGCTTCGATCATTGCATCCACCGTCGCAGCACGAGGTCGGCCACTACCGGAAGATCGTCGTCACCGATCGGCCGGGCATTGTTCTCTCGCATGGGGAGGTGGTCGACCGATCGCATCTCGGAGACCAGTACCGACATCGACGGTGGCGCCCACTGGGTCAAGGCCTCGTCGAAACCCACCGCCTCCAGCAGCCGGTCGAAGACACTCGGCAGCCTTCCGACATTGGTTCCGAGCGCGTCGGCCAGCCCGCTGTACGACGCCCCGGCCTCCTCGAGAGTCCATTCCAAACCGGCCCGCAGTCCCAACATGACCGCCAGCCCATGCGGGATGACCCCTACCGACGCCAAGGCGTGGCCGACTGCATGGCCGATCCCGGTTCCGCAATGGTCGATGGCGATCCCCGCTTCCGCCGCCGCCTGCATCATCGCTCGACGTGCCTGCCGGTCACCGGCCAACGAGGCCGGAAGCCTGGTGACGATCGTCGACGCGGCCCCGAACCCCAGGGTTGCATCCGGTTCGGTTCGGCGGCGACCGGTAGCGGCCTCCACCGCGTGGACGAACGCATCCAGTCCGGCGGCGCGGGCAACCGGAACCGGGGTGGCCGCGCAGAGGGCAGGTGCGAGCACCGCCAGGTCGGGACGCAGCCGCTCGTCCCAGGCCCACGTCTTTCTCCCCTGATGGGACACGATGGCGGTCCGGGTCACTTCCGCCCCCGAACCCGACGTCGTGGGAAGGGCGATCACGCCGATGCCGACAGGGAACGGTGCGGCGCCCAAGAGACGCCCCTCCAAGCCATCCGGATCGTCGACCAGCCGGGCCGCCAGCTTGACCGTGTCGATCACGCTGCCACCACCGACCGCCACCGCCACGTCACCTGTGCCCAGCCGTCGCGCCAGGGCACCCACCGATTCGGCAACCGGCTCGCCACCGGGGAGAACGACCAGATCGGCGCCGAGACACTGGGCCACCGGGTCCGCCACACCGGCGGCGGCGATGGCGCCGTCGGTCACGACGGTGGGACGTTGGCCGAACCCGGCGACCAGGCCGGGGAGGTCCATGGCGAGATCCTCCGCCCACGCAACCCCCTCCAATGTCAACGCCCCTCCTTCCCGAGCTGTTCGTCGATCCAGGCGAGGCGTTCCGCCAGGGCCGCTTCCCGTCCTTCCCCACCCGGCCGAAAGAGGATCAGGGAGACGAGTTCGTCCGGCAGATAGGCCTGATCGGCGACGTGATGGGGGGCGTCGTGGGCGTAGCGATAGCCAGTTCCGTGCCCCAGTTGCGTCGCTGCGGTGTAGTGGGCGTCCCGAAGGTGGGCGGGGACGACCGGTGTGGGACCGTCGCTCAGGACACGTCGGGCCTCACCCATCGCCACGGTCAGGGAGTTCGACTTCGGGGCGATCGCCAAATAGACGGTGGCCTGGGTGAGGTGGAACGTCGCCTCGGGCAGGCCGACGTGTGCGAGCGCCTGGGAGGCCGCGACAGCCTGCAAGAGCGCATTGGGGTCGGCGAGCCCGATGTCCTCGGAGGCCAATACGAGCAAGCGTCGGGCGATGAACTCCGGGTCCTCTCCCGCCTCCAGCATCAGATGCAGCCAGTAGAGGGAAGCGTCCACGTCCGACCCCCGCACCGACTTGATGAACGCGGAGATCACGTCGTAGTGCGCGTCCCCCTCCTTGTCGTAGCGCACGATGCGCCGCTGTAGCGCTTCGGCCACGTCCTCGACGGAGATCTCCTCAGACCCGCGGCCTGTGGCGAGGGCGGCCGCCACCTCGAGCGCCGTCAGCGCGTGCCGCGCGTCGCCCCCTGACCGGTTCGTCAACGCCTCGCGGGCGTCGGCAGTGATACGCAGTTCGCTCGTGCCCAGCCCACGTTCGCGATCGTTCAAGGCGCGGTCGATCAGCGTTCCCACCGCGACCGCTGAGATACGCTCGGTTCGGAACAGCGTCATCCGACTCATCAGCGGCGAATTGACCTCGAAAAACGGGTTCTCGGTGGTGGCACCGATCAAGATCACCGTGCCGTCTTCGACTCCAGGCAACAAGGCGTCCTGTTGAGACTTGGAGAACCGGTGGATCTCGTCCAAGAACAGGACGGTGCGGCGCTCGTCTGACCCCAAGCGCTGCCGGGCCGCTGCCAGGACCGCTCGAACATCCTTGACACCGGCACTGGTCGCCGACAGCGTTTCGAACGCGGCGTCGACATGGTGTGCCACCAGTCGCGCCAGGGTGGTCTTGCCGGTTCCCGGTGGACCCCACAACAACATCGAAACCGGGCGCCCCGACTCCACGATGCGTCGGAACGCCGCCCCCTCACCCAACAGACCCGGCTGTCCGACGACTTCGTCGATCGAGCGTGGCCGCATCCGGGCGGCCAGAGGAGCCACCGCCTCACGATTCCGTTCGGCACCGGCGGCGAACAGATCCAGGGCCTTCTCAGCCCTCCTCGGCCGCAGCCACCTCGGGCCGCAGGCGGATGCCCAGCTCTGCCAGTTGAGCGTCGTCCACTCGACTGGGCGAGGAAGTCAGCGGATCCAGACCCGTCTGGGTCTTGGGGAACGGAATCACATCCCGAATCGACGTTTCGTTCTGGAGCACCATGACCAGTCGGTCGATACCGAACGCGAACCCGGCATGAGGCGGCGTGCCATATCGCAGGGCCCGCAGAAACCAACCGAACCGTCGCTCGGCCGACTCCCGGTCGATTCCCAGGATCTCGAAGACTTCCGACTGGATATCAGGGTCGTGGATCCTCACCGATCCGGATCCCAGTTCGATGCCGTTGACCACGATGTCGTACGCTTTCGACGTCGCCGCCAACGGCTCGGTACGTGCCACTTCGATGTCACGGGGAGCGGTGAACGGATGGTGGGAGAAGGTGATCCGTCCATCCTCGTCCTCTTCGAACATGGGGAAATCGACGACAGACAGGAAGGCGAGATCGTCGTGGCCCTGTGGCCGACCGAGCGTGTTCCTCAGCCCACCGAGTACCGAAACGGTCGTCTTCCAACTGTCCGCCACCAACAGCAGGACATCACCGGCGGCGGCTGCCATGCGGGATTTCACCGCCTCGAGTTCGGGCTGGGACAGGAACTTGGCGACCGGCGATCGAACAGAGCCGTCATCTTCGACCACCATCCACACCAGGCCCTTCGCCCCCATCGCCTTGGCATCTTCTGTCAGCGCATCCGCCCGGGATCGGGGCAGGTCGATCGGTCCGGCGTTGATGCCGCGAATCGTCCCGCCGCTGTCGAGTGTCGACGCGAACACCCCGAAACCGGACCCGCTGAACAGCTCGCCCAAGTCGACGATCTCCATGCCGAACCTGAGGTCCGGCTTGTCGGTGCCGAAACGGTCCATGGCCTCACGCCAGGTGAGCGTCTGGAAGGGGACCTCGATCTCGATTCCCCGTACCGCTTTGACCGCAGCGGCGATCACCTCCTGGACCACCGCCAGCACATCGTCCTGATCCCAGAACGCGCCCTCCAGATCGAGCTGGGTGAATTCGAGCTGGCGGTCCGCTCGGAAATCCTCATCCCGATAGCACCGAGCGATCTGGTAGTACCGCTCGACCCCGCCGATCATCAGGAGCTGCTTGAAGAGCTGTGGTGACTGGGGAAGTGCGTAGAAGCTCCCCTTGCGCAGCCGGCTGGGCACCAGGACGTCCCGGGCGCCTTCCGGAGTGGACCGGATGAGCGTCGGTGTCTCGACTTCGAGGAACCCCTTGGCTTCGAGCGTCTGGCGTATGGCCGCCGCCGCCCGTGAACGAGCCCGGAGATTGGCCGCCATCGACGGTCGGCGCAGGTCGAGGTATCGGAACTCGAGACGCACACGCTCGTCGGTCTCGACTCGTTCGTCGAGCATGAACGGCAGCGGGTCGGCCGGGCTGAGCACTTCGATGATGGACGCACCGACCTCCACCGATCCGGTGGGGAGATCGGGATTCTCGGTGCCTTCGGGTCGATGCCGAACCTCTCCGGTCACAGAGACACAGAACTCCATGCGGAGATCCGCCACCACGGGCACCGTTTCGGGATCGGCCACGACCTGGACGATTCCCGACGAGTCGCGCAGGTCGAAGAACGTCACCCCGCCGTGATCGCGGCGCCTCTGCACCCAGCCTGCGAGTGTGACCACCTCTCCGATGCGGCTTTGGTCGATGGTTCCCGCATGGACGCTGCGGTACGTCGTCATGATGCTCCTGTGTTTCGAAGGATGTATTCGGCGGCCGCCTCGATGTCGACAGTCGACTGCTCGCCGGTGGTCAGATCCTTGATCGTGACCTGAGATCCGGCCCGTTCGTCCTCCCCGGCGATGACTGCGAAGCGGGCACCGACCCGATCGGCATGCTTGAGCTGCTTGCCGAGCTTCCCGGGCTCGGAGGCCACGTCGGTGTTCACCCCCGCGGCCCGAAGCGCGGTTGCCACGCGCAATGCGAATCCGACGCCTGCCTCGTCCATCATGGTCACATAGGCCTGCACCGACGTCGAACCCGGATCCAGCTGGCCGGCTTCTCGCAACTGCCAGAAGAGCCGGGTCAGCCCGATCGAGATGCCGACGCCCGGTAGCCGGGTGCTGGTGTAGAGGCCGGCGAGGTCGTCGTACCGGCCTCCGGAACAGACCGAACCCACTTCTGGGTGGTCGTCGAGGGTGGTCTCGTACACGGTCCCCGTGTAGTACTCGAGCCCGCGGGCGATCCCCAGATCGAGCGCCAATCGCTCGTCCGGCACTCCCAGCTCGGCGAGCGAGGCAAACACCGTCGACAGGTCACGCCGCCCGTCCACCGCCCGCTGATCCGAACAGTGCAGCGACTCCAACTTGGCGAGGGCGGGCCCTGCGCCGTAGATCCGAGTCCGGACGAGGGCGAGCATCGAATCGACCACGTCGGCACCCAGTCCCAGCGCCCGGAGGGAAGCGTCGACCTCCGTCTTCTCACGTTTGTCCAGCTTGTCCACTTCCCGGAGAGCGGCGGCTCGGAGTTCGGTGTCGGCCAAGCCGAGATCGGCGAGCAGACCTTCCATCAGGCCTCGATGGTTGACTCGGATCGTGAAGGGCCCGACACCGATCTGGGTGAACACCTCGTGGATCACGGCGGGGATCTCAGCGTCGTGGCGCAGGCTCAAGCTGTCTCGTCCGATGACGTCGATGTCGCATTGGTAGAACTCCCGGAAGCGCCCCCGCTGGCTACGTTCGCCCCGATACACCCGCTGGATCTGATACCGCTTGAACGGGAACGCCAGATCGTTCTGGTGTTCTGCCACGTACCGAGCAAGCGGCACCGTCAGGTCGAAGCGGAGCGCGAGATCGGGAAGTCCGTCACGTTCCACCGTGCCGGTGGACGAAACGAAGTAGATCTGCCGCTCGGTCTCGCCCCCGGTTTTCGTAAGCAGCACTTCGGACCGCTCGAACACCGGAGTTTCGATCTCGACGAAGCCGAACCGTTCGTAGGTCGTGCGAATGATGCGCTCCAAACGACGGAACGCCGCCTGCTCGGCGGGCAGGAGTTCGAGGACGCCGGAAGGCGTGCGAGGAGTGATCATGGAAGCGTGCGCTACTCGGGTGGCGGGACGAGGCTAATGCGACGATCCTCCTCAGCCGCCGAGGTCGACTAGGAAAGGGTTGGTCCGCCGTTCCCGGCCGATGGTGGTCTCCGGGCCGTGGCCGGGCAGCACCCGGACATCGTCCGGCAGATCGAGCACCCGGGTCCGCATCGACTGCATGAGCTGGGGATGGGAACCGCCGGGAAGATCCGTTCGCCCGATCGAACCGGCGAACAACTGGTCGCCAGAGAACAGGATTCCTTCGTCGAGGACTTCCACGCACACGTGGCCCGGGGTGTGACCCGGTGTGTGACGGATCGCCAACCGGAAGCCGGCCAGCTCGATGATCTGGCCGTCGACCAGCGGCTGGGGATCGAAGGGCGGACGAAAATCACCAGGCGGCCGCATCCCGAACAGCAGGCGGAGCTGATCGTCCACTCCGAGAGTCAGAAACTCGTCGTCGGGATGGATCCATGCCGGCATCGGACGCGCCTCCTGCAGACTGCCCGCACCGTGCGCGTGATCGACATGCCCGTGCGTCAGCAGCAGCCCGGCCGCCACCAGTCGATGCCGATCCAGCAGTTCACCGATACCGGCGGGATCGGGCGGAGCATCGATGACCACCGCCGGTTCACCCCTTCCCCGGGCGAGAATCCAACTGTTCGTCTGCGCGAGCCATAGCGTCGTGCGGTCGATGAGCATGCCCGCAACCTACCGGGCGATGAGCCGGACGGACTATTCCTCAGGTTTGCCTCTGAGCGTGCCGATGGATGAGAGATCGCCCCTCAACTGGCTGTTTCCATGACCGACACAATGCATTCCCGCCCCATCGTCACCGTACCTGTCGGGTTCGGCGGAAAGACGCCTCCGTACGTCCCCGATCCCGCCCCCACCTTGGTCCTCGAACTTCCGTCGACCGAAACCCTGCGTGACCAGGCGCGCATCGAGGCGCTGGAGGCGGCAGCACGGCATCAGGCAGAAGCCATCATCACCCGTGCCGAACAGGAGGCCGCCCAAATCCGGGAGGAAGCGCGACAGGAGAGCGAACGGGCCATCGAAGAGAACGAGCGCGAAGCCGGCAGGCTTGCCGAAGAGCGGAACCGGCTCGCCAAGCTCCAGACCGACCTCGCCGCAGAGTCCGCGACGCGGCAGGAAGAGGCTGACACCCTCTCCCAACGCCTGGCACAACTCGACGAGCGTCTCGCACGCGCCGACGACGACGTCGCCGAAGCCGGACGCATCCTCGCCCAGGCGCGGGAGGATGCCGAAGCCATCTTGGAAGAGGCGCGCACCGCCGCCGAATCGATCGTTCAGGATGCGCACGACCACGCAAACGCCATGCGCACAGAACAGGCGCTGCAGGACGCCACAGATGTCGAGGCAATGATCGCCGAACGAGTGGCCGAGATCGAGTCTCTCCACGTAATCGAACTGTCCATGCTCGCCGACCGGGAAGCCGAACTACTGGCACGGCACAACGAACTCGAGCACCGGCCTGAGCCTGTCCTGCAGCCGACCGAGACCGAGTCGGTCGAGGAGGCCTCGACCGACTCGGTCGAGATCGAACTGCGCGACCTTTCCGAGCCGGCGGGCCGCCATGCCGCCGACCCGGCCGACCGGACACCCCGTCCCATCGCCGCGCACGCCCCGCTCACCGAACAGTTGTCTGCGTCCGCGTTCCGCACCCAGCCGGAACGGAAGGGAAGGCGTCGGAAATGACCGACGTCGTCGAGGCGAAACGCCAAGCCGAAGCGCTGGTCCGGGTCGCCGAGGCTCTCGTCACCAAGGCCAAGGAAGAATCAGCCGCGATCGTGGCCGACGGCCAGCGGAGGGTGAACGGCATCGTGGCCGACGCCGACCGCCTGCGAAAGCTCGCGGAGCAGGATGCAGCGACGGTCCGGGTTGAAGCCGAGTCGCTGCTCGCCCATGCCCGGGCAGAGGCCGACGACATCCTCAGCGAGGCCCGAGCCGCACGAGAGAAAGCCGTCGAAGACGCCCGCCAGGCCATGCCTCCTCAGGATTCAGGCTCGCCGGAAGACATAGAGAACGCCAGCGCAGTCGCAGACCGCATCTTGCGGGTCGCCCGCTCTGAAGCGGAAGCGCGCAGCCGGGAACTCACCGAGACGGCCCGCCGCCGGGCAGAGCAGATCGAACGCGACGCACGCGCACGGGCCGAGGCGATCAACAAGGAGTTCCGCGAGATGACTCGAACCGTGCAGCAGAAGGAGCTGACCGCCAAGGCGAGGATCCGCGAGCTCGAGATGGAGATCGCTCGCCTGGAGCGACTTCTCACTCGCACGGCAGACCACGTGCGTGACCGGGGTCTGGATCCCGACCCGTCGGCCGACCCCTTCGCACCCGCAGAGGTCTCCTCCTCGGGGATCGTGTTTCCGTCCCAGACGACCCATCCACGGCCGGACGACGAACCGACCCGACCTGAGGCTCCTCGGCCGGTCCGAGAGTCCGCCCCCGATCGACATGCAGATCGTCCGTCGGCACCGAGCCGGACCCCGCTCGATGCCGAGCTGGTGCGGCGGGGGATTCGGCGTCGGGCCTGACCGAGGCTGGGTCAGCGGGCGGCGGCGCGGACCCGATACAAGGCGTGAGCCACCAACTCGACGAGCGCTCGCTGGACTTCGTGCCGCTCTCGGGCGTCGCAATACACCATGGGAATCTCACTGTCGATCTGAAGCGCCTGGCGAACCTCTTCGAGCTGATGGAACCGTGCGCCGTGGAAGGTATTGACGGCGATCACGAACGGCACGCTGCGCTGCTCGCAGAAGTCGACCGCGGCGAAACAGTCGTCGAGCCTTCGGGTGTCGGCCAGCACCACCGCACCGATCGCCCCACGTGACAGCTCGTTCCACATGAAATGGAACCGTCCCTGTCCTGGCGTACCGAACAAGTACAGCACCAGGTCGTCG
>JBKHXZ010000216.1:0-4881 GCA_046565785.1 Acidimicrobiia bacterium
GTCGCCGGCTTCCGACAGGTCGTGGGTGGTGACGATCACGGTGCATCCCCGGGAGTGTTCGTCGTGGATGACGTCGTCGATGGCGCGGGCGCTGGGTAGGTCGAGTCCCGTGGTGGGTTCGTCCAGCAGCAGCAGATCGTGATCCTGAGCCAGTCCCTGGGCGACGAACACGCGTTGTCGTTGACCCCCGGACAGCTCCTTCAAGTGACGACCGGCGATGGCGGTGATGTCCATACGGCGCATCGCCTCGTCGACGACGCGGTGATCCTCGGGGGTGAAACGGCGTCTGGGGCCGGTCGTGGGGTACCGGCCCATCGCCACCACTTCGCGCACGGTCACCGGCAAATTCTCGTTGACCCGGGTCGACTGGAACACGTAGGCGAGGCGGCGCGGACGGTCCCCGATCGGCGGGATGTCGATGGTCCCTGCCGAAAGCGGATGGAGGCCGGCGATGAGCGAGAGCAGCGTCGACTTACCGGAACCGTTCGGACCGATGAGAGCGGTGATGGCACCGGACGGATTGGTGAAGTCGGAGGGTGCCAGCACTTCGGTTCCGTCATAGCGGGCTGCCACCCCCTTGCCGATGATCGCGGTCATCGGCAGGCCCCACACAAGCCTTCGACTTCCAAGGCGTGGCCGGTGGGGGAGAAGGACAGCGACCCGGTGATCTCCGTTACGAGCCGCTCCAGCGCTTCTTCCAGTGACGGGTCGAGGTGGACGTCGTCGACGGTTCCACACGATCCGCACACGGTGTGATGGTGATGACCGGCCGCCCACTCGGCCAGTTCGTAGCGGGTGACTCCGCGAACGCCGTGGTGTGGAGTCAACACCCCGGCCTCTTCCAACACTCCCAGCGAGCGGTACAGGGACGACAGCGGGATGTCGAGTTCCTCGAACAGCTCGTTGGCGCTGCGCGGTCCGTCGGCCCGGCTGAGGGCGTGGACGACGGCCTTGCGGGCATCGGTGTATCGCACCCCCTGTGCGGCGAGCCGCTGGCTCACCTGTTGGTCGAGCGTTTGCACGTTTTCCTCCCGGGCTGATACGTTGACGAAATCATGTTAGGAACGATTCTCATTTTCAACAAGCTCCCGAGAATGATCACCGTGCTCTCGGCGACGGCGTTGGTGGTCGCCGCCTGTGGCGGATCCGGCGAGGCAGCTTCGGAGGACCGACTCACGATCGTGGCGACCACCTCGATCGCCGGTGACCTCGTGTCTCAGATCACCGGGGACGGCGCCGACGTTTCGGTGCTCATCCCGGTGGGGGCAGACCCGCACGACTTCCAGCCGTCGTCCCAGCAGGTAGCAGAGCTGCAATCCGCCGATCTGGTGGTGGCCTGGGGGCTGGGGTTGGAAGAGGGTCTGGTCGATGTTCTGGAGGCCGCCGAAGCCGACGGGGTGCGGGTACTCCAACTGTCGGCGTTGCTCGACCCGATCGAGTTCGCCTCGGGTCAGGGCGATGAGCACAGCGACGATGAGCACTCTGATGAGCACACAGACGATGAGCACACAGACGATGAGCACAGTGACGATGAGTACGCGGATGAGCACAGCGAGGACGAGCACGATCATGCGCTCGACCCGCACACCTGGACCGATCCGGTGCGGATGGCCGAGGCTGCGCGGCTCATCGGAGACGCCCTCGCCGAGATCGCCCCCGGCGTCGACACCCAGGAGCGGGCCGAAGGTCTGGCCACCGAGATGATGGATGTCCACGACCAGATCACCGAGATCCTGGCGGCAATCCCCGAAGACCGGCGCAAGCTGGTGACCAACCACGACTCGCTCGGCTATTTCGCCGAACGGTATGGCTTCGAGGTGGTCGGTGTGGCGATCCCAGGAGGGTCGACCCTCACCTCCCCGTCCTCGTCACAGGTCGCCGAACTCGTGCACGCCATCGAGGAGGCGGGGGTTACGGTGTTGTTCGCCGAATCCACGAGCTCCCCGGCACTGTTGGATGCGGTTGCCGCCGAGGTGGGAGACGTACGGGTGGTCGAGCTGCTGGAAGGGTCGTTGGCTCCGAAAGGTCAACCGGGCGACACCCTGGCCTCCATGCTGGTTCACAACGCCGAGCTGATCGCCGACGCGCTGGGGCAGTAGCGTCCGGCTGATGGGAGAGCTGTGTTGATCGACTGGCTGGTAGAACCTTTCGCCCTCGGCTTTCAACAGCGGGCGCTACTCGGCGCGGCATTGGCGGCGGTCGCCACCGGCGTCGTCGGAACCTGGGTCGTTATCCGTGGGATGACCTTCCTGGGGGACGCCCTCGTACACGGGGTGATCCCGGGGATCGCGCTGGCGGTGGTGCTCGACATCCCGGTCGTGCTGGGCGCGGCGGTAGCCGCCGGGGTCATGATCGGGGGGATCAACCTGGTCCATCGCCAGGGGTCGTTCAGCGAAGACACCGGAATCGGGTTGCTGTTCGTCGGCATGCTGGCGTTGGGCGTGATCATCGTGTCGCGCACCCCGTCGTACTCGGGAAGCCTGACGACGATCCTGTTCGGCGACGTGCTGGGGGTGACGGCGAGCGACGTTTCGTTCGTGGCGGGGGTCGCCGTCGCGTCCATCGTCGTCTCGGTGCTCTTCTACCGACACTTCCTGGTGCTTTCGTTCAACCAACAGAAGGCGCAGCTCTTCGGCCTGCGGCCCGGCGTGGCTCACGCCTTGCTGCTCGCCCTCATGACCCTGGCGATCGTCGGATCGTCACAGACCGTGGGCACGCTGCTGGTGTTCGGGCTGCTCGTCGGTCCGCCGGCGACGGCGGCGCTGTTGGTGCGGAGGGTGCCGACGATGATGGCCACCGCCGCTCTCATCGGAGTCGGATCGGTAGCCATCGGATTGGTGATCAGCTATCACGCCAACGTCGCCGGCTCGGCGGCGATGGCGCTGGTCCCGATCGTGCTGTTCTTCTGTGTGCTGGGATTCCGCCAGCTGGTTCCTCGCGGCTAGGACACGTCCCACGTGCCTTGAGAGGCCAGCAGCGCCTTCAGGTCGCCGGGACCGCGCTTAGCCTGTGCCTCGGCCAGTTGTGCCGCCATCTGCTCTTCGTACACCGGCCGCTCCACCTGGCGGAACAAGCCGAGCGGCGTGGGGCCGTACGGGCCATGTGACAGGCGGCTCAGTGCGAAGGCGATGGTCGGGTCCTGGCGGAACTGGTCGTGCACCAGGACCTCGGAATCGGACACCGACGCCCGGTCGACGACCTCGCAACGGCCGTTGCGGAACACCACGGCCTTCGAGTCTCCATCGTCGAAGACGATCGGCTGGCCCGCCACCAGGTCGATGCGGTTGTGGACCCGTTCTTCCTTCCCGGTGAGCTGGATGAACGCCTTGTCGTTGAACACGTTGCAGTTCTGATAGATCTCGATGAACGCCGAACCCTTGTGGGCGTGGGCGGCCTCCAGCATCTCGATGGTGTGGTTGCGGTCCATGTCCAGGGTGCGGGCCACGAAGCTGGCCTCTGCGCCCAGCGCCAGGCTCACCGGGTTGAACGGGTAGTCCAACGAACCGGCCGGAGTCGACTTGGTGCGCTTGCCGACCTCGGAGGTGGGCGAGTACTGGCCCTTGGTCAGACCGTAGATCTGGTTGTTGAACAGCAGGATCTTGATGTTCACGTTGCGACGCAGCGCGTGGATCAGGTGGTTGCCACCGATCGACAGGGCGTCCCCGTCACCGGTGATCACCCAAACCGACAGGTCGGGTCGGGACGAAGCCAGGCCGGAGCCGATGGCCGGCGCACGGCCGTGGATCGAATGCATCCCGTACGTGTTCATGTAGTACGGGAAGCGGGACGAGCAGCCGATGCCGGAGATGAAAACGATCTTCTCCTTCTCGACGCCCATCGTGGCCATGAAGTTCTGGACCGAGGCGAGGATGGTGTAGTCGCCGCAACCGGGGCACCAGCGCACCTCCTGGTCGGTCTGGAAGTCCTTGCGGGTATAGGTAGGTGCTGTCATGTCAGATCATCTCCAGGATCCGTCGTGCTGTCATGTCGGATCGACTCGGGGACGGCTGTGGCGGAGGCTGGGCTGGCCATTCAGATCATCTCCCGGATCCGTTGTTCGATTTCGGCGACTTTGAACGGTTCGCCGGCGACCTTGTTGATCCCTTCGGCGGGGATGAGGAAGTTGGCCCGGATCAGGAACCGGAGCTGGCCGGTGTTGAGCTCGGGGATCAACACCCGCTCGTAACGGCCGAGCACCTCTTCCAGGTTGGCGGGGAACGGATTCAGGTGGCGCAGATGGGCGGTCGCCACCTTGCCTCCCGACATCCGAACCCGGCGGGCCGCCGCCCGGATCACGCCGAGGGTGGATCCCCACCCGAGGACCAGCACGCTGGCATCCTCGTCGCCGTTCACCTGCACCGGGGGGATGTCGTCGGCGATGCCCCTGATCTTCCACGCCCGAGTGTCGGTCATGAGTTGATGGTTGTCCGGGTCGTACGAGACGTTGCCGGTCACCGCCGCCTTCTCCAGACCGCCGATCCGGTGTTCCAGACCAGGAGTGCCAGGAATGGCCCACGGCCGAGAGAACGTCTCGACGTTCCGCTCGTAAGGGAGGAACGTACCGTCCGGACCGTTGGGCTGGGTGGCGTACGGGACCGAGATGTCAGGCAGCGAGTCGATGTCCGGCAGTCGCCACGGTTCCGATCCGTTGGCGATCAGATTGTCCGAGAGGAGGATCACCGGGTCATGTACTTGAGCGCCAGGCGGGCGGCTTCGATGGCAGTGTCGAAGGCGTCCGAGGGTGACGAAGCTGCGACGACCGGGAGAGGCGACTCGCCGTGGCGTCCGAAGAGCGAGAACAGCAGATCGGACTGTTCCGGCTTGGTCGGCAGTCCGGTAGAAGGCCCGCCCCGCTGGACGTTGAGCACGATCAGCGGCAGC
>JBKHXZ010000217.1:0-12250 GCA_046565785.1 Acidimicrobiia bacterium
GAGTCGGCCCGATCACTCACCGGTCGCCCTTCCCCGTACCCGCTCCCAAATGCTGGCGATGCCGCCCGGCGCGAACAGCATCATCAGGACGAACAGCACGCCGAGCACGAAGAGCGGTTCGGAGAGCGGGCCCTGGATCCAATCGGGGAGGGCATCGATGGCGTCGGAGGTGGCGACCGTCGACAGCCGCAAGCTGAGGATGGCGTAGACGAACCCGCCGAGGGCCGCCCCCCACAGCCGACCGGGGCCGCCGAGCACGACCATCACCAGCAGCGCCAACGTGAACGTGGCCTCGGCGATGCTGGTGTTCGCACCTCTGACCAGCAGCAAGTAGACCGAGCCCCCGAGCGACGCCAAGCCGGAGGCGATGACGAACGAGGCCAGCTTGAAGCGGAACGGCTCCAATCCCACCATGTGCACTCGGGCCTCGTTCTCCCGGATGGCTTCCCAGACCCGCCCGGCGCGGCTCGACACCACACGATGGGACAGCAGATAGGTGAACACCACGAAGGTCAGCGCCAACCAGTACAGCCAGCGGGTGTTCACCACTCCCCGGAACAGGTCGGGCACCTGATCGGAGGCGACTCCGAGGCCTTCTTCTCCGCCGAAGACCCGGAGCGGATCGGAGAGGATCAGGATGGCGAAGGCTTCGGCAAAGGCCAGGGTCACCATCGCAAAGGCGACTCCGGTGGTACGCAAGGCAATCGCCCCCAAGACGGTGGAGAAGACCACGGTGACGACCAGCGAGAGCAGCACCGCCAGCGGGTAGGCGATACCGGCGTGAAGCATGATGAGGTTGGTGCCATACACACCGAGCGCGACCGGGAGGGCGTGACCGAAAGAGAGCAGTCCCGTGTATCCGAACACCACGTCGTAGGAGATGGCAAATCCGGCGTACACCAGGGCGATCGCCAGGATCTGCAGCGTCCCCGGAGACGAGACCTCCGACGAGAACAGGCCGGGGATTCCGAACCCTACGAACGGGGCCACGGCGAAGGCCGCCAGGAGGATCGGAAAGACGAGTCGCCGCCTCATGCCGCTTGCCTCCCGAGCAGGCCCTGCGGTCGCACCAGCAGAACCACCGCCAACAACACCACTACCGAGATCGAGCCGAGCCCGGTTCCGACGTAGTTGTTCACATACACCTGGGTGAGGGCGACCAGCACCGCGGATACCGCGGTACCCGGCACCGACCCGAGCCCACCGATGACCACGACGATGAAAGCGAAGATCAGTTGGGTGGTTCCCAACGCCGGGCTGATCCCGTTGAAGTAGACCGTGGCGAGCGACCCGCCCATCCCGGCCAGCATCCCGCCGATGCCGAATACGATGGTGAAGCTGCGGTCGACATCGACCCCCAGCGCCCGCACCATGCCCGGATTCTCGACGCCGGCACGGATGATCAGACCGGGACGGGTCCGGCGCAGGAACGAGAGCAGACCGATCAGGGCCGCCACCGCCACCGCCAACACGAGCAGCCGGTTGTTGGGGATGTTGGCGCCGAGGAACGAGGTGGTCTGACCGAACCAGGCGGGCTGGGACATGAGTCGGGGGTCGTAGGTGAACCACCCACCGAGCAGGGCGACCAGGGCGGTTCCGAGACCGATGGTGAGAAGGATCTGCTCTACGTGACGCCCGTACAGCCGTCGGATCAGGCCCCGTTCGACGACGACACCCACCACCGCACCGGACAGGGCGGCGGCCAGCACGGCGACGATGAACCGTATCCCGAGCGGCACCCCCTCGAATCGGTCCATCACCATCCATCCCGCATATCCGCCGATGGCGAAGAACGCGCCGTGGGCGAGGTTCAGGACGTTCATCAGGCCGAAGATCAGGGAAAGGCCGGAGGCCAGCAGGAAGTAGAGGCCGGCCAATCCGAGGCCGGAAGCGGTGTTGAGGACGAAGCTGCTCATCGGACCTCGACCCCCAGGTAGCGCCCCGTCAGTGCCGGGTCGGCGGCGAGGGCGGCCATCGCGCCGGTGTACACCACCCGCCCTTCGTCGATGACGACGGCGTCGGTGGCCAGCCGGGTGGCGACGGCGAGGTTCTGTTCCACCAGCAAGACGGTGGTGTCTCCGGTCACCCGTTCCAGGGCCGTCACCACGTCCTCCACCACGATGGGGGCGAGTCCCTTGGTGGGTTCGTCGACGAGTAGCAGTGAGGTCTCGTCGAGCAACGCCCGGCCCAGCGCCAGCATCTGCTGCTGTCCGCCCGACAGGGTTCCGGCGGGTTGATCCTTACGAACGGCCAAGTCGGGGAACAACTCGTACACGAGGTCGTAGCGGTGTACGGATCCCGGGCGCTCGGAGAGCCGCAGGTTCTCGGCGACGGTGAGCGTCGTGAAAACCTCCCGATCCTCCGGGACGTAGGCGATCCCGCGTCGGGCGATCAGGTGCGTCGGCATGCCAACCAACTCGGTGTCGCCGAATCGAATCGATCCGCTGGACCGCAGCAGCCCCATGATCGCCAGCAAGGTGGTGGTCTTCCCGACCCCGTTGCGGCCGAGGAGTGCCGTGACCCGGCCCGGGGCGATGGCGAACTCCACGTCGTGGAGGATGTGTGCCTCACCCCGCCAGGCGTCGAGTCCCGATATCGTCAATGCGGCCTCGCTCATGTTTCCGCCCCCAGATAGGCGGTGCGAACCGTCTGATCGGCCATCACGTCGTCCGGTGAGCCGACGGTCAGAATCTGTCCCCGGTGCATCACCGCGATCCGATCGGACACGTCAACGACGAATTCCATCCGGTGTTCAACCATCACGACGGTCTTTCCCGCCCGGTGGACCTCACGGATCAGGTCCACCAGCGGTTGGGTTTCTTCCACCGACACGCCGGCGGTCGGCTCGTCGAGGAGCAGGACCGCCGGATCGGCCGCCAGGACCATCGCCAACTCGACTTTCCGCTTGTCGCCGTGGCTCAGCGATCCGGCCGTGGCATCGGCACGGGCGGTCAGCCCGACCCGGTCGAGGACGTCGGCGGTGATCCGGTGCGCATCGTCGCCCGGGCGGGGTCGCCTGAGGAGGTGAAGGCTTCCACCGAGCGCGGCCTGGGCGGCGATGCGCACGTTTTCATGCACCGTCAGCAGCGGGAAGAGGCTGGACGCCTGGAAGGTACGTCCGATCCCCAATCCGATTCGGGCGGCGGGGCGGAGGGCGGTGATGTCCTGGCCGCGCACTTCGATCGTCCCCCCGGTGGGTCGGTGCACTCCCGAGATGAGGTTGATGAGACTGGTCTTGCCCGCCCCGTTCGGGCCGATCACCGAAAGGAACTCTCCGTCGGCGACCTCGAGGGTCACGTCGTCGATGATGACCAGACCACCGACGCCCCACTGCAGTCCGGAGACCCGCACGATGGGCGGGCCTCCGGCGGGGGGCGTCCGGTGGTCTTCGGTCATGTCGGTGTGCGGTGTCGGCTCAGCCGGCTTCGGGCGGTGCGGTGGCGTCGGGTTCGAGTGCCCCGATGAGTTCCGCTTCGAGCGTTCCGTTGTTGTCGACGAGCCGGGCAGTGAACATCGGCTGCAGCATTGCATGATCCGATG
Source organism: Acidimicrobiia bacterium (assembly GCA_046565785.1). GTDB lineage: Bacteria > Actinomycetota > Acidimicrobiia > Spongiisociales > ZC4RG35 > DATHWB01. Next base: position 3,541 of record JBKHXZ010000217.1, read on the forward strand.
CCCGAACGGTCTGGGTGCCCTTGGGAGCGTCGAAGGTCCAGCCTTCGAGGGCGGCGATCATCCCGTCCACGTCGTCCGGGGCGGCGTTCGACAGCGCCTGGACGATCATCTGGGCGGCGACGAAGCCGTCCGGGGTGAACAGGTCGGCGACCTCCACCGAGGCGACCATGGCGTCGTTCACCGGGTTGGATGGTGCGCCGGCGAAGTAGTGGCTGAGGAAGCTGATCCCAGTTGCCGCCTCGCCGTAGAACGGCCAGGTGACGATGTCGGCCAGACCGGTGGCGACGGGCGCGGTGTCGAACACGTTCTGCTGACCGAGTGCCTGCCACATGGCGCCGGAGGTCTCGCCGGCCCAGGCCACGAACACGAGGTCGGGTGCAGCCTGGTTGATCTGGTCGGCGAAGCCGGTGAATTCGGTTTCGGTGGCGGGCACGAGCAGCGACTCGACGGTGAATCCGCGGCTTCCGAGCACCGCGTCGACTGCAGCGACGTTGGCCGCACCGAACTCGGTGTCCTGGGCGAACACCAGCACGGTGCCCGAGTCAGCCTCGATGAGCGAGGCGGCAGTGGCCACGTCCTGGTAGCTCTGGCGACCCGAGCGGAAGGTGTTGCGGTTGATCCCGGTGAGGGCGTCGGTGGCCGCGGGGCCGGAGATGTAGAGGATGTTGTTTTCTTCGGCGAACGACGCCATCTGGATGGCAACGCCCGACACGACCGTTCCGGCGATGATCGTCACCCCGTTGCCGACCAGTTCGGTGGCATGGGTGATGGCCGTGGCCGGGTCACCGGCGTCGTCCAGGATCACGAACTCGATCGGACTGCCGTTCACGGCACCGGTCCCGTCGGTGGCATAGGCCAGACCGGCCTCCAGACCGTCGAGATACTGGTTGCCGTAGCCTTGCAGTGCACCGGACGTCGAGGTGATGATCCCGACCTGGATCGGGTCGCCGCTCGGCTCTTCGGGGGCTTCGGTGGTCGTTGTCGTGTCCTCGCCACCCTCGGTGGGAGCGGGCGCTTCGGTGGTGGTCGTCTCTTCCGGCGTTTCTTCGCCGCCGCTGCTGCAGGCGGCCATGACGAGCGCCAGGATCGCCACGAGCGCCAAATGGACCCTGAACCTGTGTGTCATCGGTGTCTCCTCCTCTGTGGGCAGGTCGTGGACTGACCGAGTGTCAGAACATGAGACCTGATTCACCTATTGAAAACCGGCCATCCCGTCCTGTCAAACACCTCGCTGGCGGGGGTCTCGTTTGCGTCGGAAGCCGGCGGCATGGACACTCGTGACATGGCCGACGTCATCGTCATCGGTGGAGGAATCGCAGGCATCTCGGCCGCGGCGGAACTCGAGGTGGCAGGAGCCGACGTCACCCTGCTCGAAGCAGAACGCCAACTGGCGTATCACACCACCGGCCGCTCGGCCGCCCTCTACTTCGAGAGCTACGGGCATCCCACCGTGCGAGCTTTGAGCCGAGCGAGCCGTGCATACTTCGAGGATCCGCCGCAAGGGACCGTCGACGCACCCATCCTCTCCCCCCGAGGCGCACTCGTCGTCGCCCCGCCAGACCAGACCGCCGCCCTCGCTGCCGAGATCACCGAGGCCCGCAGCCACGGCACCGACATCCGGGAACTGACGCCCGACGAGTGCACCGAGATCGTTCCCGTCCTGTGTACCGACCTGATTGCTGCCGCCTCGTACGAACCAGGTGCAGCCGACATGGACGTGGCCGCCATCCACCAGTCGTTCGTTCGCACCTTTCGTCGACATGGCGGAGAGATCGTCACCACCGCTCGGGTACGGGACATGGAACGCAGAGGCCTGGGATGGACAGTGCGAACCGAGAACGGCGATTCCTACGAGGCACCCATCGTGGTCAACGCCGCCGGAGCATGGTGTGACGTCGTCGGCACGCTGGCTGGGGCGAATCCCATCGGATTGGTGCCCAAGCGCCGCACCGCCTTCATGGTCGGCGCCCCGCCCGACTCCACTCACTGGCCGCTCACCGTCGACGCGCACCACACCTTCTACTTCAAACCAGACGGCCCCCAACTGCTGTGCTCGCCAGCCGACGAAACCCCGACCGAACCCCAAGACGCCCGTCCGGAGGACATCGACATCGCGCTCGCCATCGAACGGATCAACGAGATGACCACCCTGGGCATTCGGTCGGTGCGCTCGGCTTGGGCGGGACTGCGAAGTTTCGTGGCGGACGGCGGCATGGTCATCGGCTTCGATCCGGACGTCGACGGGTTCTTCTGGCTCGCAGGCCAGGGTGGGACCGGAATCCAGACCTCACCTGCGGCCGGCGCCCTCGCCGCCGACCTCGTACGAGGGGTTCCGTCCCGGATCGGTGTGGACCTCGCCGCCTTCTCGCCCGCTCGACTACGGGGTTGAACGCTCCAGATACGCTGGTTCGGTGACCCTCGCCAACCTGTCGGTGATCGCCGCCACCGTGATGGCGTGGTGGTCGCTGATCCCCCAAATCCGCAAGCTCGTCCGCACCGGGGACGCCGCCGGAGTGTCGGGGACGTGGCCGGCGATCGGCCTCGTATCCAACGCCGGATGGACCGCCTATCTCGTCTCCCAGGAACTGTGGGCGGCGGTGCCGTCCACCAGCGTGATGGTGTTCTTCTACCTCGTCGTGATGCGCAGCCTGCACCGTGCCGGCCTGCCGGTGATCGGAGCGGTGTGGCGGGGGCTCTACTCGATCGGGATCCTGGTCGTGACCTTCGTGCTCGGATCGTGGCATGCCCTGGGTCTGGTTTTGGGATGGGCCTACGTTCCCCAGCTCGCGCCGGCCGTGTGGAGCGCCTACCGCACCTCGGACCCGTCGGGAGTGTCCAGCGGAACATGGGCACTGATCGGCGTCGAAGCCGCCCTGTGGGTGGTGTACGGCTGGCTGCTCGGCGACGCTCCAGTGGTGGTCTTCGGTGGTGTGGGCGTGGTCGCCTCGGTGCTCATCCTGTTTCGGGTGTGGTGGACGGTGGGGCTCCGGCCCCAGCAGGCAACGACGAACTGATCCCGCCGATCGCCTCGGCATCCCGCAGGTTCTGCAACCGCACCTGGCCACGGGCGAGCGCCCGGTCGGTACCGGCCACGGTGATCGTCACCACCCAGAGCTGCTGGGTCCGACCCTGGTGGATCGGGAAACCCTCCCCGGCGATGGTCCCTTCCCGCACCGAACGGAGGAAGTCGGTGGCGTTGTGCACGCCCACCACCCCCACCATTCCCTGTTCCATCGCCCAGGTGGCGGCACCGACGCTGGACAGCGTCTCGACGATCGAGCAGTAGACACCGCCGTGGAGGATCCCATAGGGCTGCATGTGATGCGGGGCCAGGTCCAGGTGCGCGGCCACCCGACTCCCCGAGACCTCGTCGAAGGTCAACCCCAGCCATGTGTCGAAGTCCATCGGCGGCAACCTAGCGAAAGTGCACCAACGGTTCCCACCGACGGTCACCGAATGAGCGGGTCGAGACGTTCGATGGCGGCGGCGATGTCTTCGAGCGACTCCGAGTAGGACAGACGCACGAAACGGTGACCCTCGGTCGGGTCGAAGTCGATGCCCGGGGTAACCGCCACTCCGGCTTCGTCCAGCCAACGGTCGGCCAGCTCCCGACTGTCACCGAGACCGGACACGTCGACCCAGAAGTAGAAGGCACCGTCGGGCGGCGCATACGGCAGTCCCCAGCGGTCGAGGGCGTCGCCCAGCAATGTCCGGGACTCGGCGTAGCGGGCGACGTTGCCGTCGAGTTCCACCGTGGCATCGAAGGCGACAACCGCCGCATGCTGAGCGAGGGCAGGTGGACAGATGAACAAGTTCTGGGCGAGACGCTCGGTGGCCGGAACCAGTTCCTTGGGAAGCACCAGCCAGCCGATCCGCCATCCGGTCATCGAGTAGTACTTGGAGAACGACTGCAAAACGATGGCCTCGGGGTGGTATCCGAGGACGGTCGGCGCCGGACCGACATACGAAATCCCGTGATAGATCTCGTCCATCAGCAGGGTCACACCATTGCGTCGACACCAAACTGCGAGATCGGCCAACTCGTCTCCGGTCAGTTGGGTTCCCGTCGGGTTGGACGGCGACGCCACGATGAGACCGTCGAGGCCATCGACCCGATCGAGAACTCCGGAAGTCGGCACATATCGGGTCGATTCGTCGACCCGGACGTCGATCAGATCGAGGTCGAGTGCGCGCACGATGTTCCGGTAGGCGGCGTAGCCGGGAGCGGTGATCCCGATCCGCGCCCCCGCATCGAAGGCTGCCAGCAGCGCAAGCACCATCCCGCCAGACGCCCCCACGGTCACTGCCACCCGGCTCGGGTGAACGCCGAGGCCATGGCGATCGAGGTAGTGCATGGCGATTCGGTCCCGCAGGGCGTCGACACCCAGGGCGTTCGTGTAGCCCAGCCGTTCGGCGATCAGCGCCCGGCTGGCGGCGTCTCGTACCGGAGCCGGTGCCGGTGTGGACGGCTGACCGACTTCCAGGTGCAGGACATCCCCCTCCAGCCGATCGCGGGCATGGGCCTTCTTGAAGACCTCCATCACATGGAACGGTGGGATCCTCGCGCGCTGTGACTCCATCACGTCCCACTCCGGTACACGGTCCCTGCGCGCATCACGAACACCGGATCGCACAGGGTGGTCGGATCCTCGGTGGGATGCCGGTCGAACGCCACCAGATCGGCAGATGCGCCCACCCGAAAGTCGGCATCGAGATCCGCCGCCCGCCACCCGTCGACGGTGAGAGCTGCCACCGCCCCTTCCGGCGTCAATCCGTAGTCGATGAGCCGGAGAGCCTCGGAAGCGACCCGGGAGGACGGCACGGTCAGGTCGGTCCCGGCCAGCACGACGACCCCGGAATCCCGTGCGCCGGGCAGCAGGGAGCGGACCCGGTCGAGACCCTCGGACACGACCCGTCCGGCCGTACGTTCCACACCGAACTGGGCGACCACCGCCTCCATCCGCATGACCGTCGGCACCCACATTCCTCGCCGCCGGCCCAGCAGCCGGATGTCGTCGTCGTTGAGGTACAGCCCGTGTTCGATGGAGTCGACACCGGCGCGCACCGCCATCGACGCCACGTCCGGAGCCATCGTGTGGATGGCCACACGGCAGCCTGCTTTGTGAGCCACGCCCACCGCGGCAGCCAGGGCCTGTTCGCCGAAGTTCGGGACCGGACCGATGCCTTTGCGTGGCCAGTCGCCCACGATCTTGACCCATCCGGCGGAAGCCTCCGTTCCCTCCCGGACCGCCTCGACGAGACCGGCCTCGTCGGTCTCCCGGGCATACCCGGGGAAGTAGCCGGAATCCCCGGCGATGATGCGGCCAGCCGCCTGCAGATGGGGACGGACCGCCGGGGGCTGGTCGGAGAGGCTGAGGACGACCGTGTCGCACGACCCCTTGTCATAGACCAGGAACACCCCGGACTCGACCGCGGCGAAGGCGCGACCGGCGACCGCATTCGGGTCGCCTGGTTCGAGAAGATCCATGTCGGCGTGCGCCAAGTGGGCGTGACCGTCGACCAGCCCCGGAACGGCGACACTCGTCGACAGATCGTTGACCGGACCGCCGGCCGGGTCGGTCCAGCGCCCTTCTTCGACCCCGCGCTCCAGTGTCGAACCGTCCAGCGTCGTGAAGATCACCCGCATGCGGCAAGCGTAGGTGGTGGGGTACGGACCACAGGCGAGTTGAATGGACGCCAATGCGGATCTCGTTCCTCCTCGCGTCGGTCATCGCATTGATCGTCAGTTCGTGCCAGCTCGTGATCGACGAGGCCGTCGACACCACCCAGGCGCCCGACATCGTCACGACGACCACAACGACGACGGTTCCGCCCACCACGACCACCTCGATCGTGGACGACGAACTGGTGACGACCTCCTGTCCGACCCCGGACGAGGCCTTCGCCCCGCTCTGCGAGGCGTACCAGCTGATCACCGAGGTGTACGTCGATCCGGTGGATGCCGAAGTGCTGGCAGACGCGGCCATCCTCGGCGTCGAGGCCCTGGTCGAGCCCGGAACGGCACCGGGACCGCTCACCTGTCCGGTTCCCACCGACGCCTTCGTGCGGGTCTGCGAGAAGCTCGAAGAACTGGACGTCGCAGGCGATGCGGTCGAGCCGATCCTCTACGGAATCGCCCAGTTCGGCCTCGACCCCAACTCCGCCTACATCGATCCGCAAGCGCTGGAATTGATCCAGGAAGAACAGACCGGGAGTGTGGAAGGGATCGGAGCGCTCGTCACCACCGAAGACCTGACAAGCGACGATCCGGCGAACACCACCTGCAACATCATCGGCGAGACGTGCCCTTTGATCATCGTTTCGCTTCTGCCTGGCAGCCCGGCTGCGGCGGCGGGCGTCCAACCGGGAGACGTGTTCGTCGCAGTGGACGGAGAGCCGATCGCAGGGCGATCGATCGACGAAGTCACCGCCATCGTGCGAGGTCCGGCGGGGACCGACGTGTCGATCACCTTCGACCGAGAGGGGACGCTGGTCGATGTGGTCATCACCCGAGCCTCGATCGAGATCCCGGTGACTCTCGTCGAGTCGTTCGGTGAGGTCGGCTACCTGCGGCTGAACATGTTCACTTCCAACGCCGGAGACCGGGTCGAAGAAGATCTGCGGAGTCTGCTGGAGACGGGAGCGACGACGATCGTGCTGGATCTGCGGGACAATCCGGGCGGGACCCTCGACGCGGCACTGGACGTGACCAGCGAGTTCCTGGCCGACGGGGTGGTGGTCCGTACCGTCGGCCCGGACGAAGAGCGGACCTATCCGGTGCGGGGAGACGGCATCGCCACCGACCCGTCGATCGAGGTGATCGTGGTGGTGAACCGGGGTTCGGCCAGCGCCTCCGAGGTCCTGGCGGGGGCGCTGCAGGAGCGGGGTCGGGCGACGGTGGTGGGCGAAACCACGTTCGGCAAGAACACCGTGCAGCAGCGTTTCCCGCTGTCGAACGGTGGGGCAATGCGGCTGACCATCGCCCGCTGGATCACCGCCGGCGGCCTTGATTTCGACAACGGCATCGTCCCCGACGTCGTTCTCCCCCTGGACCCCGGCATCACCCCCTCCACCCTGGTGGACGAGGTTCTCCGCGTTCTTAGCGAATGAGCGCGCGAAAAATCGCGCGTTTCGCGTAGCAAAATCGGTCTGGGTCCAAGCCGCGCCCGATCTGTGAGCCGCTGGTTCGCTACGAGCGCGGGTACGACGCCTGGCAGAAGCCGTGGTTGCAGTAGCCGTTCGGGTTCTTCGCCAGGTACTGCTGGTGGTAGTTCTCGGCGTAGTAGAACGGCCCCGCCTCCCGGATCTCGGTGGTGATCGTCCCAAAGCCGGCCTCTCGCAGTTGCTGTTGGTAGCGCTGCAGAGACGCTTTGGCCGCCTCCATCTGCCGATCCGTCGTGGTGTAGATCGCCGACCGGTACTGGGTGCCGATGTCGTTGCCCTGCCGGTTCAGGGTCGTCGGGTCGTGGTTCTCCCAGAACTCTTTGAACATGGCGTCCAGCGTGGTGACCTCGGGGTCGTAGACGACGAGCGCCACCTCGGCATGGCCGGTCCTGCCGGTGCACACCTCTTCGTAGGTCGGATTCGGGGTGAAGCCACCCTGGTACCCGGCGGCGGTGGTCCACACCCCGTCGAGCTTCCAGAAGAACTTCTCGGTGCCCCAGAAGCAACCCATACCGAACGAGATGACCTCGTGACCTTCGGGGAAGGGTGGTGTCAGCGGGTTTCCGTTCACGAAGTGCGCTTCGAGGCCTCCGAGCGGCTCGGAGCGTCCGCGGAGGGCGTCGTCAGCAGCGACGAGACCGTCACGGTTCTTGGATCGACCGAACATGGAGACATTCTGCCCGACCTGGGCCGCTATTGCGTTTTGTAACGCAGAACGCGTGATTTTCGAGGCGCTCGTACGCTAAGAACGCGTAACGCCCCGGCGTTCGGCTTTCGACTGGGCGGGGATGCGAATACCCTTCCGGGCACCGATGCACCTCCGACGCGGGCTCGCAGCCCTCACCGTCGCCGCCACCCTCCTCTCCGGCGTTTCCCCCGTCTCCGCTCAGGTCGACGAGGCCGAAGAGCGCGCCCAGCGAGCGGCCGAAGACGCGGAACGGGCGTACGCGGTGGTGTCCGAGGCCACCGCCGACGCCGAAGAGATCGAGGACGCCCTCTTCACCGCCCTCGACGAATACCAGGCGGCGTCGGTCGAATTGGCCGCCGCCGGGATCCGGCTTCAGCGACTCACCGACGCCCTGGTGTTCGCCGACGCCGAAGCCCTCGCCGCCGAGGAGCAACTGCGCACCCACACCGTCACCGCATACATGGAGGCGGTCACCTCCACGGCCAGCGTCGTCTTCGACACCGACAACGTCGAAGACGCCCTGCTCGTCGGCCAGGTGGTCCGCGAGTCGCAGACGAATGCGCTCACCACCCTGAGCGACCTCCTCGCCCAGCGCAACGAGTTGGAACGACTGCGTGCCGAACACGCCATCGAACTCGTCCAGGTGGAGTCATGGGAGCAGCAACTGGCGGTGCGGGCCGAAGAACTGCAGGAGATGTTCCAGACAGCGAACGCGGAGGTGGCGGCCGCCTATGCCCGAGCGGCGGAAGCCGACGCCGCCTATCGCGCCGCCCTCGACGACGTGGACCGTGCCATTGCCGAAGAGGAGGCGGCTCGCCGGGCCGAGATCACGACGACCACCATTGCCACAACGACCAC
>JBKHXZ010000218.1:0-16328 GCA_046565785.1 Acidimicrobiia bacterium
GGGGCAACCACCTTCGGGCTGGTAGCCGAGGTGGACGGATCCGAGTCGTTCGTCTTCGAATGCTCCGTCGACGGGTCGAGCTGGACCCCGGTGCAGACGGTGGCGGGGCCTGTGTCCGGGACGGTGACGTTCCCATGTTCGACGGCGGCCTCGAGCGTGTTCATCCGGGTGACCGACACCAACCGCGCCAAAGGCGACTCGGTGTTGAGTTCCATCGCCGTCGACTGGCTCTACCTGACAGGCGGCCCCTGAGGCGCTGCCGCTCGGTGAGGTGTCGAAGGCGGCGAGCCGATCCCCGTAGCGGGTGCTGACCCCTCTTCTCGTGGGGTTCTTCGATGGATACGTGGATCCCAGCCGAACACGACGTGGAGGACGAACGTGGTTGAGCGAACGAGATGGAACGAACTGAAGGGCAGGCGTCAAACTCTTGCATGTCGGAGGGGGTATCTCGAAGCGGAGGTTGCCTTCAGGCTGGGTGCGCGAGTGAGGGCCGAACGTGAAGGTCTCGAAATGACCCAGGCGGAACTCGCCGCGCGGATGAGTACGACCCAGCCGAGCATCGCCCGTCTCGAGGCTGGCGGGGTGACACCGAGCATCGACACCCTCCAGCGCGCCGCAGACGCGCTGGGGCTCGAACTCGTCGCGGTTGCCGCCGACGACGAGTTGGCCGCGGAGTTGAAAGGCGACCTGACCGAACCGCTCGACGAGTCGCTCTGAACATTCATGGCGGCCCGACCGACGCGGTGGGCGGTCAAACCGGCTAGCGCTCGAGCCAAGAAGGAGTGGGAGGGAGCCAAGGCTCGCGAGCCTGATCTGATGGCCGCCGAACTCGAACGCCTCACACACCGTCCGCTCGAGCGGGGCAACCCGAGGAGGACCGGACCACTCAAAGGCAGTCTCGCTTGGCGACGGGTGGGCGACCGGCGGCTCCCGCAATGCCAGCACGAACTCACCGGCGCCGCCAGGCTCTGGTATTGCGTTGATAAGGATGCCCGGATCATCTGGGTCACCAAGGTGTCGCTTTCGCATCCGCATGAGACCGACTGAAGCGACGAGGCACAGCGGGTCTCGCAGTCGACCTCGACGCGTTCGTCCGCCGACGCTCCTCAGCTCACCGGGAGGCGGTTGTCGACTCGGGCGATGGGGAGGGCCAGGTCGAAGGCGGTGAGGCCGTTGTGGCGGCGATAGTTGAGGCTGCCGCCCATCGCACGGGCCAGGCTGGCGCTCACATACAAGCCCAGACCCACACTGGGCAGCGCCTGGGAGGTTTTGGCGATCGACGCGAACGGTTGGAAGATCCGCTCCACGTCCTCCGGTGACACGCCGTCACCGTCGTCCACCACGCTCAACACGATCGCATCCGGCAGCCGGCGAGACTCGACCGACACGTTCGGCCCCCCGTACTTGCAGGCGTTCACCACCAGGTTGCGGATGATCTGAGTGGCCCGGCCCGGGTCGGCCAGCCACGCCCGGTCGTCGTCGAACCCGACTTCGATACTGCGGCGCAGTTCGCCGGGAATCGAAGCCAACGCCCGGTCGGTCACCTCCCGCACCCCCACCCGGGTGATGTCCAGATGCAGCGTCTCGATGTCCGCCCGGGAACCCACCAACAGGTCCTTCACCAGGGCCGAGACCTCCATCGACTGTTCGGAGATCTGCCGCACCATGTCCCGGGCCTCCTCGTCGGTCAACTCGTCCCAGGCTTCCTCCAGCATCTCCGCATAGCCCACCACTGCGGTGAGCGGGGTGCGGATCTCGTGGCTGACCGAGGCGATGAACTGTTCCCGGGCCTTGTTCATCCGATCGTTGTCGGCCACCTCGTCCCGCAGCTTGCGGCGGGCGACGATCCCAGCGGAGATCAGCATGCCCATCAGCACGAAGGCGAGGGTGATCAGCAGCCCCAGCGGGACGATCAGGTCGTTCGGATACAGATCGGGGGAGCGGGCGATCACCGTCAACGCCCACAGCTTGTCCCCGAACTCGACGTTCAGGTTGCGGAACTCGGCGTCCGGCGGGTTGAGCTGGGTGGAATGGTCCAGGTCAACCGCCACCTGTGCGAGGAGATCTGGGGGAAGGTCGCGGGCTAGCTCGTCTGCCGAGACGATCGCAAACGCCGGACCACCCTCGTGATCGTGAGGGTTCACGAGCAGCGACGAGTAGCTCGACACGCCGGGAAGGGAGATGAACGGCGTTGCGGTCAGCTCGTTGGTCTCCATTGCCCGGGAAATGGCCTGGCGGGTATCCCGCCGAGCCGCCAGGTCGAAACCCCGCCATTCCACCCCCGGCAGGTCGGAGTGGAAGAGGTCCACCAGGTAGTGGTCGCCGACCACTTTCACCGTGCCCCAACCCACCACCCCGGCCACGTTTTCGGCCTCCTGGACGAAATGGAGGAACTGATCTTGGGTGAGGTCCGGCTGCACCTCCTGCAGGGAGCGGGCGCCGTGCAGCAGGTGGACCACGTTGTCCAGTTCGCTTTCGATGGCGAATTTCACCGATGCCGCCACCGAATCGAAACGTTCGGCCTTGGCGGCTGCCTCGGCGCCGGCGACGCCGAAAGTGAAGAGGGTGCCGGTCACGGCGATGGCGGTCGCCACCATGTACGCGACCGGACCGAAGCGGTGCTGCCTCCTCTTTGCCATGCAATCGGTTTCGGCAGGAAACCGGTGTCACTGAAGCCGAACGCGTGTCCGCACAGAACGACCAACATGGGGTCTGTGCGACGACCACCCACCGCCGAAATCCCCGACCAGCCGGGGGCGTACCTGTTCCGAGATCGGCACGGGCGGGTGATCTACGTCGGCAAGGCCAAGTCGCTGCGCAAACGGGTCTCCTCGTACTTCTCCCGGGACCTCCACCCTCGCACCCAGACCATGGTCGAAGCCGCCGACAGCGTGGAATGGATCATCTCCGATTCCGAAGTGTCGGCATTGATGCTCGAGTACTCGCTGATCAAAGAACACCGGCCCCGGTTCAACATCAAACTGCGGGACGACAAGTCCTACCCGTACCTGGCGATCACCCGCACCGACGAATGGCCCCGGGCCCGGGTGATGCGGGGCAAGAAACGGAAAGGCAACGAATACTTCGGGCCCTACGCCCACACCTACGCCATCCGCAAAACCCTCGACCTGCTGTTGCGCACCTTCCCCGTGCGCACCTGTTCGGACGGGGTGTTCCGCCGCCAGCAGGCCCAGGGGCGGCCGTGTCTGCTGTTCCACATCGAAAAATGCGCCGGGCCGTGTGTGGGGGAGGTGACGGCTGCTGAGTATTCCGAGCTGGTCGACGGGCTCGCCGACTTCCTGCGGGGCAACACCGAAGGGGTGGTCGAAGACCTGCGGGACCGGATGTGGGAGTCGGCCGAACGGCAGGAATACGAGCTGGCCGCCCGCTACCGCGACCGGATCGGCGACCTGGAACGGGCAGTGGAACGCCAAGAGATCGTCACCGAACGGCCCGAAGACTTCGACCTGATCGCCATGCACGGAGACGACCTGGAGACCGCCGTGCAGGTGCTGATGGTGCGCCGAGGACGGGTGGTGGGACGGCTGGGCACCGTGGTCGACCGGGTGGAGGACCTCACCGACCCCGAACTGATGGGTGAGGTGATCCGGGAGCTGTACTTGGAGGAGACCCCGCCCCGGCTGGTGGTGGTGGCGCTGGAACCGCCAGAGGTGGCGGCAATCGAAGCCTGGCTGACCGAACGGCGCGGGTCACGGGTCGAAGTGCGGATGCCGCAGCGGGGCACCAAACGGCGGCTGATCGACACGGTCACCGTCAACGCCCGCGAAGCATTCGGGCGGCATCGGCTCAAGCGTCAGTCCGACCACAACGCCCGGGCCAGGGCGCTGCGCTCACTGCAGGAAGTGCTCGGGTTGGAAGACGCCCCGTTGCGGATCGAGGCCTACGACATCTCCACCCTGCAAGGCACCAACACGGTGTCGTCGATGGTGGTGATGGAAGACGCCGTGCCCAAACGGAACGAGTACCGGAGGTTCAAGATCCGCACCGTCGACGGCCAGGACGACTTCGCCTCGATGGAAGAGACGCTGCGCCGACGGTTCACCGCGTACTTGCGGGAGAAGCGCAAGCCGGTCGACGAGCAGGGCAAGTTCTCCTATCCGCCGTCGCTGATCCTGATCGACGGGGGGCCGGGTCAGCTGGGAAGGGCGGAGAAGGTGCTGGACGAGCTGAACTTGGACATTCCGGCCATCGGCCTCGCCAAGCGGATGGAAGAGGTGTACCTGCCCGGCCAGCCCGACCCGATCCGCATCCCCCGAGACGCCGAAGCGTTGTACCTGCTGCAGCAGATCCGAGACGAAGCCCACCGCTTCGCCATCACCTACCACCGGTCGCTGCGGTCAAAGTCGATGGTCGACTCGATTCTCGACGAGGTGCCGGGGGTGGGACCGGGACGCAAGAAGGCGCTGGTCAGCCGGTTCGGCTCGGTCAAGAAGATGCGAGAAGCAACGGTGGACGAACTGGCGGAAGTAGTCCCGTCGCCAGTTGCCCAGTCGGTGTGGGACGCCCTCCACACGGGGTAGGTGGCGTCGGTTCGCCCCGGCGCCGCCGACCGGGCTTTTTAGCGCAGGAATGGTGCAGGAATGCACCTTATGGGGGTAGAGAAGCGGGGGCGTGAGCTCGACGTGTGCAGGTTTGCTACGAGGTGCGGCTGGTGGCGGCGAGGGGAACGATCTCGGCCAGGGTCTCCGCGAGCGCCTCGGCATGGACTTCCAGGTCATAGCGAGTCTGGAGGTTCAGCCAGAAGCGGTCGCTCGTCCCGAAGTACTTGGCCAGTCGGAGTGCGGTGTCGGAGGTGATACGACCCTTACCGTGAACGATCTCGTTGATCCTCCGGGGCGGGACCTGGATTTCGACCGCGAGGCGATGCTGTGTCACCCCTAGCGGTCTAGGCGACCTCGACGTGCCGAGCCTCATCAGGACGCATGGCGAGTCACCGGTTGGACCGTCACGGCCATCCCCAACGCTTGACAGACCGCAATCACTGTGCGCAGCGATGTGCCGCCGGTGCCGCGTTCGAGTTCGGAGATCGATCGGCGGTTAACGCCCACCAGGTCGGCGAGATCCTGCTGAGTCAGATGCAGCGACTTGCGTCTTCGCCGGATCGCCTGCCCGAGTTCGGTAGCTGTCATGTCCATCGTCCCGATGCGCGGTATATGCAACATGCTGGTCCCGTAGCCGCACTCAAGAGGTTATAGAGCGTAAATGCGCGCAAAAACGCGCAATGGCGGTGCTCAGGCGCTCCCACCATCCCGGAACGGCACAGATGCGAGGAATTCCGCGCACTGGCTGTCGGTGACCTCGCAGCGCAAGAAACGCGGCGGGAACGTGCGCGTTGGAGGTAGAGAAACACGGCCCGAGCGTCCCTCCCCGTTCTGGACGACCAGAAGGTGCAGTTCTGCACCATCTCTGCGCTAAAAAGCCGGTCCGGGGGCGGGTAGCGTTGGGGGGATGGGAGAGGTGACCAGTCCGCAGGTGCTCGTCCTCACCGGCATGTCCGGGGCGGGGCGGTCGACCGCCGCCAAAGTGCTGGAAGACCTCGGCTTCACCGTCATCGACAACCTCCCCCCACAGCTCATCACCGGGGCGGTCGACCATCACGGGGTCACCGAAGGCCGCCGCAAACTGGCGATCGTGATCGACTCCCGGGGCGGACTGCCGGTCGACGCCATCCGCACCGCCATCCGCGACCTCGAACAGCAGGGGATCCGCACCCGGCTGCTGTTCCTCGACGCAGACGACCAGGCGATCATCCGCCGCTACGAAGAGAACCGGCGGCCTCACCCGCTGCAGAAAGGATCCCTGGTCGAAGCGATCGCCGCCGAACGAGACCTGCTCGACCCCCTTCGAGAAGTCTCCGACACGGTGATCGACACCACCGACCTCAACGTCCACCAGCTGCGGGAACGCATCGACGACCAGTTCTCCGAAGGCACCCACCGCCCCATGCGGGTATCGGTCACCTCGTTCGGTTTCAAACACGGCACCCCGCGGGACACCGACATCATGTTCGACGTCCGTTTCCTTCCCAACCCACACTGGGTGCCCGAACTCCGTCCCTACCGCGGCACCGATCAGCCGGTCGCCGACTACGTCCTGTCATCCGACGACGCCCGCGAATTCCTGGAACGGGTCGAAGACCTGCTCGACTTCCTCATTCCCCGCTTCGAAGCCGAAGGCAAGTCGTACCTGACCATCGGCATCGGCTGCACCGGCGGGCATCACCGGTCGGTCGCCCTGGCTGAAGAGATCGGCCGGTGGCTGGTGAAAAACGACATCGACGCTCGGGTACGGCACCGCGACATCGAGAAATGACCGGGCCGGAGATCCAGACCCAGGTGGACCTCAGCCCGTTCCGTCTCGACCCGGCCGGGCCAAAGGTGGTCGCCATCGGTGGCGGTCACGGGCTGGCCGCCACCCTGGAAGCCGTCCAGACCTACGCCTCGGAGATCACCGCCATCGTCTCGGTCGCCGACGACGGGGGCTCCTCCGGCCGGCTCACCGGGGGCATGGGCATCCCACCCCCCGGGGACATCCGCCGCTGTCTGCTGGCTCTCACCCCCGACCCGGGCATCTGGTTCGAACTGTTCCGCTACCGGTTCCCGGGCGGTCCGGAAGACGCTGCCGACCTGTCCCCCCAAGACGTCGCCGGCCATGCCCTCGGCAACCTCCTCCTCGCCGCCCTCACCGACCTGTGCGGCGGCAACTTCGCCCTGGCGGTCAAACAGGCCGGCGGTCTGCTCGGTGCCCTCGGCACGGTCGTTCCCGCCACCGACCGTCCCGTCCAACTCGCCGCCGACATCGGCGGCGTCAGGGTGGAAGGCCAGGTGGCGGTGGCCCGCACCCCGGGCGGGATCGAACGGCTCCACCTCGGACCCGACGACATCGGTGCCAACCCCGACGCCCTCGAAGCGATCGCCGCCGCCGACCAGATCGTTCTCGGCCCGGGCAGCCTGTTCACTTCGGTGCTGGCGGTGTTGAAGGTGCCGGGCATCACCGAAGCGGTCGAGGTCGCCCGCGGACGGATCGTCGCCGTCCTCAACCTGGTCACCCAGAACGCCGAGACCGAATCGATGACCGGCTGGGACCACATCCGGGCCTATTCGGCCCATGCCGGGCTCACCAGGCCCGGTGGTATCGTCGCCCACAAGGGAGATCTGGTCGTTCCCGCCACGGTGGAACGAGTCGAGATCGACGCCGACGCCGCCGCCGGCCTCGGATGGGACCTGTACGAGGCGGATGTCGCAGCCACCGACGCCACCTGGCCCGCCCACGATCCCATCAAGCTGGGAGCGGCGCTCCGAAACGTGACCTGAGAGGGCCGATGAAACGCTTCCTGACACTCGACGACATCGACGTCGCCGAACGCACCGTGCTGGTTCGCAGCGACCTCAACGTCCCCATCGATGACGGCGAGGTGGGCGACGACTTCCGGATCCGCATGGCGCTCGACACCATCACCCGTCTGCGTGACGCCCGCGCCCGGGTCGTGGTCTGTTCCCATCTGGGACGTCCCAAGGGGCCCGACCCCGAACTGTCCCTCGCCCCGGTCGCCCGCCGGATGAGCGAACTGGCCGGCTACCCGGTGGCGCACGCTCCAGCCACCGTCGGCGACGCCGCCCTCGCCACCGTCAATCAGGCCAGCTACGGCGAGGTCGTGCTGTTGGAGAACACCCGGTTCGAACCCGGCGAAACCAAGAACGACCCCACCCTGTCGGACGAACTGGCCGGCATGTGCGACCTGTTCTGCCAGGACGCCTTCGGATCGGTGCATCGGGCGCACGCCTCCACCGTCGGAGTCGCCGAACGGGTTCTGTCGGTGGCAGGGCCACTGCTCGTGTCCGAAGTGGAATCACTCGGCCGGTTCCTCGGAGACCCCGAACGGCCCTACGTGGTGATCCTCGGCGGCGCCAAGATCTCCGACAAACTCGGCGTCATCCGCTCGCTGCTGCCCCGCACCGACGCCATGCTGATCGGCGGCGGCATGTGCTTCACTCTGATGCGGGCCGACGGCTACGAGATCGGCTCCAGCCTGGTCGAACAGGACATGCTGGACGAGGTGGGTGAGATCCTGCGGGGCCCCGACGGGCACAAGATCCGTCTGCCCTCCGATGTGGTGATCGCAGACCGGTTCGCCGAAGACGCCAACCACCGGACCGCCGCCGCCGGGGACATCCCCGAAGACTGGATGGGCCTCGGCATCGGCCCGGCGACCGTCGAATCCTTCGCCCAGATCGTCCACGGGGCAGGCTCGGTGTTCTGGAACGGGCCGATGGGTGTGTTCGAATGGGAGGCGTTCCGCACCGGCACCGAACGCATCGCCCAGGCCGTCGCCGACTGCAGCGGGTTCACCGCGGTCGGCGGGGGCGACTCGGCCGCCGCTCTCCGGCTTTTGGGACTGGCCGACCAGGTTTCGCATCTGTCCACCGGCGGGGGAGCGGGCCTCGAACTGCTGGAAGGTGCCGAACTGCCCGGAGTGAAAGTCTTGGAGAGGTGGGTGCAGTGAGTGACGAACGACGCGACCTGATCGTCGGCAACTGGAAGATGAACGCCAACCATCTGGAGGCGATCCAGATGACCCAGAAACTGTCGTACCGGTTGGAACCCGGAGACACCCAACGGGTGGAGGTGGTGGTCGCACCCCCGTTCACCGCCCTGCGTTCGGTGCAGACGGTGATCGAAGCCGACCGCCTCGCCATCCGCCTCGGCGCCCAACACTGCGACTGGCGGGAGTCCGGCGCCTATACCGGGGAGATCTCCGCTCCGATGCTGGCCAAGCTGGGGGTCGGTTGGGTGATCGCCGGGCATTCGGAACGGCGGGCTCATTTCGGGGAGACCGACGAAACCGTCAACCTCAGGTCGAAGGCGATCCTCGGTTCCGGGATGCATCCGATCGTCTGTGTCGGTGAGACCCTCGACCAGCGCGAGGCCGACCAGACCGAGGCGGTGGTCGTCACCCAGGTGAAGGCGGGCCTCGCCGGTCTCACCGGTGACCAGATTTCCACCATGTCCGTCGCCTACGAGCCGGTATGGGCGATTGGCACCGGTCGCCACGCCGACCCCGACACCGCCGGTGCGGTCATCGAACTGATCCGGGACACCGTGCGAGACATGGTGGGTGGGGCGGCCGACGCACTCCGCATCCTGTACGGCGGGTCGGTCAATCCGGGGAACATCAAGGGGTTCATGGCCAAGCGGCATATCGACGGGGCGCTGGTCGGTGGGGCTTCGCTCGACCCCGACACGTTCGCGGCAGTGGTCCGGTACTGGATATGAGCACCCTCGTCCTGCTCCGCCACGGCGAGAGCGTGTGGAATCTGGAGAACCTGTTCACCGGCTGGACCGACGTCGACCTCACCCTCAACGGGGAAGAGGAAGCCCGGGGCGCCGGTCGCCTGATGGCAGAGGAAGAGATCCGTCCCGACATCGTGCACACCTCCCTTCTGTTGCGTGCCATCCGCTCGGCCAACCTGGCGTTGGAGGAGATGGGGATGGCTTGGCTGCCGGTGAAGCGTCACTGGCGGCTCAACGAGCGGCACTATGGGGCGCTGCAGGGCCTGAACAAAGCCGAGACCGCCGCCAAACACGGCGAAGACCAGGTGCTCATCTGGCGTCGGGCCTACGACATCGCCCCGCCGGCGTTGGAACTCGACGACGACCGTCATCCCCGGCACGACCCCCGCTACCGGCTGTTGGCGCCCGAGCAGCTCCCTGCCACCGAATGTCTGAAAGACGTGGTCGAGCGGATGCTGCCGTACTGGTACGACGCCATCGTGCCCGACCTGCGGGAAGGAAAGACCGTGCTGGTGGCCGCCCACGGCAACAGCCTCCGGGCCCTGGTCAAACATCTCGACGACGTTTCCGATGACGACATCGTCGGCTTGAACATCCCCACCGGCATCCCGCTGGTCTACGAGCTGGACAACGACCTCCGCCCAGTGTCCGAAGGCCGGTACTTGGGCGACCCGGAGGCTGCCAAGCAAGCGGCGGAAGCAGTAGCCAACCAAGCCAGGGCCTGAAACTTCTGCACCGGCCCCGGCCCACCCTCTGTCACCCGCGGAGCGTCAGCGACGCTGGGGGACAGGCCCGGCGTCAGCTGGGGCCAGGGGCGGTCGGTGAATGCTTGACCGGTTGGTTCACGGGCGATCGCGGACGGCCCCCCTCTGCCTCGCCTGGCGGCTCGGCTGTCTCCCCCCAACGCTCCGCTGGGGGGAGAAATCGAAATCCTCGCCTCATTCGGCGGGTTCCCTCTCTCTCTGTCCCCCAGGAGCGTCAGCGACGTTGGGGGGACAGGCCCGCCTTTGGCGGGCCAGGGGGGCGGTCGCAAACGACCCTGCCGCCCCTCGCTCAGTCCGATGATGCGATTCGAACCTGCTTCACGAACCGCTACACTGGGGCTCGGCCGGAAAGCTCCGGTCTCCTTCATCGAGCCGAACTGGTTGCAACATGGGCGTTCTCACCGTCATCGTCATCATCCTCCATGTCATCACGTCGCTGGCACTGATCGGACTGATCCTGCTGCACAGCGGCAAAGGTGGCGGATTGTCTGACGTGTTCGGAGGGGGAATGGCCCCGGCCTCGCTCGGTGGATCGACACTGGCGGAGCGGAACCTGGACCGGCTCACGGTGATCGTCGGCGTCTCGTTCGCAGTGACGACGGTCGTCCTCACCTGGCTGCTCGCAGCGAACTAGCCGGGTATTCGCCGGGGCTTTATGCTCCCGGTCGCACTCTCGTCGGAGTGGCGGAATTGGCAGACGCGCTAGGTTGAGGGCCTAGTGCCCGAATAGGGCGTGGAGGTTCAAGTCCTCTCTCCGACACTCGACTCAACTACACGCGGCCGGGATTCGACGACGACTCGGCCGTCTGGGACTCTCGTGCCCTTTCGAATCTTCGGGTCGGATCTCGACCTCATCGGCATCCGGGCGATGGCCGAAGTGTAGACAGTTGTGTATACCCTGTAGTAGACTGCTGGGCCATGAGCACGACGATACGGGTGAGTGAGGAGACTCGGGACCGGCTCGCATCGCTGGCGACCAGCACCGGGCGGCCGATGACGAGAGTCCTCGACGACGCGGTCGAAGCCTTGGAGCGGAAGGTGTTCTTCGAGCAGTTCAACCGCCGCTACCAAGATCTGCGCGACGACGCCGCTACTTGGTCCGCGATCGAAGAGGAGCGGCGGGTTGAGGAAGGCGCGCTGAGAGATATTTCCGAGTGACGCCTCGCCGCGGGGAGGTCTGGCTGGTCGACTTCGGTGAGCCGATCGGTCGGGAACAGGCAGGAATTCGTCCCGCCGTGATCGTGTCGACCGATGCTCTCAACGAGGGGCCGGCCGGTGTCCTCCTCGTTGTTCCGGTCACCTCCGCTCGGCGCGATCTGCCGTCGCACATCGAGATCGATCCTGGAGAGTCGGGCCTCGATCATCCGAGCTACGCCAAGTGCGAAGATGTGAAGTCCGTCTCGGAACGAAGGCTCATCGATCGGCTCGGAGTCGTCGGGCCTGAGCCTCTCTTCGACATCGGACGGGTGCTCCGATACTTGCTCGAGCTGTGATCGCTCGAATTCACCTCACGGAGAAGGTCGTTGCCAATGAGGCCACACGGGAAGTCCGCGACTCGAACGCTTCTCCGACACCACCAAAACCCCTGGTAACACGGGGGTTCTGCTCGCACCGACCCATGGGCGAGTAAATCATCGCAGCCCCGATCTCCACGCTGTGGACCCGTAGCTCACAGGATTGAGAACGTCGCGACCGGCGCCTGCCTCCGTGTAGTCCGGTCTAGATCTCCCACACGTCGGCCTCACCGAGGCGGGGGTGGTGCGGGATTCGTTTGCCTGACCCGAGGGACTCGTCTGGTCGTTCCTGGGGTTGTCTCTGCGCGATCGCGCTTTTGCTTGACGCTTCGTGTGATCATCACTATGTTCGAATGTAATGACATTTCTGGATCGACATCTGGAACGAGGCGAGTTGCCTCTGTGGTTTCAGATAAAAGAGCAGCTCCGCCGAGCGATCCAGGGTGGGAGCCTGGCACCCGGCGACCAGGTACCGACCGAACAGGAGCTGACCGAATTCTTCGGAGTAAGCCGCACGACAGTCCGTTCGGCACTCGAGGCTCTCGTTCACCACGGACTCGTTGAGCGAACCCCAGGTCGCGGGACCTTCGTCACCAGCGCTGCTGTCGAACAGCCGGTGAACCGCCTCGCAGGATTCCACGAAGACATGCGTGAACGGGGTCTGGTCCCGTCGGCCCGAACTGATCGAGTTGAGTTCAGCGAAGCGCCGGCCGAGGTTCTTTCGCGGCTCGGTGTCGATCGAGGTCCGGTGGTCTTGATCGAGCGGCTGCTCATCGCGGACGACGAACCGATGGCGTATCAAAGGTCGTATCTGCCTGAGTGGGTGTTGGGAGGCCAGGGCCTCTTCTCGGTTCAGGACCTCGACATGAAGTCCCTCTACGACCTTCTCGAGGATCGAACTGCGTCGCGGCCTGAATGGGCCGAAGAGACCATCGAAGCGACGGCGGCGGAGGGGAAGACGACAGAACTCCTCGGCGTCCGTGAAGGATCGCCCCTCCTGAGAGCCCGACGACTCTGCTTCGACCGATCACGACGACCGGTGGAGTTCGTAGACGTGTGGTATCGGGCCGACCGCTACCGGTATTCGGTCGAGCTGAGTCGCTCGTGATCTTCGCGGTTGGAGACATAGGCGTCGACTTCAACGTCGCAGTTGACCACCTACCGGGACCGGATGAGAAGGTCCACACATCCGACGCGTACGTCAACGCGGGAGGGGTGATCGTCAACTTCGCCGCCGCTGCCGTGCGTCTCGGATCGCAGGTCTCGATTTGTGGACGAGTCGGGACCGATCCCTTGGGAGTGACCGCTGTGTCGCAATTGAAAGCCGCGGGCGTCGTCACCGAACACGTCCGTGAGGATCCGACGATCTCGACGTACTACAGCGTCGCAATCGTGGACCGCGACGGCGAAAAGCGCCTCATCGTGGTCGAGTCGCCGAGCCTGTATCCGGCCGAGGACCAAGTCAGTGGCCGGCTACCGCTCGGGACCGAATGGTGTCACACGGTGCCATACGACCTTTCGGCCGCCATCGAACTCGCGAAAGCTGCGCAGGGGACGGGAGTACCGCTCAGTGTGGATCTCGAGCCGGCGACGTTTGCCAACCGCAGCCTTTCAGAATTCATACCGCTGCTGCGACGTTGCGACTCGGTGATCCTCAACCGCCGAGCAGCGGCAATGCTGGCAGACACCGAGGGCGCCGCTGCAGATCTCATTCGCAGAGTCGGGGCGAAGGTAGTCGTGGTGACCCTCGGTGACGCCGGGGTGCTGGTGTCCGCAAACGGGCGAAAACAGCGGATCCCCGGCTTCGTCACGGACGTAGTCGACTCGACCGGTGCCGGCGACGTGTTCGCTGCCGCATATGTGCATTGGCGACTCATGGAGGAGTCGCCGTTCGAAGCGGCCAGGTACGCCGCGGCGGCAGGTGCCTTCGCATGTCAGGCGATGGGCGCCCAAGGATCGTTACCCACAGAAGCGAACGTGCGCGATCTCGTCGCGGCCGGATCCACAAGTTAGGAGGACCAAGACAGATGGTGGGAGTGCTTCCCAACAAGCCCAATGCGCTGGGCGAGATATTCAGAGAGCCGAAACCGGTGATCGGCGTCATACACCTTCCGCCGCTTCCAGGCGCCCCTCGCTATGACGGCGAACCGATGAAGGCGATCTACGAGACCGGAGTACGCGACGCGCTGACGCTTGCAGAAGGGGGTGTGGACGGGATCATCGTCGAAAACGCCTTCGATCTTCCCTTTGCGCGCCCCGACCAGATCGGACCGGAAACAGTTGCGGCTCTTGCCACGGCTTGCGCGGCGGTCACACAGGCAGTGGACGTGCCGATAGGCATCACATGCGTCGCCAACGGTGCGATACCTGCCTTGGCCATCGCCAAGGCCGTGGGTGCCAGATGGGTTCGAGTCAATCAGTGGGCGAACGCATACGTCGCGAATGAAGGATTGCTCAACGGTGCCGCCAGCGAAGCACTCCGATACCGATCCTTCATCCAAGGCAAAGACATCAAGATCCTCGCCGACGTGCACGTCAAGTTCGGATCCCACGCCATCACGTCGGATCGGAGCATCGCCGAGCAAGCCCGCGACGCGGAATTCTTCGACGCCGATGTGCTGATCGCCTCCGGACAGCGCACGGGATCGCCGACCGAACCAGAAGAAGTCGAGGCGATCCGGGACGGCACGACACTCCCGATTCTCATCGGGAGTGGGTTCAACGCCGAAACGGCGAGCGATCTGCTCGCTGTGGCGGACGGGGCGATCGTCGGATCCTGGCTCAAAGAGGACGGGGAGTGGTGGCGACCCGTCGACCCCGAGCGAGTGCGGGTGTTGATGACAAAGGTCGAAGAGATCCGCCGAGAGGCCATCCAGAACCAGAAGGAGAACCAATGAGACGTAACTCGACCAACAAGCTGATGGCGGCGCTGACCGCGCTGACCCTGGTGATCGCCGCATGTGGTGAAGGCGGGAGCACCGAGGTCGGAGATCTCGAAGATCCGGGTACAGAACCAGGAAGGTTCGACGGAGTCGAACTTGTCGTCGCTGGTCCCGCAGGTCAGCTGGACTTCATGAAAGCGAAGGCGGCGGAATGGGCCGAGGAAACCGGGGCGACTGTTCGAGTCGATGAGATCCCGTTCGGGGAGATCGACGACAAGGTCATGGCCGCCCTGTCGACCGACACGTATCTGGCCGACGTGATCAACATCGGATCCAACCTCGGTGGAGACCTGATGGGTGGCGGGCTGGTGCTCCCCGTTCCCGACTGGGCGCAACAACGCTCCGACTGGGCGGACATCTTCCCCGTGTTCCAGGAACAACAGCTCTCCTGGGCCGGTGTACCGCACGCCCTGCCCTGGGACGGCGACCTGTTGATGTACTACTACCGCCAGGATGCCTTCTCAGAACACGCCGAGGGGTACGAAGAACAGTTCGGGACGCCACTGGAGCCGGCGGACTCGTGGCAGGAGTACGCCCAGATTGCGGAGTTCTTCACCGGCGGAGACTGGTGTGGAGGCGAAGAGTGCTACGGGCTCGTGGAGCTTCCGATGCGGAAGAACCAGGGGTGGAACGGGTTCCTCACCCGGGCCGCTGCGTATGCGAAATCCCCCGACGACCCCGGGTTCTTCTTCGACCCGGAAACCATGAATGCACGAATCAACAACCCCGGGTTCGTCAAGGCGCTGGAGGACTGGGCTGCGGTTCTGCAATACGGCCCGCCCGGAATGCTGAACTACGGATGGATCGAGAACGCTCAGACGTTCGTTGGTGGTCTCGCCGCCCAGGACATCCAATGGGGCGACATCGGACCCATGTCCAAAGACCCGGAGATGTCCGTCGTCGACGGCGCCGTCGGATACGACATCGCCCCTGGTGCGGTCGAATACTGGGATCCAGCGGCGGAACAATGGGTGCAGGCAGAAGCGCCGAACCGCGCCCCGTTCCTCGGGTTCGGCGGGTGGATCAACATGGTTCCCGCCTCGAGCAAGAACCCTGTGGCCGCCTTCGATCTGGCCTCATATCTGGGCAGCGCCGAGGTTCTCACCGAAGCCGTCGTGACTCCCGGAACCGGCGTCAATCCGGCGACCACCGCCACTCTCGATCCTCAGATCTGGATCGACGCGGGCATGACCCAGGAGGAGGCACAGGACTACGTGGGCGCTATCAGCGACTCTCTCGAGCATCCGAACGCAGTGTTCGACATGCGACTCCCCGGGTTCCCCGAATACAAGGACGCACTCGAGTTGGCAGTCTCCGAGACCCTCTCCGGCCAGAAGGACGCACAAAGCGCCCTAGACGACGCTGCAGCCGAGTGGGAGGCGATCACCGACCGCTTCGGACGCGAGACACAGCTCGAGCTCTACCGGAGCTCCCTTGGCCTCAGCGACTAACCGCACAGCGTCGAAGGTGCCTCGTTCGGGACGACGCCCCGAACGAGGCACCCGCGGTCGCTATGCACGGCTCTTCATCAGCCCCGCAACCGGGGCAATCCTGCTGCTCACGATCTTCCCACTGATCTTTTCTCTGGGTCTCACGTTCCTGAACGTGAACCTGTTCCGCAGGATCCCAATCCGCTTCGTCGGCTTCGAGAACTGGACACGCCTGTTCAACGACTCGGCCATGGCGGTGACGATGTTCAACACGATGTTGTTCGTGGTCGTCGGCGTCGCGATCCAGTATGTCCTCGGCCTGGGCCTCGCATTGCTCTTGAACCAGGGCCTACGGGGCCAGCGCGC
>JBKHXZ010000219.1:0-5691 GCA_046565785.1 Acidimicrobiia bacterium
CCCCACCACCCCGGGGTGGGCGGGGCCCTCAGACGCCTAGGCCTCGTCCGATGATCTCTTTCATGATCTCGGTGGTGCCCCCGTAGATCGTTTGCACCCGCCCGTCCATCCACGCTCTGGCGATCGGATATTCCTTCATGTAGCCGTAGCCGCCGTGCATCTGCAGGCCACGATCGATGAGACGAACCTGCATCTCGGTACACCACCACTTGGCCTCGGCGGCGTCCTCGGCGGTGAGGGTGCCGGCGTTGAGAGCGTCGATTTGGCGGTCGACGAAGGTCCAGCCGAGATCGAGTTCGGTTTTCATCTCTGCGAGTACGAACCGGTTGTGCTGGAACTGGCCGATGGCCCGTCCGAACGCATGCCGCTCCCGGGCATAGTCGAGGGTCCAATCGAAGGCGGCCTGGGCAGCGGCCATCGCTCCGACGGCGATGGACAGTCGTTCCTGGGGGAGCTTGTCGACCAGCTGGAAGAACCCGGTCCCTTCGGCGCCGAGCAGGTTCGTCACCGGCACTCGCACGTCGTCGAAGAAGAGTTCACTGGTGTCTTGGGCGGCCATCCCGACCTTGTCCAGATTCCGTCCGCGGCTGAACCCTGGCCGATCGGTCTCAACCACGAGCAGTGACATCCCGGCATGGGCTTGGGCGGGGTCGGTCTTCACCGCCACGATCACCAGGTCGGCGTTCTGACCGTTGGAGATGAAGGTCTTCTGGCCGTTCACCACGTATTCGTCGCCGTCCCGGATGGCGGTGGTGGCGATCGAGGCGAGGTCGGATCCGGTGCCCGGTTCGGTCATCGCCAGCGCCAGCACGAGCTCACCCCGGGCGATCCCGGCCAGCCAGCGGTCCTTCTGCTCGTCGTTGGCTCCCAGGAAGTAGGGGATGATGATGTCGGCTTCGAGACCCAGTCCGGCCCCCGCCGGGGCGACCCCCGCCCGGGCGTACTCCTCGGCCATCACTGCGTTGTAGCGGAAGTCCCGGATTCCCGTTCCGCCGTAACGTTCCGGTATCGAGATGCCGAGATATCCGCGTTCGCCGGCGGCGAGGAACAGGCGCCGGTCGACCGCTCCGGCGTCCGTCCATTCTTCGTAGTGGGGAACGATCTCCTCGTCGACGAAGGCCCGGAACGATTCACGGAAGATCTCGTGGTCTGTTTCGTACAGGGTTCTCCGCACAGCGTCCTCTCTTCGACAAACAGAACGGTCTGTCTGTAAGGTAGGAGCCAATGTCTGTGAGCGTCAACCGGTCATGACGGCCGTCCGCCGGACCCAGGAGCAGCGGTCCGCCACGACCCGTCAGGCAGTTCTCGACGCCACCGTGACGTGTCTGATCGATTACGGCTATCGGGGTACGACCACCACCGCCATCCAAGACCGCGCTGGTGTCTCCCGCGGAGCGCTCACCCACCAGTTCCCGTCCAAGAACGCACTGTTGGCGGCGGCGATCGTCCATCTGGCCGAGGTCAGAGCCGACGAGATGCTGGCCTTCGCCCGACGGTCCCGAGCCTCCGCCGACCCTCTCGAGCACGGAGTCCGAGTGCTGTGGCGGACGTTCAAGACCGACCTCTTCCAGGCAGCCATCGAACTCTGGATCGCGTCACGAACAGACGACGAGCTTCACGCCGTGCTGATCGAGGCCGAACGGGAGATCGCCCGCCAGTACCTGCATGCCGGTGCGGAGCTGTTCGGATCTCTCGCCGATCAGCCAGGTTTCGCCCGCGGGATGGAGTCGGTGGTCACGCACATGCGGGGCGCGGCACTCACCAACATCCTCCGTCGTTCGACGCGGGACGAGGCGACGGTTGCCGAATGCCTCGACATCTTGCGGTCGGCGCTGACCATGGGAGCTGCCCGATGAAACCGCTGGAAGGCGTGCGGATCGTCGAAATGGCGGGACTCGGACCGGTGCCGTTCGCTGCTATGTGGTTCGCCGACGTCGGTGCCGAGGTGATCCGCATCGAACGGGTGGATCCGAACCCTCTCGCCGGCGTGGAACCTGCGGCGGTTCGGCGAGGACGGCGTGTCCTCCGACTCGACCTGAAGGCAGAAGGGGCCGCCGACATCGTCCTTGCGTTGGTCGCCACCGCCGACGCCCTGCTGGAGGGGTTCCGTCCCGGGGTGATGGAGCGGCTCGGACTCGGGCCGGATCGCTGCTTGGACCGCAACCCTTCGCTCGTCTACGGCCGGATGACCGGATGGGGCCAAGACGGACCGTGGGCGGACATGGCCGGCCACGACATCGACTACATCGCACTGTCCGGTCTGCTGCACGCGGTCGGCCCGGCCGAAAAGCCCGTGCCGCCGCTGAACCTGGTGGGAGACTATGGAGGCGGGGCGATGATGCTGATCGCCGGGGTGCTGGCGGGGATCGTCGCTGCCCGCGACGGCCGGCCCGGACGTGTCGTCGACGCGGCCATGACCGATGGCGCCGCCTACTTGGGGACGACTCCGTTCGCGCTCATGGCGGACGGCTGGTGGCAACCGAATCGGGAATCGAACCTGCTCGACGGCGGAGCCCCCTTCTATCGAACCTATGAGACCTCGGACGGCCAGCACATGGCGGTGGGTGCCCTCGAGCCGCAGTTCTATTCCCGGTTGCTCGAAGGTCTGGGCCTCGACTCCGAGGACCTCCCCGGACAGCAGGACGTGTCCGGTTGGCCGACCCTCCGGGAGCGTTTCGCCGTGGTGTTCGCTTCCAGGACCCGGGCCGAGTGGGAGGCGGTGTTCGCTGGAACCGATGCCTGCGTGGCACCGGTCCTTTCGATGGCCGAGGCTGCGGACCATCCCCACATGCGACATCGTGCAACGTTCGTCGAGGGGGTACCCGCGCCGGCTCCACGGTTCGTCGGTGGCGACAACACCCGAGCGACGGATTCGACCGAGGCGACCGACGAGCTGTTGGAATCTTTGGGGATCGATCTGCAGACCCGGCGGTCGTTGCGAGAACGACGGGTGATCGGCTGAGGTCGCGGCACCGTTTCATGTCACCGAGTGCCACTACTCTCCGTGGTCGTGTCCGACACTCCTGTCGACCAGCGGATCGCCGAACTGGCTCACGAACTGAAGACCCCTCTCACGGGGGTGTTGGGTGCGATCGATTTGGTAGTCGACGCGCCGGTCGCACTCGACGAAAACGAGATCGCCGAGTTGCTGGCCGTCGCCCGTTCCGAGGCGAACCATCTCCGCTCGATCATCGACGGCGTGGTGCAACGTGCCCGCCTGGATGCCGGCAACATCGAAGTCGAACGTCGGGCGGTCGCCGCTCTCGAGCTGGTCGACGGCTGCCTGGCCAGATTTCCGGGAGTGTCGGATCGGACGGCCATCGTCGGAGACCTCGAACTCGCCGTGTCGACGGACCGGTCGCTGGCCGAACAGGTCCTGACGAACCTGATCCAGAACGTTGCCAGATACGCCCCGGCCGGTCCGGTCACGATCCAACTCCAACGGGACGCCGGTCACGGCCACATCGTGGTGTCCGACAGCGGCCCCGGCCTGCCCGGAGGTGAGCTGCCGTCGTCCAAAGGCCTGGGTGTTGGTCTCTCCACCAGCCGACGGTTGGCGGAGCTGTTGGGCGGGTCGCTGGAACCCGAACCGTCCGAAACCGGAGCTCGGTTTCGGTGGACGTTGCCGGCTTCCGACGAGCGCGTGGAACGGGGGGAGCGTTCGGTCGACGACACAGTTCCCCCGCCCCGGGCTCGCCTGTTACAGGAGGTTGCCGACCTGCTGGTAGGCACGTCTCTCGAACGGATCCTCACCGGCGTCAGTCGTCTCGGTAGGGAGATGCTGGGTGCGACCACCCTGCGAGTCTTCGAGCGCCGCGGGGACGATCTCGAATTGCTGACCGCCGACGGCGTGCAATACACCTACCCGATGGACGAATCGGCCGCAGCCCTGCTGGCCGTCGACAACGGCACCGTCACCGAGCTCGCCGAGATCCCACCCTGGTTGGAGGGGGTCGAGACCCAAGACCTGATTGCGGTGACGATGCGTTCCGGGGAAGGTCTGGAAGGGCTGCTCGTCGTCGGATGGGACTCCACCGAACGGCCCGGATACGCGCTAGGGGTACTCCCCGCCCTCGCCGCGCTCGCCCTCGTCGGTGTCGACCGGCGTTCCCTCGGTGCCGAGCTCGACTTCGAGCGCCGGGTACGGGCGGAGGTGATGGATTCGTTGCCGATCGCCATCTCGATCTTCGCCGGGGATCCGCCGCGGCTCATCGGACAGAACCGAACCGAACGCGAGATGCTGGGGCTGCGCCGTGACGATGATCGTCCCGAACGACTTGCCCAGAGCCAGGAACGTTTCCAGGTCAGATTCGAAGACGGGACTGCATTGACCGAAGAGAATGCGCCGGTGGCTGAAACGATCCGCACCGGTCGTTCGACCGGCCCGTTCTATCTGCGGGTCACCCGGGCCGACGGGACAGAGATCGTGACCCGTACCCACTGCGCTGCGGTGCGCGACGAGGTCGGCACCGTGATTGGGGCGGTTGTGACGTCCGAGCCGGTCGACGGCTGAATCAGCCGAACTGCATCGAGCGTTTCGACAGCCCGTACCAGAAGCCGTCCACGGTGGTTTGTCCCTGATCGCCCTGCTCGACCGAAGCCCCCAGCGTGACGAACAACGGTGCGAAGTGTTCGGTGCGCGGGTGGGCGATGCCGGCCGCAGGAGCCTTGCGGGCGAAATCGAGTAGCGCATCGACGTCGTTCTGGGCGACCTGGGTGGCCAGCCAGTCGTCGAACTCCCTCGACCAGGCTGGCGGGGAGGCATCGGCCGGCAGATCCATTCGCATCTCACGCAGGTTGTGAGTGGAGAACCCGGATCCGACGATGAGCACGCCCTGATCGCGCAGCGGTGCCAAGCGTTGGCCTACGCGATAGAGCTCGACCGGGTCGAGGGTGGGCATCGAGATCTGCAGCACCGGCACATCGGCCTGCGGGTACATCTCCATCAGTGGGACGTAGGCCCCGTGGTCGAGTCCCCGCTCGGGGTCGTCCTGCGCCTGGTACCCGGCATCGGCGAGCAGCCGCCGGATCTCCGCCGCCAGCCCGGGTGCGCCCGGTGCGGGATAGGTGACCTCGTAGTAGCGGCGGGGGAATCCCCAGAAGTCGTAGTAGAGCGGGACGGTCGTCGTAGCGCCGATCGTGAGCGGATCCTCCTCCCAGTGGGCGGAAATCACCAAGACCGCACTCGGACGGGGCAGGTTTGTCGCCCACCGGTTCAGCTCCTGGGTCCAGACGGTGTCGTCGGCCAACGGCGGTGCCCCGTGACTGAGGAAGATGGCAGGGATCCGGCGGTCGGTGAACTCGCTCATCGTCTCATTCTGCCCGAGACGCCGGAGATCGGTGGCGTCCGGATTACGTTGATGGGATGCTTCCTGATCTTCTGCGGCTGCGGCCTTTGCTGGTCGAGCGTCCGTGGGGCGGTCGACGGCTGCGCGACCTGGGCCGTGACCTGCCGGCGGCGGTCCCGGTCGGCGAGAGTTGGGAGGTTGCCGATCTGGTCTCGCCGGAAGGTGAGCGCTGCACCTTCGTGGCCTCGGGGGAACTCGCCGGGATGCGTCTGGTGGATGTGATGCGCCAGTTCGGCCGGGACTTCATGGGAAGCGCGGCGGCTGGGTCGGACGGCCGCTTCCCGCTCCTGGTCAAGCTGCTCGACGCCCGAGAGCACCTCTCGGTTCAGGTGCATCCGCCAGA
>JBKHXZ010000220.1:0-6498 GCA_046565785.1 Acidimicrobiia bacterium
GCCGATCGACCTCCGCACCGCACCGATGCTGGTGCCCATCGCCCATGCCCTGGTGGCGGTTCCGTTCGTGGTGCGGGCGATCCTTCCCACGATTCGGTCGATCCGGACTTCGCTGCGTGACGCTGCCGCGGTGCTGGGAGCATCGCCGGCTCGGGTGTGGCGTGAGATCGATCTGCCGCTCATGTCGCGCGCCGTGGCTGTCGCCGGAGGTTTCGCCGCAGCGGTCTCCCTGGGCGAGTTCGGTGCCACCGCCTTCATCGTCCGCCCCTCGACGGTCACCGTCCCCACCCTCATCTTCCGGCTGCTCGGTCGCCCCGGGGCGGTGACCTTTTCGGCGGCGATGGCGATGGCCGTGATCCTCATGGTCATGGTCGCCGGACTGGTGATGGCGCTCGATCGCGCCCGAGCTGGTGAACTGGGCTCGTTCTGATGCTGCAGGTTTCCGAAATCCGGGTCACGTTCGGCGACACCGTCGCCCTCGACGAGGTGAGTTTTCAGATCGGTGACGACGAGATCGTGGCGGTGCTCGGCCCCTCCGGATGCGGCAAGACCACCCTGCTGCGAGTGATCGCCGGGCTACAGCAACCAGACCGGGGAACGGTCAGCTTCGACAGCCAGGACCTGACGGCGGTGCCGGTCCAACTGCGCAACTTCGGACTGATGTTCCAGGACTACGCCCTCTTTCCGCACAGGAACGTCGCCGGAAACGTCGGCTTCGGGTTGGAAATGCAGGGTCGCCCACGCGACGAGATCCGGGACCGGGTCGGCGAAGTGTTGGAGCTGGTCGGACTGGGTGGTTGGCAGGACCGTGAGGTTGAGAACCTGTCCGGGGGGGAAGCCCAGCGGGTGGCGCTGGCTCGTACCCTCGCCCCGCGTCCTCGTCTCGTGCTGCTCGACGAACCGCTCGGGTCGCTGGACCGGATCCTCCGCGAACGCCTGGTAGGTGAGATTCGGGAGATCTTGCAGGCGGCTTCCACTCCCGCCATTTATGTCACCCACGACCACGACGAGGCCGACCGGGTGTCGGACCGAGCCATGATCATGCGGGCAGGCCGGATCGTGGCCACCGGAACCCTCGACCACATCCGCACCACCACCACCGACCCCTGGACCCGCGACTTCGTGGCCGCTTTTTAGCGCACGGAGGGTGCAGACCTGCACCCTCAATGCGCTAAAAGCGAGTCTGAGAAGTCGATGAGATCGCGCGGTCGTACTCGGCCGAGGGAATACATTGCCGGCATGGCCAGGGTCTTGATCGTCGAGGACGACCGGGGGGTGCGGGAGTCACTGGCCCGCGCCCTCCAGTTCGAGGGGTACGAGGTCGAAGCGGCCGCCGACGGTGGCGAGGGGCTACAGCGAGCCCGTGCAGGGGACACCGACGCCGTCATCTTGGACGTGATGATGCCGGTGCTGGACGGCCTGGAAGTTGCTCGTCGCCTGCGGTCGTCCCGGATCGACACACCGATCCTGATGCTCACCGCCCGTCACGAAATCTCGGACCGGGTGGCCGGACTCGACGCTGGGGCCGACGACTACCTAGTCAAACCGTTCGCGTTGGACGAACTGTTGGCTCGCCTCCGTGCCCTGCTACGCCGAACCGGCCCCACCGAGAGCACCGACCTCCTCACCGTCGGCGACCTGGTCCTCGATCCGGCCGGACGTCGGGTCACCCGCGGAGGCGAGGAGATCCACCTGACCCGCACCGAGTTCGACCTGCTCGAACTGCTGATGTTCAACGCCGGGACGGTGCTCACTCGTGAGGTGATCCTCGAACGCATCTGGGGCTTCGATTTCGAGACTTCGTCGAACTCGCTCGACGTCTACATCGGCTATCTGCGACGCAAGACCGAAATGGACGGCAAGCCTCGATTGATCCACACCGTCCGCGGCGTCGGCTTCGTCGCCCGGCCAGGATGAGTCTGCGCTGGCGCTGGGCGATCTCGATCGCCGCGGTCGGGGCGCTCGCCGTGGCGCTCACGACCGCCATCGGTCTGGCGGCCACCACCCGCGAGCTCCGCCAACAGGTCGATCGGGACCTCGTCGCCCGCTTCGAGTTGGCAGCCGCCGGCGTCCCCACCGCCCCGATCCGTCGACCATTCGACGACCGCGGCGTGGTCGATCTCGATGCGGTCGTGCAGGTCGTGGTGGCGGGGGTACGGGTGGTTCCCGGTGACCCGGAGCTCCCGATCCGCCACCCTCGGGACCTCGCCGATGGTCCCCGACTGGAAACGGTGACCGTCGACGGAGACCGATATCGGATGATCTCCGGCGAGGTACCGGTCGACCGGCGACCACGGGTACTTCGGGTGGTGCAGCTGGCGATTCCGATCGACGAAATCGAGCGGACCACCGGATTCCTGTTTCGACGGCTGATGTTCGTCGGTGGTCTGCTGGCGCTCGGAGCGGGAGTCGTCGGATGGACGTTGGCCCGCAGCGCAGTGCGTCCCATCGAATCGCTGACCCGGGCGGCCGACGGCCTGGCCGACTCGATCGACACGAACCTGCCGCTCCCCACCGACGCGCCTGGCGAAGTCGGTCAACTGGCCGGCTCCTTTCGCCGGATGGTCGAGTCGCTGCGGGCCAGTCGGGAGCAGCAACGTCGGCTGGTGGCTGATGCAGGCCACGAATTCCGTACCCCTCTCACCGCCCTGCGCACCAACCTGGAAACCTTGCTCCGGAGACACGACCAGCTCTCACCGGCCGAGCGCGAGCAACTACTTCAGGCAGCCCTGAACGAGAGCACCGAACTCGCCTCACTGGCCACAGAACTCGTCGATCTTGCAGCCGACGCCACCCGTGACGTCCCCATGTCGACGGTCGACCTCACCGATATCGCCGCCACCGTCGCCGCCCGCTTCTCACAGCGCAGCGGTCTGAGAATCCTCGTCGAAGGCGAAGCAGCTCCGATGCAGGGTCGCCCTGGCGATCTCGAGCGTGCGCTCTCGAATCTGGTCGACAACGCCGTCAAATGGTCCCCACCGGAAGGGACTATCCGCATCGTCCTCGCCAACACCACCGTGTCGGTGCTCGACCAGGGGCCCGGAATTCCCGAAGACGACCTGCCTCACATCTTCGAACGGTTCCATCGAGCAGTCGGCGCCCGAACCACCCCCGGTTCGGGGCTGGGATTGGCCATCGTCGAGCACATCGTCACCGCACACGGCGGCGAAGTGTTCGCCCGTAACCGCTCCGAAGGCGGCGCCGAAGTCGGATTCCGCCTTCCCTGACGTTCTCAGGATTCTCTCAGATCGCTCTCAGAGGATCCCCAACCCGCATCGTCACAGTGGAACGTGCATGAAGGGCCAGGACGAAACGAAAGGAGGCGTCATGCGCAAGACGATCGTCGCCATGCTGGCAGCGGCCGCAGTGCTGGTGGTAGGAGGTGCGCTGGGTGCAATCGCTGAAACCGACGAAGGCGAGACCGACACCGTCACCGGTGAGGTCGCTCCCCTCGGACACAAGGGAGAACGACTGGCCGGGCTGTTGAGCGAGATGGTCGCCGACGGGGTGATCACCGCCGAACAGGCCGAGTCGATCACCGACTGGTTGGAGAACAAGCGCGAAGAGATCAGAGCCGAGCGGGAAGCTCTTCGCCAAGCCTTCGAAGCGGCCTGGGAAGATGGCGTGCTCACCGAAGACGAAGCCGCCCAGTTCCCGTTCTTCGAACGCCTCGAAGCCGTCGAAGACCTGTGGGCGGACGGGCAGGTGACCCAGGAGGAGTGGGACGCCTTCCGCGAGGAATTCCCACGAAGGGGTCCTCGTCACCGCTTCAGCGGCTGACACCGCGCGGGAGGGCGTCCTCCGGGCGCCCTCCCGCCTGTCCGGTCGCTTCCGAGCCTCGGTAGCATTCCCTCGCTTCCCGCCACGGGCGGCATTCATAGAGAGGGAATCGATGATGAAGCGATCCATGATCGGCGTGATCGGTTTGGCACTGGTGCTCAGCGCCTGCCTGGGCGACGACGCCGGCTCCAACGATCCGAACAACGGGGACAGCTGCGAGATCGAAGACCTCCAGCTCGTCAACGAGGGAGTCTTGACCATCGCCACCGGCGAGCCGGCCTTTCCCCCTTACGTGATCGACAACGACCCCGCCAACAAGCAGGGCTTCGAGGCTGCCGTGGCGTACGCGGTGGCCAACGAGATGGGTTTCACCGACGACCAGGTCGAATGGGTTCGCACCACGTTCGACGAGGGAATCGCACCGGGACCGAAGACCTTCGACTTCAACCTGCAGCAGTATTCGATCACCGAAGAGCGTGAGCAGGTCGTCGACTTCTCCGACCCCTACTACGAGACCAGCCAGGCGCTGGTGGGTTACGCCGATTCGGCGGTGGTCGGGGCAACGTCGATCGACGACCTCAAAGGGTTCAAGTTGGGTGCCCAGATCGGGACCACCAGCCTGGCCTACATCGAGAACGTCATCCAGCCCGACGAGCCTGCCGCTGTCTACGACGACAACGTGGCGGCCAAGGCGGCACTCGACGCTGGCCAGGTCGACGCCATCGTGTTCGACCTCCCCACCGCCTACTACGTGACGGCGGTGGAGATCGAGGGGTCACAGATCATCGGCGTCCTCGAAACCCCGGACGATTCGGCCGACTACTTCGGTCTGCTGATGCAGAACGACAGCCCGATTCGCAACTGCGTCAACGCAGCTATCGGCCGTCTCCGTGAGGCGGGAACCTTGGATGCGCTGGCCGAAGAATGGATGCAGTCGGGCGGCGACATCCCGACCATCAGTTCCTGATGAACCAACCACCGGAGATCCCCGGACCTGCTCCGGGGATCTTCGGGACCCGCTTCCGTGACGGGCTGAAGGAGGAAGGCGCCCGCGGGGCCCTGATCGCCTTCGGTTCGTCGATCGTCGTCCTCGGACTGGCGGTGGTAGTCATCCTCAACTCCGAGGCGTGGCCGGCCGTCCAGAACCAGTTCTTCAACCCGTTCCATTTCCGCGAGTCGTTTCCCCTGGTTCTGCGAGGGTTCTGGCAGGACATCTGGATGTTCCTCGTTGCCGAGGTGGCCATCCTCGCCCTGGCATTGGTGATCGCCGTAATACGGGCCCTGCGCGGACCGGCATTCTTGCCGCTGCGAGCGCTGGCGATCGGCTTCATCGACATCATCCGCGGGATCCCGATGATCCTGCTGATCCTGCTGATGGGTTTCGGGATTCCCGCCCTGCAGCTTCCCGGCGTGACCAACAGCCCGCTGTTTTGGGGACTGAGTGCGATCGTGCTCGGCTACGCCGCCTACACCGCCGAGGTGTACCGGGCAGGGATCGAGTCGGTACCGGAAAGCCAGCGCATGTCGGCCCGATCCCTCGGCCTGACCCAGATGCAAACCCTCCGCCACGTCATCGTGCCCCAGGCGATCCGCAACGTGGTCCCGGCGCTCCTCAACGGCTTCGTCAGCTTGCAGAAGGACGTGGCCTTGATCTTCGTACTCGGGATCAGGGAAGGTGTTCGCGAAGCGCAGATCTACATCGCCACCACCTTCAACTACACCCCATACCTGGCTGCCACCGTGCTGTTCCTCCTCGTATCCATTCCGCTCGCCCGGTACGCCGACTGGTACACCGAGCGAGACCGACGGCGAAAGCAGGCGATCTCGGCATGAAGCTACGAGTGCGTAGAGTCGAGAAGGCGTTCGACGACAAGCAGGTATTGCGCGGGGTGGATCTCGATGTGGCCACCCACGAGGTGGTGTGCCTGATCGGCGCATCCGGATCGGGAAAGTCGACTCTGCTCAAATGCATCAATCTGCTGGTGCCGATCGATGCAGGGGAGGTGTGGCTGGACGACCTGCGCATCACCGATCGTTCGGCCGACGCCGATGTCGTCCGCTCCCGCATGGCCATCGTGTTCCAGTCCTTCAACCTTTTCCCGCATCTCTCGGTAGTCCAGAACATCACCCTCGCCCCGCAAAAGGTGCTCGACGTGCCTCGTGACGAGGCCGTCGCCCGCGCCGAAGGCCTCCTGGCCCGGTTCGGTTTGGCCGACAAGCGCGACGAATACCCCGACCGTCTGTCCGGTGGTCAGCAACAGCGAGTAGCGATCATCCGGGCGTTGGCGATGCAGCCGGAGGTCCTGCTGTTGGACGAAGTGACCAGCGCACTGGATCCGGTTCTGGTGGGCGAGGTGCTGTCGTTGCTGCGCGACCTGAAAGACCAGGGGATGACGATGGTGGTGGCCACCCATGAGATGGGCTTCGCCCGGGAGACCGCCGACCGGGTGGTCTTCCTCCACGACGGCGCGGTCGCCGAACAGGGACCGCCATCCGCCATCTTCGGCGACCCACAACGGCCCGAAACCCAGGACTTCTTGCGTCGCATCATCGACGCCGGACGGCTGTGAGTTCAGACCAGGTAGCGGCCGATCGCCTCGGTGAAACCCTCCGGGGGACGGGCAGGCCGACCGTCGCGATCGGTGAACGCACAACGGATCTCCAAGGTCGCCACCAGGTCTCCGTCGCGTCGGGCCTCCTGATGCCACTGTGAGGACG
>JBKHXZ010000221.1:0-3737 GCA_046565785.1 Acidimicrobiia bacterium
GAGAATGTTGAGGTTGTGGTCCTTACCTTCTTTCCCCCGGAGCGCGCTGGGGGGAGAGAATGTTGAGGATGTTCTCCCTGCCCTCTGTCCCCCCCCAGCGTCAGCAACGTTGGGGGGACAGGACCGCCCCCTGGGCGGGCCAGGGGGGCAGTGGCAGTGCCCGACCTCGCAGGGATTCCTAGATCTCCGACCGGTCCTACCCTGCCCACGTGCTCGCCGTCATCACCTATCCGCCCATCCCCCTGTTCGAGGTGGGGCCGCTCACCATGTCCCTGCATGGGGTGTTCGCCGCCATCGGGTTCGTGCTGGGTGGGATCTACGCCACGCGAAAGCTGAACGAGCGAGGGTTCTCCGGCGAGGCGTTCCAGTCGGTGCTCACTTGGGCCTTGGTGGGGTCACTGCTCGGCGCCCGCTATTTCACGTCCCCGGCTGCGATCTTCGACGGGCAGCCCATCCTCGACGCCCTCAACCCGGTGAACGGCAACTTCTCGATCATGGGAGGGTTCGCCGGCGGCATCCTGGTCGGGTGGTGGCGGATGCGGAAGGTGGGTCTCGACCGTCTGCCCACCTTCGACTCTGCTTCATATGGCCTCGCCATCGGCACGTTCGTTGGGCGGATCGGTGATCTGGCGATCGTCGAGCATCTCGGGTCGGCCACCACGCTTCCGTGGGGGTACGGCATCAAGCCGGGATACGACCTCGCCCCCATGCACGACGCCCTCGAATGCGGGGTGCTGCCTGCAGGCGCCGACTTCTGCGGCGTGTACCACCACGTCGCCATGTACGACCTGATCGGGGCGGTGATCCTCTTTTTCGTGCTCATGCAGATGGAGCGCCGGCTCGACCTCCGTTACGGCCAGCTCTTCTCGTTCTGGATCGTCTGGTACGGCCTGCAGCGTTTCATCCTCGACTTCCTCCGCTTCGGCTCCGGCGACGCCACCATCGGCGCCTTCACCTGGAACCAGGTGAGCGGCCTGGCTGCCAGCCTGCTCGGAGTGGCGCTCTTCGTCTGGTTCGGCCGCCGTCAGCCGGTCGTCTCCTCGGAGAACGACGCTCCGCGCCGCGACCTCCAAACCACTTGAATCCGCTTTCGCGGCGAGCCAACCTCTGAGCGACGTTCCAACTCCCGGAAGGGGTCTCGTGGATCCTCGAGTGCTCACCCACGACGTGGCCGGCTCCGGTGATCCGGTTGTTCTCATTCCTGGTGGTCTCACCGGGTGGCTCTCCTGGATCCCCCATCAGCAGGCCCTGGCCGGACGATGGCGCATGATCCGGGTCCAGCCCATCCACAACGAACTGGGTTCGGCGGGCCAGGTCGAGGATCCGACCTACGGGATCGATGTGGCGGTCGAGAGTCTGCGAATGACCTTGGATCACCTCGATCTCGACCGTCCGCATTTCGGCGCTTGGTCGGCAGGAGGTCATCTGCTTCTCGAGTTCGTCCGGCGTTATCCGGAACGGGTTCGGTCCATGACACTGATCGAACCGGGGAGTCGTTGGATGCTTTCTCAGATCGGGTTCGAAGATCCGAACTTCGAGGCGATCGACGCGCTTGCGGCGCGGATGGCCGGCTCGGAGGTTTCCGACGACGACTTCGCCCTCCTCCTGGCTCACGCCGGCTTTGTGTCCGATCCCGCCACAGCCCGGGCCCATCCGTATTGGGAGCGGGGCTATCCGCACCGCCAGACATTGTCGTGGATGTCCGACCGGTACTTCGCCACCGATGCCACCCTCGATGACCTGCGGGAGATGACCGCCCCTACTTTGGCGGTGAAGGGCACCGTGACCGAGGAGTGGGAGAAGCGGGTGGTCGACGTGTTGGGCGAATACATGCCCAATGCCCGCGTGCTGGAATTGGAAGGCGGCCACGCCTGCCACATCGAAGACATCGACACCTTCCTCCCCGAGTTCGAGGCGCACCTACGAGCCTCCTGATCGGTCCCCGGCCGTGTCGGGTTGCGCGAGAGGACCGACACCGGGATAGCCGGAACAGTTGGAAGGCCCCCCTCTGCCTCGCCTGGCGGCTCGGCTGTCACCCCCCAACGTCGCTGACGCTCCTGGGGGGAGAGAATGACGAGGCAAGCTCGCTTCATATCTGTCCCCCCAGGGCGAAGCCCGTTGGGGGGACAGGCCCGGCGCCAGCCGGGCCAGGGGGGCCTTCGAAGTGGATCAGACGTGCGCCAGATCACCCCAACAGCGTCCGGCCGTCTTCGGTGATCGTCCAGAACGGGTTGTGGGCGATCTCCCAAGGGTGGCCGTCGGGGTCGATGAAGCAGCCGGAGTAGCCACCCCAGAACGTCTCGGCCCCTTCCCGGGCGATCGTCGCA
The DNA here is from genome assembly GCA_046565785.1 of Acidimicrobiia bacterium. Lineage (GTDB taxonomy): Bacteria > Actinomycetota > Acidimicrobiia > Spongiisociales > ZC4RG35 > DATHWB01. Next base: position 2,328 of record JBKHXZ010000221.1, read on the forward strand.
CCCGCTGCACGAGCCTGTTCGATCACCTGGTCGACCTCGTCGGGTGATCCGACGTTGTGGGCGAGGGTCACTCCCCCCCAGCCTCCTGTGTCGGTGACGCCCGAGTCCTCAGCCAGCGCCTGACGCGACCACAACCCGAACACCATGCCCCCGGCCTGGAAGAACACCACGTCCTCCGGTCCGTCCGCCGCCCGCCATCCCAACGCCTGGTAGAACGCCTTTGCCCTCGCCAGGTCCGAAACTCCGATCGTCACCAGACTGATCCGTTGCTCCATCACGACACCTCCGAAAACAGATTGTGCCAAGCGGCTGCAACAGAGACATACCCTCGCTGGCGTGAACCTTCCCGACACCGGTCTTCCTGTCGAGGAGTCCGTCGAGGACGTGCGTCAGGCACTCGCCGAACGGACCTCCGCCGTACTGACCGCGCCTCCTGGGTCGGGCAAGACCACCGTCGTGCCACTGCGACTCATCGGTGAGCCGTGGCGGGAGGGTCGGAAGATCGTCGTGCTCGAGCCCCGTCGCCTCGCCACTCGAGCCGCTGCCCGTCGAATGGCGAGCCTACTGGACGAACCGGTCGGCGACACCGTGGGTTACGTCACCCGCACCGACCGCCAGACCAGCCCGAACGTGGCCGTGGAGGTCGTCACAGAGGGCGTGCTCACCCGGCGTTTGCAGACCGACCCTGGCCTGATGGACACCGCGGCGGTGGTCTTCGACGAGATCCACGAACGCAACCTGCAGACTGACCTGGGGCTGGCACTGGCGCTGCACTCCAGGGGCCTGTTCCGCCCTGACCTGCGCATCCTCGCCATGTCGGCCACCGTGCAGGCCGATCGCATCGCCGAACTGCTCGACGGTCCGGTGATCACCTCGGAGGCGAGAACCTTCCCGGTCGAGATTCGCTACAAGCCCGCACCGAAGCGCACCTGGATCGAAGACCATGCTGCCGCAGTCATCCGGGAGGCGCTGCGAACCGACCAGGGAGACATCCTCTGTTTCCTGCCCGGTTTCGCCCAGATCGACCGGGTGGCCCGCAACCTGGACGGGATAGAGGCCCAGGTGCATCGGCTGCACGGCAGCCTGCCGCTCGACGAGCAAGACCGGGCGATCACCCCGGGGCCGAATCGCAAGGTCGTGTTGTCCACCGATATCGCCGAGTCGAGCCTCACCGTCGAGGGTGTCTCGATCGTGATCGATTCCGGCCAAGCCCGGTCGCCTCGTTTCGACGCCCGCACCGGGATGACCCGGCTCCAGACCGTCGGCATCTCCAAGGCATCCGCCGACCAGCGGGCGGGGCGAGCAGGTCGACTCGGCCCCGGTGTGGCATACCGGCTGTGGTCGAAGATGGAACACGCCGCCCGCAAGCCCGACATCGAACCGGAGATCCTGTCGGTGGATCTGGCCGGG
>JBKHXZ010000222.1:0-5244 GCA_046565785.1 Acidimicrobiia bacterium
AACCGACCCGAGGAACGATCACCGTAGACAACGGCACCCAGGCCAAACGGCATCGGAGCATCCAGATGATCTTCCAGGATCCGTTCTCCTCCATGAACCCAGGCTGGCGGATTCGAGACATCGTGTCCGAGCCACTCCGCATCCATGCCATCTGCCCACCGGACGAGATGGACGATCGCGTCGGGGAGCTGTTGGAGCAGGTCGGACTCTCCGCCGACGCCATGAACCGGCATCCCCACCAGTTCAGTGGAGGCCAGCGGCAGCGGGTCGCCGTTGCCCGGGCGTTGGCGGCCGAGCCGGAAGTCATCGTCTGCGATGAACCGGTTTCCGCTCTCGATGTCTCGGTGCAGGCACAGATCGTCAATCTGCTTCGTGACCTCCAGGAGAGCCAGGGCATCTCGTATTTGTTCATCGCTCACGACCTGGCCGTCGTCCGGCACATCTCCGACGAAGTGGCGGTGATGTATCTGGGACAGATCGTGGAACGGGCGGATCGGGACTCCCTCTATCGGGAGCCGCTCCACCCCTATACCCGAGCACTATTGGATGCGGTCCCGGTACCCGACCCCCTCAACCCTCACCGGTCCGAACCGTTGCGCGGCGACCTTCCCAGCCCGGCTGCGCCACCCACCGGATGTCGGTTCCACACCCGCTGCCCGCTGGCCGTTCCCGGGCTGTGTGACGAAACCGCCCCGACCCTCGACGAGGTGCGGTCGGGCCGATGGGTCGCCTGCCACCTGGTCGATCGGGCTCTCGATTCTTCCACCGCACGAACACACGAAAGCAACGAGGAGGAAGCGCAATGATGAAACGAGCGACCAAGTCGGTCGCGTTGTCGATGGTGCTGGCACTCGTCTTGGTCGCTTGCGGAGGAGACACCGCCGAGACGACCACGACTGCCGCCGGAGGCGACACGACGACGACGGCCGGCGGCACTGACACCACCGAGCCGCAACCGAGTGAGGAACCCGTCGTGATCCGCGCCGCGGTCACCGGCGGGGAAGGAACCCTCAACCCGTACACCTACGTGAGCGGGTTCCCGGGATGGAACCTGCTGATGCTGCAATACGACTCGCTCATGCAGTTCGACGCTGCCGGAGAGCCGCAGCCGTGGCTCGCCGAATCGGTCGAAGCGAGCGACGACCTCACCGAGTGGACGATCACGCTCGTCGAGGGTGTGACCTGGCATGACGGTGAGCCGCTGACGATCTCCGACGTCGAGTTCACGTTCAATTACTTCGTCGAGAACGCTGCGGGCCGGTTCGCACGCAACCTGAGCGGCGTCGAGTCCGTCACCACCGACGGTGACCGGACGATGACGGTGACTCTGGGCGCGCCGAACCCGGCATTCGACCTCATCGCGCTAGCCGACATCCCGATCATTCCCCAGCACATCTGGGAGTCGGTCGAGAACCCGCAGGAGCATGTGTTCGAAACCGTTACCAACGTGGGCTCCGGACCGTTCAAGCTGGTGGAGTACACCGAGGACCAGAGCTACCGATTCGTGGCGTTCGAGGACTACTTCCGAGGCGCACCGGCCGTCGACGAACTCGTCGTCGTCGTGTTTGCCGACGATTCCGGTCCGCTCGCTGCCATCCGCTCCGGAGAGATCGACGTGATCTTCGAACGGATCAGCCCCGAGCAGATCCAGTTGCTCGACGCACAGGATCCGATCGACGTGATCCAGGGTCCGGAGTTCACGACCCAGATGGTCAATATCGACGTCACCCGAGCCCCGTTCGACGACGTGGCGGTGCGACAGGCGATCTCCCTCGCCATCGACCGCCAAGACATCGTCGACACCGTGTATCTCGGGTCGGCGACGGTCGGTAGCCCCGGATGGATCCACCCCGACAAGCCGTCGTACAACCCGGCGGTGGCGCCAGTCCACGACGTCTCAGCCGCCAACGCGCTGCTCGACGGAGCCGGATATGCGGACAGCGACGGTGACGGGATCCGCGAGTTCGACGGCCAGCCGATGTCGTTCGAGATGCTGACCAACTCCAGCGACGCGCTCCGTCTGCGGATCTCCGAGCTCGTGGCCGAGATGCTTGCCGAGATCGGCATCCAGGTGAACGTTGCATCCGTCGAAACCTCGACGTGGGAGGAGGCGGTGTGGCCGGGCTTCGACATCGCCAACGGTCGCAACTACCAGATGGCCGCGTGGGGATGGTCCGCCCCGATCCAGGCGAACACGATCCGGGTGGCAGAACTGGTGCACAGCGACCCTGGCATCGGGTTCCTCAACCTGACCGGGTTCTCGCATCCTCAGGTGGACGACATCGCGGCTGCGTTGCAGACCGAGGCGGATCCGGAGGCGGCCAACGCCCTGTTGGCGGATCTGCAGGTGCTCATCGCCGAGCAGCTCCCCTTCATCATGTTGGCCTACCCGGACGGGGCGTATGCCTTCAATTCGGAGACCTATGCCGACTGGGAGTTCATCGCCGGCCAAGGGATCGTGAGCAAGGTGTCGCTGCTGGCACCGTACGCTCGACCCTGAACCCACGACCGTCCGGGGGCGGGATCCGGCCCGCCCCCGGACCACCCTGGATAACGCTTGAGACGACTCGACCTACGCAGACTCGGCCAGTACGGCATCGTGGTGATCGTTGCGGTCACCTTGAATTTCGCGCTGCCGCGGATGATGCCCGGCAATCCGCTGGCGCTCATCGCCGGCGTCGACGTCGGCCTGCTCACGCCTGAACAGCGCGCGGAGCTGATCGATGAATTCCAGTTGAACGCGCCGCTGAGCACCCAATACGTCGAGTACTGGAAGTCGATCGTGACCGGCGACCTCGGGACCTCCTACAAGTCGGGTCGTCCGATCACCGAGATGATCGGTGAGCGCCTTCCCTGGACCTTGCTACTCGCCGGTGGTGCGCTGGTGATCTCTTCGTTCGTGGGGATCGTCCTCGGCGCCATCTCGGCATGGAGGAGAGGGAGCAAGATCGACCTACCGCTCCTCACCGGAATGATCGCACTCCAGTCGCTTCCGTCCTTCTGGCTGGGAATGCTGCTGATCTCGATCTTCTCGGTGCAGATGGGATGGTTCCCGTCGTTCGGTGCGGTCTCGCCCGCTGCCGGTTACACGGGGTGGGATGAGGTTTGGGACGTGGTGAGACACGCCGTACTCCCGGTCATCACCTTGTCGGTCCTCTCGACCCCGGGGGTGTACCTGACCATGCGGTACTCGATGCTCGAGGTTCTCGGCGAGGACTTCATTCGCACTGCGCGGGCCAAGGGATCGTCCGAGCGCCGGGTGCTGTTCGGTCATGTGGCCCGCAACGCCATCGCACCCGTCGTGACCTTCCTCGCCATCCGCTTCGCGTTCGCGTTCGGAGGTGCGGTGATCATCGAAACGGTGTTCTCGTACCCGGGTCTGGGAAGGCTGGTCTTCGAAGCGGTCTCCGGACGGGACTTTCCCGTCATGCAGGCGGCCTTCCTCGTGTTCACCGCTGCGGTACTCGTCGCCAACCTGGTGGCCGACCTCCTGTACCCGATCATCGATCCGAGGACCCGGACATGACGACGCTGGCGTCCCCGCGCCGTCGCCGGCTCTCCCTCGCCGACAAGCTCGGTCTGGTCGGCCTGGTCATCGTGGTGGCCATGGTGTTGGTGGCGGTCTTCGCTCCGATGCTGGCTCCCTACGATCCGGCCGAGCGAGTGGGGATTCCTTTCTCGCCGCCGAGTTCCGAACACCCGCTCGGAACCAACGACGTGGGTCAGGATCTCCTGTCCGAACTCATCTTCGGGGCACGGGTCTCGCTCACCGTTGGGATCGTGGCCGCCATCGTCGCCCTGTTGATCGGGACCGCGGTCGGTGTGCTGGCCGGGTACTACCCGAAGAGGATCGGGTCGGTGCTGATGCGGTTGGTCGACGTCGTCCTGATCCTTCCGTTCCTGCCCCTCCTCATCGTGCTGGCGGCCTATCTGGGTCGCAGTCTTACGAACACGATCTTGGTGATCGCGGTACTCAGTTGGGCGGCTCCCGCCCGAATCATCCGTTCCCAGGTGCTCTCGCTCCGATCCCGCGAGTACGTCCTGGCCTCCCGCTCGATCGGTGCCCCCGACCGGTGGATCGTGTTCCGTCACATCCTGCCGCGGACCGGCCTGCTCGCCACCGGATCGTTCGTCCGGGCCATCTCCGGAGCGATCCTGCTCGAAGCCGCCCTGAGCTTTCTCGGATTGGGTGATCCGATCCAGAAGAGCTGGGGTTCGATTCTCTTCTGGGCCCAATCACGTGGCGCCTTCCTGACGCCTGCCTGGAAGTGGTGGGTGCTCCCACCTGGCTTGGCGATCATGCTCGCCTCGCTCGGATTCGCCCTCATCGCGTTCGCGGTCGAGGAACGAATCAACCCGAAGCTCTGACCCACGAAAGGAAACCCATGTCCGTTGATCCGTCCGTCCTCGCCCCTGTCGGTCTCGAACCCATCGGTGAGTGTCGCGTCCTGCGCGATGTCATGTCCCAGCCGGGGGTCGACACCGTCGAAGGCACCCTCGTCCCGCTGCTGGCCGGTGCCGAGATCCGGTCGCACATGATCGTGATGCACCCCGGTCAGTACTGCTATGCCCACCCGCACGACACCGAAAGCATCATCTACACGATCTCGGGCAGTTGGGTGTTCACCACCACCGAGAACGACGAAGAGGTGCGCACGGTGATTCGGGCGGGGGATCTCTTCCACTTCCCAGGAGGTGTCCCCACCGGGTTCGAAACTCCGTTCGAAGATCCGGCGGTGATCCTGATCCTCAAGTCCGGATCCTCCTCGTACGACGACATGGTCGAGGGCATGGTCGAGGCGCGGGATCATCTGGCGCGGGAATCTGCCAGCGGCGAGCCGTTCTACTACCGGGAACTTCCGGCGAGTCATCCGGCGCGGGTCTATGCCCGGGAAGTGGCGGGGCGGGATCCGGGCGAGGTGCAGGGCTGATGGCGGAGTGGAACGATCATCCGGACTTCGATCTCACGACCGATCTCGACCCCGGTCTGCCTATCGCCGACGTGGCGATCTGGTACCCGTCGAATCTGGATCCGACGCATCGGACGAAAGTCACCCCGGACTTGCTGCGGCACGGATTCGAACAGGCCTGCAGGATCTTTCTCGATGCCGGGGTGCAACTGCGTCTGGTGTCGGCCAAGACCGGCCCGGTCGATCCCCGTCTCTTGGCGATCGACTCGACCAACAACGCCGACGATCACGCCGGTGATCGGTTCGTGAACATGTACCGGGCGGCGGAGCGCCG
>JBKHXZ010000223.1:0-1897 GCA_046565785.1 Acidimicrobiia bacterium
CGTATCCGGCGGCCTCGTTGAACCCCATGGCGGTTCCTCGACGTTCCGGGCCGACCAGGTCGATCTTCATGATCACCGTCACCGACCAGGCCAGTCCCTGGTTGACCCCCAACAGCACGTTGGCGGCGACGATGCCGCTCCAACTAGGGGCGAACATCAGGAGGAACGGCACCGGTATTCCGGTCAGCCATCCGGCGATGAGGACCGGTTTACGTCCGTAGCGGTCGGCGAGACCACCGGCGGCGAGATTGACCAGAGCCTTGGTGAGCCCGAAGGCGGCGATGAACGTGAGAGCGGCAGCCGCACCGGGCAAACCGAACTCGGCCTCGGCCAGCAGGGGCAGCACCGTGCGTTCCTGGCCGATCAGCCCACCGACCAAGGCGTTGACCGCGACGAGCAGGGCGAACTGAGGGAGGTTCTGGCGGAGGCCGAGCTGGGTCGGGCGAGGATCAGTCACCGGCGATCAGTTCCCGGATTGCCTTGGCCAGACGGTCGGGTGCGGTGTAGTGCGCGATGTGCGCTTCGCCGTCGAGGACATGCAGGCGGGCTCCGGGGATAGCAGCGACCGCTTCCATCGTGTCGTCTCGCAGCGACGGGGAGGTGTCGCTGCCAAGGATCAATCGGACGGGAACCTCGATCGTGGCCAGGACATCGCGGTCGATTCGGATGTCAGCCGCGAACTCGCGGACGACGGTGTGAGCTGCCTCTGCTCGCGCCGGCCAGGTGGGCAACCCGCGAAGCATGGCCACCTGGTCTCGGGTCATGCCGACCACTTCGACATAGAACTGTTCGAGAAGCGCGTCACCTCCCCGCTCGGCGAGCAGGGAGCGGAGCTGATCGGCGAGTTCCGGGCCGAAGACGGCGATGTCCGACGCCAAAGGAGGCTCGTAGAGGACCAATCCGTTGAGTTGATCGGTTATTCGGGCGGCCATCAGGGCGCAGGTTCCACCGAAGGAGTGTCCGAACACCCAGACGTCGGCTCCCGCGACCTCGGCGACGTGTTCGACCACCGTTGCGACATCCTCGTACTCCCGCTCGATGTCGTATTGGTCGTGGTCGCCGCTCGCCAGGCGTCCCCGCCGGTCCATGGCGTACAGGGTGTACTGGTTCTCGAGAAAGGGTCGGAGCAGCTCCCAACTGAGGTGATCGGCCGATGTGCCGTGAACCATGACGAGGGGCGGCCCGCTACCACTCGACCAGAGAGCGATCGGGGTTGCGTCTCGCGACGCGACTCTGAACAGCATCTGATCCGCCATCGCCTCTCCCTGCTGGGTGACTGCGGCAGTCTGTGACCGGGGATCGTCCGACGCAAGGCTTCGTTCGAGATTCGGTAGGCGTTGTGCGTCGGTAGTCGTGCATGCATAATGCATGCATGGTCAACATCACGATCCGGAACGTCCCAGATGTAACTCATGCAGTGCTCGCCGATCGGGCTGCCGCTTCCGGGCGGTCGCTTCAGGAGTACCTTCGGCGGCTCATGATCGACAGTGCGGCCCGACCAGATCCGGCCGAGATGGTCGAGAGGATGGAGCGTCGGGTGCACGCGTCGCAGACCGCGATATCAGCAGACGCCATCTTGGCGGCCCGCGACTCTGAGCGTCGGTGATCGTCGTCGATAGTTCGGTGGTGGTTGCGGCTACGACCGATGTGGGTCCCGATGGGGAGTGGTCGCGTCGGCTGATCGCCAGCGATGAACTGGCGGCACCGCACCTGTTCGGCGTTGAAGTTCTTTCGACGATCAGGCGACTCGAGTTGTCGGGTTTGCTCGACGAATCGTTGGCGTCCCTCGCCGCCGCCGATGCGATCGGGGTTCCTGTCTCAGGGGTTCCATTCGATGCCGACCGGGTTTGGGACCTGCGTCACACAGTCACGGTGCAGGACGCTTGTTACGTGTCCG
>JBKHXZ010000224.1:0-3789 GCA_046565785.1 Acidimicrobiia bacterium
AGATCGTCTACGACGCACTCGAACTGGTCGAGCGTCGCGCCAACCAGGACCCGGTGAACGTCCTCAAGCGGGCGGTCGACAACCTGCGCCCGCAGGTGGAGGTTCGTTCCCGTCGGGTGGGCGGCTCGTCCTACCAGGTGCCGATCGAGGTCTCCCCTCGCCGTTCCAACACCCTTGCCATCCGCTGGCTCGTGAGTTCGCCCGTCGGCGCCGGGAGCCTTCGATGGCGGCGCGACTCGCCAACGAGATCCTCGATGCGTCGAACAACACCGGCGCGGCGATGAAGCGCAAAGAAGACGTCCACAAGATGGCGGAATCGAACAAGGCCTTCGCCCACTACCGCTGGTAGCGCTGGCCGTCGCTGCCCACACGGGTGAGAAGCGACGAACAACCAGACCCTGACAAGTCCATAACGACCGGAGAGCAGAGGAAATGAGTAACGGAAACGACGCGCTGTCGCACCTTCGTACGGTGCCGCTCAGCCGTACCCGCAACATTGGGATCATGGCGCACATCGACGCCGGCAAGACCACGTTGACGGAGCGGATCCTCTACTACACCGGCAAGTCCTACAAGATCGGCGAGGTCCACGACGGCGCCGCAACCATGGACTGGATGGAACAGGAGCAGGAGCGAGGCATCACCATCACCTCGGCTGCCACCACCTGCGTCTGGCACGACCACACCATCAACATCATCGACACTCCCGGCCACGTCGACTTCACCGTCGAGGTGGAGCGTTCGTTGCGTGTGCTCGACGGTGCCGTGGCTGTTTTCGACGGTGTCGCCGGAGTGGAGCCGCAGTCCGAGACCGTGTGGCGTCAGGCCGACCGTTACCGCGTTCCCCGTATGTGCTTCATCAACAAGCTGGACCGGACGGGTGCCGATTTCTACGCCGACGTCCAGTCGATCATCGACCGGCTGAACGCCACCCCGTTGGTCCTTCAGCTACCGATCGGCGCCGAAGCCGACTTCATGGGTGTCGTCGACCTCATCGAGATGAAGGCCCACATCTGGAAAGGCGACGACGGAAAGATTTGGGAGACCAAGGACATCCCTGCCGAACTCGAGGAGAAGGCGCAGGAGTATCGGGCGTCGATGCTCGAGACGATCGCCGAGAACGACGAGGAGCTGCTCGACGCCTACCTCGAGAACGGCGACCTGACCGTCAGCCAGATCCGGGCCGGAATCCGCAAGGGCACGCTCGACCACGCCTTCGTGCCGGTGCTGTGTGGTTCGGCCTTCAAGAACAAAGGCGTTCAGTTGTTGTTGGACGCCATCGTCGCCTACATGCCCAGCCCGCTCGACCTTCCCCCGGTGAAGGGTTTCAAGCCGGGCGACGAGGAGACCGTCCTCAGCCGATCGGCGGACGATTCCGAGCCGTTCTCGGCGCTGGCCTTCAAGATCATGTCCGACCCTCACGTCGGCAAGCTGACCTATTTCCGGGTCTATTCCGGTCACGCCTCCAAGGGCGACACCGTCATCAACACGACGTCAGGGAAGAAGGAGCGTCTGGGACGCCTCCTGCGGATGCACGCCAACCATCGGGAGGACGTCGACGACGTCTTCACCGGCGACATCGTGGCTGCGGTCGGGCTGAAGTCGACCAAGACTGGCGACACCCTGGCGGATGCGTCCGCCGAGATTCAGCTCGAGTCGATGAACTTCCCGGCGCCGGTGATCCACATTGCCATCGAGCCGAAGACCAAGTCCGACGAGGAGAAGCTGTCCGAGTCGCTGCAGAAGCTCTCGGAGGAGGATCCGACCTTCCTGGTCCGCACGGACGAGGAAACCGGCCAGACCGTGATCTCCGGGATGGGCGAGCTGCACCTCGAAGTGCTCGTCGATCGTCTGGTGCGGGAGTTCCGAGTGGAAGCGAATGTCGGCAAGCCTCAGGTGGCTTACCGCGAGACCATCAAGCGCCCGATCGAGAAGGTCGAGCTCAAGTACGTCAAGCAGACCGGTGGTAAGGGCCAGTACGCCCACGTGGTCATCGACCTCGAGCCGACCGGTCCCGGTGGCGGCTACGAGTTCGTCGACGAGATCAAGGGTGGCCGGGTGCCGAAGGAGTACATCCCTTCGGTCGACGCCGGTATCGAAGCCGCTCTCGACAACGGTGTGCTCGCCGGGTACCCGCTGGTCGACGTCCGGGCCAAGTTGGTCGACGGCTCGTATCACGACGTGGACTCGTCGGAAATGGCGTTCCGTATCGCTGGTTCGATGGCACTGCAAGAAGCCGCCCGCAAGGCCGGCGTCAAGCTGTTGGAGCCGGTGATGGAGGTCGAGGTCACCACGCCCGAGGAGTACATGGGCGACGTGATCGGCGACCTCAACTCTCGACGCGGTCAGATCGAATCGATGAACGACCGTGCCGGAGCGAAGGTGGTCAAGGCCCTGGTGCCGCTCTCCGAGATGTTCGGATACGTCGGCGACCTGCGGTCGAAGACCCAGGGGCGGGCTTCATACAGCATGCAGTTCCACTCCTATCAGGATGTTCCACAGAATCTGGCGGACGAGATCGTGTCCAGCCGGGCAGGTACCGCGGGCTGACGCCCGGCAAGCAACGAGACGAGCAGTCAGCTCAAGAGGAGAAGGCGAAATGGGTAAGGCGAAGTTTGAGCGTTCGAAGCCGCATGTGAATGTTGGGACGATGGGTCATATTGATCATGGGAAGACGACGTTGACGGCGGCGATCACGAAGACGTTGGCTGAGCGTGTTGGTGGTCAGAACGTGTTTACGGAGTTTGAGAATATTGATAAGGCTCCGGAGGAGCGTGAGCGGGGTATCACGATTTCGATTTCTCATGTGGAGTATGAGACTGAGAATCGTCATTATGCGCATGTGGATATGCCGGGTCATGCGGATTACATCAAGAACATGATTACGGGTGCTGCGCAGGTGGATGGTGCGATTTTGGTGGTGTCGGGGACGGATGGTCCGATGCCGCAGACGCGGGAGCATGTGTTGTTGGCTCGGCAGGTGGGTGTGCCGTCGATTGTGGTGTTTTTGAACAAGGTCGACATGGTGGATGATTCTGAGCTGTTGGATTTGGTGGAGTTGGAGGTTCGGGATCTGTTGACCGAGTATGAGTTCCCGGGTGATGACATTCCGGTGGTGCGTGGTTCGGCGTTGAAGGCGTTGGAGGGGGATACGGCGGCGCAGGATCAGATCATGGAGTTGATGGCGGCGGTGGATGAGCATGTGCCGCAGCCGGAGCGGGATACGGATAAGCCGTTTTTGATGCCGATCGAGGATGTGTTTTCGATTACGGGTCGGGGGACGGTGGTGACGGGGAAGATCGAGCAGGGCCTTCTCAAGGTGAATGAGGAGGTGGAGATTGTGGGGATCCGTCCGACTCATAAGACGGTGGCGACTGGGATTGAGATGTTCCGGAAGTTGTTGGATGAGGGTCAGGCGGGTGACAATGTTGGTGTGCTTCTCCGGGGGGTGGGGAAGGACGATGTGGAGCGGGGTCAGGTGTTGGCTAAGCCTGGGTCGATTACGCCGCATACGAATTTTGAGGCGCAGGTGTATATCTTGACGAAGGAGGAGGGTGGCCGGCATAACCCGTTCTTTTCTGGGTATCGGCCGCAGTTTTATTTCCGGACGACGGATGTGACGGGGAATGTGGTGTTGCCGGAGGGGACGCAGATGGTGATGCCGGGGGATAATACGGAGATGTCGGTGGAGTTGATTACGCCGATTGCGATGGATGAGGGTCAGCGGTTCGCGATTCGTGAGGGTGGGCGGACGGTTGGTGCTGGCCGCGTCACCAAGATCACCAAATA
>JBKHXZ010000225.1:0-3002 GCA_046565785.1 Acidimicrobiia bacterium
ACCAGTCCGCCACTTCCCGGCTCAGCCGACCCGACTTCCATTTGGCGATCGTGGCCATCCGGGTGACGTCTTCGCCCCGACCGTGGGCAGCGGCGATGGCGTAGTTGTACTGCTTCAGCATGTCGACCTCGGCGGCCAGTTCGCTCAGCCGGTACTGCAGGTATTGGTTCTTCATCAGCGGACGCCCGAACACGACCCGTTCCTTCAGGTAGTCCCGGGTTCGTTCCAGCGCTCGTTCCATCCCGGCGACGATCGAGTAGGTCGACCACATGCGCTCGATGACGAACTGGTTCATCTGCTGTTGGAAGCCCTGCCCTTCGACGCCGATCACGTTGTCGACGGGGACTCGCATGTCGGTGAACGAGAGAAGACCGGTGTCCGAGGCGCGCATCCCCAGCTTGTCGAGCTTCTTGGACACTTCGAAGCCGGGCGAGTCGGTGGGGACCACGATCTGACTCATCCCGGCGTACCCGCCCTCGTCGGAGGTGCGGGCGAGGAGGCACAACCAGTCGGCCTGCAACGAGTTGGTGATGTACATCTTCGAACCGTTGATGACGTATTCGTCGCCGTCCCGCACCGCCCGGGTGCGGATGGCGGCGACGTCCGATCCGGCATCAGGCTCGGTCACGGCGATCGATGTGACCATCTCCCCGCGGATCGCCGGAGCGAGATACCTCTCCCGCAGCTCGTCGGTGCCGTACTTGTGCAGCGAGTAGGTGGCCATATCCGCCTGAACGCCGACAGCCATCCCGATCGCGCCAAGGTCGGCTCGTCCCAGTTCCTCGGCCAGGATCACCTTGAAGAAGTGGTCGGCGGCCATCCCGCCCCACCGTTCGTCGTACTCGACGCCGAGCAGACCGAGGTCCCCCATCTGCCGGAAAATGTCGTGGAGGGGCATCATGCCGGCCTCTTCCCACTCGTCGGCGTGGGGGTTGATCTCGCCTTCCACATAGTCCCGCACCAGGCGGCGGAACTGCCGGTGCTCGTCGGTCCACTGCATCACAGGCGCGATCTTCCATCCATCCACCGCACCTTACAGACACCCCGTTCCGGAAGTGCACGGCAAACCCTGGGTTCCACTGGCTGTATGAGGCACTTTCGGTGCACCGGTTTCAGTGCCGCCCACGATCACCCCGAAACCGAGGCCGCCAAACCGCGCTCTACAAGGTCAGGAACCCAGGGTTTCGAGTTTCACAGGGTGGCGTGGATCAGGTAGTCGTTGGCGTCGTCGTCCCACTCGAGCTCGACCAGGCCCCTGGCCTCGGCCGCCTTGCAGAACTGGAGGAAGCCCCCATATCCGAACTGCTTCTCGGAGAACCCGGGCGAAGCCTTCCGCACCTGGTTCTTCAAACCGGACAATTGAGGTGAGCCGTTCTTCTCCTCGATTCCCTTCACGACCCGGACCAGCAGTTCGAACGCCTCGGCCTCGTCGGGATTCGACGCCAGCGTCACCACCGGATCTCCCGCCGCAGGACCTTCGGACAGGGCGATCACGTGCTTCGACTCGAGGTGACGTAATAATTCACCGAACGCCCGGAATCCGTAGTCGGCCTCCGTGAAGGTGGGGTCCTTCCGGATCAGGGCCCGCTTCAGCGAAGACGCCAACACGGCGTCTCCCGACGACCTAGACAGACCGCTCACTGTGGTGGCGATCAGCCGTTGCAGCTCGTCCTGATCTCCGGACCGCTCCTCCTCGACCGGTTCGGGCTCGGACTTCGAAGTAGAACCCGACGTCGGATCCCGGTATTCGACCCCCTCGAGATTCTCATAGAAGAGGAACTCGTCGCAGGCGGGCGGCAGCAGCTTCGAGGTCGACGCCTTGATGCCGACCCCGATCACCCGCTTGTTCAACTCGCGCAGTTTGTACACCAGAGGAGTGAAATCCGAGTCCCCGGTGCAGATGACGAAAGTCGTCAGATAGTCACGTTCGAACGCCACTTCCAAGGCGTCGACCGCCATCTTGATGTCGGCGGCGTTCTTGCGCACCGTTCCCATCCGTTGAGGGATCTCGACCAGTTCGACGTGGTTGCGGGTAAGCATCCGACGGTCCTCGTCGAAGTAGGACCAGTCGGCGTATGCCTTGCGTGAGACCACCCTCCCGCGTTCGGCCAGTGCGTCGGCGATCGGCTTGAAATCGAATGCCAGCCCCCCGAGGGCCTCGCGAGCGCCGATGGCCAGGTTTTCGTAGTCGAGAAAGAGTGCGATGCGTTCTTCGTCAGGTGATGCCATTGCGGATGAGGCTACTGCCCGTCGGGAACCGGAGCGGATCGGCCGGCGTCGGATGCGCATGCAGACCACCGACTCGACGCGCCATGAGCGGTTCGAGGCCCTCGCCGCCGAGGTGTACGAGCCGATCCAGCGCTACGTCAGACGCCGGGTCGATTCCCCGGCCGTCGACGACGTCGTCGCCGACACCATGCTCACCTTGTGGCGCCGCCTGGACGACGTTCCGCCCAATGCGCGACTCCCCTGGGCTTATGGAGTGGCACGTCGACAGATCGCCAATCATAGTCGTGGGGCCGCCCGTCATCTCCGTCTCGTCCGCAGGGCGGAGGCCGAGCCTCGTCCCGCCCCACAGCCCGACGGCCCGCTCGACGTCGAACTGCATGCTGCGCTGGCGACCCTCCCGGACCACGAACAGGAATTGCTCCGCCTGTGGGCGTGGGAGCAACTCGAACCGGCCGAGATCGCGGTGGCCACGGGGCTCACCCCCAACGCGGTTTCGATCCGTTTACATCGGGCGAAGAAGCGACTGTCGGAAAATCTCGAAGTGATACGAAAGAACGAGACGTCCTCCGGACACTCACACCGTGAACACAGCAAGGAGGAACGGTCATGAACGACGACCAGCTCAGACAGAGGCTGTCGGCGTCCAACCCGACCCCTCCTTCGGAACCGGTGGACCCGATCACCAGCGATCGGGCCCGAGCACTGAGGGAGGACATCATGTCGACCCAAACCCCCGCTCCCCGTATGGAGCGCACCCGCAATCGACTCATCGT
>JBKHXZ010000226.1:0-2445 GCA_046565785.1 Acidimicrobiia bacterium
GAACGGGGTCGCACGGCGAGCCAGCCGGGTGAACTCGTCGATGAAGTCGGGGGCGACGATCGCCTTCTGCGTCAAGGGAACGGAGGCGATGAAGTCCTTCCGTTTCAGGTCGTCGATCAGGGGGTGATTCGGTTCGAACCCTTTGGGTGGATTCACCAGCGACTCGCCTTCCAGCGTGAACGTTTCAGCGAACGCCTTGCCCTGTGTCGCTTTCTTCCAGGCAGCGGGATGGTCGGCGATGTGCTGGCGGATCCGGTAGGCGACCGCTGCCTCCGGCCGCCAGAGGCCGACCCCCATGAACGACCCCGACGGCTCGATGTGGAGGTAGTACCCGGGGGCGTGTGCGTCCCGGGCCCGCTCGTGCCGGAAATGGACACCGGTGTTCTGCTTGTACGGGGTCTTGTCCTTGGAGAAGCGGGTGTCGCGTTGGATACGAAACAGGGATCCGCCCACGGTTCGTGCGTCGGCGGTGAAATGAGGGGAGATCTTCGCCAGGCGTGGTCCGAAGTCGGTGATGAACTCGAGCGCAGGTTCCTGCACCTTCTCGACATACCGGTCCTTGTTGGCGGCGAACCACTCTCGATCGTTGTTGGCCGCCAGATCTCGCAGGAAGCTGAACGTGGCAGGGGTGAAGTGTCTGGTCATGACTCGACGCTATCTGGGCGGTGTGACATGGTGAAGGCGGAGACGACTCACGATGGACGGGATCGCAGCGACCGTCAGGTGGTCGTGCCATGAGTTGTCGGTCGATTTCGCGGCCATCGACACGATGCCGATAGCGTGCAGCCGATGCCACGGCCGATCCTCCACCTCCTGCACGGGCTACTCATGGGTGCCGCCGATTCGGTTCCCGGCGTGTCGGGAGGAACGATGGCATTGATCGTCGGCATCTACGGTCGGCTGTTGGCTTCGATCGGCCAGGGGTTCCGGGCGATCCTGGCGCTCGTCCGATTGGATGTCGGGGCGGTCGGTCGTCATCTGCGCGGGGTGGAGTGGCCGTTGGTCGTCCCGCTCGCCCTCGGAATCGGGACAGCCATCCTCATCGCCGCCGGGTTCGTACCCGACCTGCTCGAATCGCACCCCGCCGAGTCACGCGCCCTGTTCCTCGGGTTGGTGGCGGCGTCGTTGGCCGTTCCCTGGCGGGAGATTCGGGATCGGACCAGACGGTCGCTGGGAATCGCCGTCGCCGCCGCACTCCCCGCATTCGTGCTGAGTGGCCTGCCTCCGGGCACGGTCGTCGACCCCTCCCTGATCGTGGTTTTCGTCGGTGCTGCCGTGGCGGTGTGCGCCATGATCCTTCCCGGGGTCTCCGGGGCGTTTCTGCTTCTCGTTCTCGGTCTGTACGAGCCGACGCTGCGGGCGGTGGACGCCTTCGACCTGCCGTATCTCGCCGTGTTCGCGGTGGGAATGGTGGTCGGGCTGGGTTCGTTCTCCTTGGTTCTGGGACGGATGCTCGCCCGGTACCACGACCCGACGATGGCGGTGTTGGTCGGCCTGATGGCCGGCTCACTTCGGGCGCTCTGGCCCTGGCAAGACGAATCGAGGAGCCTCCTTGCGCCGGTCGAGCCGCTCCTCCCGGTCGCCTTGGCGTTGCTGGGGGCGGGCGTGGTCATCGCCATCCAGGTGATGGTGATGCGACGCGCACCGAATCCCACCGCGTCCGGGTCTCCGTCCGGGTAGAAAGACCGCATGCCGGAGACGTGGTTGCGTCCTGTCGAGTCCGACGATGTGCATGTCCTGGCGCGTCTGTTGAGCCATCCCGACCTGGTGGGGCGCCGGGGCCTGGACGGGGATCGACCAGGTCGGCGGTCGGTGGCGTCACTGGAGAAGGCTGTCGCAGGATTCGTGGATCCGCAGGACGGCGACGCATGGGTGGTCGATTGCGATGGCGTGGTCGGCGTCGCCCGGTGTGGCTGGTGGTGGGACGCACACACGCCTTGGGCACACGTGGTCATCGATCCGATCCGATGGCGCCAGGGTCACGGCGCGGCTGCGGCCAGATTGGTGGCAGACCACCTCTTCACGAACACGGTGGCTCTTCTGGTGGAGTACTCCATTCCTTCTTGGGACGCCGATGCGTTGTCGTTTGCAGACTCCCTCGGCGGTGAAAGGGCCGGTGTCCGTCGTAGGACCGGGATTCGCAACGGCGGCTACTACGACACTGTCGAGTTCTACCTGCCACGAGCCATCTGGGAGGCGCACCATGCCGCTCGAGGGTGAGCGTGTCCGGCTGCGGGAGGTCCGCCCGTCTGACCTCGAAGTGTTCGTCCGGCTCCGCAACGACCTGGAGACTCAGGCATGGAGCCGCACCCTTCCCCCCGACTACACCGAAGAGATGATCCGTCGCCGGTACTGGGAGCGTGAATTCTCGTATCGGAGGGATCACGGGATCTTCATCGTCGAGACCAAAGACGGTGACGAGGTGGCCGGCATGATCTCGTATTC
>JBKHXZ010000227.1:0-2898 GCA_046565785.1 Acidimicrobiia bacterium
TCGCAACGGGTCGGACCAGACCCGGGTGGATGTCCGCCGGGTGGACGACTGAGACCACCCAGCCTGGGATTCAGCGGACCTTGTAGACCTCGACGACCGTCTTGCCCTTGTCCGCCCCTTTGCGGCGCCCCAACAGGAACGCCAGCGCCACGGTGACAACCACGGCGACCCCGGCCATCACCGCCGTGTTCTGGGCGGACTGTTTGGTTTCGTCGACGAGTTGGGTGATCTGGGCGGCCTTGGCTTCGATGTCAGCGGGGGTGATGCTCATGGCTTGGTCATCCTCCAACCGATCAGGCCGGCGACACCGGCGGTGGTGAGCAGGGTCAGTCCTCGTGCTAGCACCACCCACCATTCACCGTCGGGAAGCACCTGGCGGTACAGGGCATAGGCGGCGAGCGTGCCGAACAACGCGGCGACTGCGAACACGAATCCTGCTGCCAGCCCCAGCCCGGCGAACTGTCCCAGCTTCTTGGCGGGCTCGATCGTTTCCTGGCGAAGGTATTCCTTCGACATGTCGATGAGCTCGGTGACGAGCTGGGGAAGTTCTTTCGGATCTGGCATTTGGGTCGGAAGGCTAGCGGCAGAGTCTCTTCCACCTGTGTGCCTGGCTCCTATCCTGGCCGGTCGTGAGCCTCGACGAGCTTCAGATCGGCTGGCGCGGCCGCCACGTGGCTGACACCACGGTGATGGGCCGGCGGTTCACCATCCTGTGGATCGGTCAGATGGTTTCCCAGTTGGGCGACCGCATGGCCTACATCTCGATTCCGCTGTTCATCGCCTCGCTGCAGGGCTCCAGTCTCCAACTGGGGATCGCCTACGCCCTGGAGAACGCGCCGGTGTTGATCATCGGCCTGGTGGGCGGCGTCTTCATCGATCGGCTGCGGGTGCGTTGGCTGATGATCGCCGCCGACGTCGTCCGTGCACTGCTGTTCCTGGCGCTAGCCGGGGTGGCCTCGGGGGCGATTTCGGACGACCGAAGCACACAGGTGCTGGTCGTCTTCGCGGTGGCTTTCCTGGTCGGCGGACTCACCAACGTGTTCGAGACCGCGCTGATGACGATCATCCCCGACGTCGTCGAACGCAAGTTCCTGGCCCGGGCGAACGGTCGGATCTCGGCGACCATCAACCTCGGCAACATCGCCGGTCCGGCCCTGGCGGGTGTGCTGGTGGCGGCCACGTCGTCGTTCACACTGGTCTTCGTCATCGACGCGCTCACCTTCGTGGTGTCGGCCATCAGCCTGCTGATGATCGGTCGGATCGACACCGAACGAATGCCGTCGTCGAACACGTTCAGCTCCGACCTGGTCACCGGATTGCGGTATCTGTGGAACGAGGTGCGGCTGCGGACGACAACGCTTGCGGTGGCGACCTTCAACCTGGTGGTGGGGTTCATCGAGGCGACGTTCGTGCTGATCGCCGCCCGCCCCGAACTGGTGGGGGCGGGTGAGGACTGGCAGTTGGGCGTCCTGTATTCGGTTTTCGGCGTGGGAGCGATCGCCGGGTCGCTGACTGCACCACGGGTGACACGGTTCATCGGGCTTGGACGGACGACGGTGGTCGGGATGATCGGGTTCGGCATTGCCTTCATCCTGTTCGTCAACACGCCGTTCTCGGTGCTCGGTTCCCTGTACTTGTTCATCGCGTTTCTGATGTTGATGCTGATCAACGTGCCGCTGGCCACGATCCGTCAGGTGTACACGCCTTCGATCCTGCGCGGGCGGGTGATCGCCGCTTCCCGGGCGATCGGATGGACCACCCTGCCGTTGGGGGCCCTGCTGGGAACGGCCGTGGCAGAAGCCACCGGGGAGTTCGTGACGATGGCCCGCTGGTGTGCGGTGATCATGTTGGCGGTGGGACTTGCGTTGTTGCCGACCACCGTGTGGCGGGACACGTTCGGCGAAAGTGGTGGTCGTCGGGTGCAGCCGTCCACCGGGCGCAAAGAGGTGCGGATCTAGCTTTCGGAGGTACGAGCCTTCCGGCCTTCCACCGCCCGTTCGCCTTTCGGGAGGTCGGGCAGCTCGGTGCGGATCGGCCGGGGCGGCTCCTTCCCGTGGCGTCGTCCGATGAACACGAGCACTCCCCCAGCGGCCAACATCCCCACCACTTCGATGACCCGGGTGCGACCGAACTTGAGGCATTCGGATTGGGTGGCGGGACCGGGCACGTCGGCGTCGTACTGCCCGGCGAAGACCATGGCGAACCCGTAACCGCATTCGACCTTCGACTGGTAGAGCACCCCGTCAACCTCACGTTCGGAGAAGACGATCTCCTGATGCTGGAACGCCAGCCACACCGCCAACGCGGCGACGACGGCGGCCAGGAAATACCAGGTGCGACGGGCCAACATGTCTGACGCACTCTATGCCCGGACAGACCCGTGCATGTCGGTCGAATTCGGCTCAGGATGGGCCTGGCGCCGACCGATATGCTCCAGATATGTCGGAACCGCGCCATAGCGCAATGACGCTCGACGTGTCGTCTGAGCCGCTTCTCAATCTCGACGTCCGTTCGTTCCATCGCGCAAGATCCATCGCCGCGCTGGTCGCAACCATCGGATTCGCCGTCCTGGCAGTCGTCTGGGAGTGGCCACCGGGATGGGTCGTTGCCGGACTCGCTTCGATCCCGCTGGTTCACGCGCTGATTCGCCGCAGGCGGCCGATCGAGGCCGTCTGGGGCACACTGCTCATCGACATGATCGCCGTGACCGCTGCCTTGATCGCCTTCCGACCCCCGGCCGTAGCCATGATCACTGCCATCGTCTACGTGGTCACCGCACCGATGCTGCTGACCCCCCGCCGCGTCGCCGTTCGGCTGGCGGTGATGGGGGTCTTGACGATGAGCCTGGCCGCAGTGGCACGCCGCGTCCTTCCGGAGACTCTGGATTGGACATTCAGC
>JBKHXZ010000228.1:0-3219 GCA_046565785.1 Acidimicrobiia bacterium
TAGCGCCTCGACCGGACGCGATGCGTGGTCCCGACACGAGGCACATCCGCGACCCGCCACCACCCATCGCAGAGGGCGGTCGCCGAGCGAGGCAACGAGCCCCTGGTTGAAGGCGACGAACGACAGATGCCGCACCCGACGTTCCGCCTCGTCGGTGCGCCATGCTCGAAAAACCCGCGAGATCTCGGACGCCACCTGGCGAGCACCGTGGGTGTGGGCACGGGCATCTCCGAGAACCTTCGTCACGTCGGCCGCCAAACCCTCGGCGAACCCGCCGTCGTTCGCGTCGGCGGGCGCAGACGGTCGGGGCAGTTGCTGTTCGGCGAGTAGTTCGGCGGCGCGGTGTCCTGCTCCGAAACTCTCGGCGGCCAACACCACCAGATCGGGGCGAACCGCCGATGCGATGGCGTCCGAATCGGGTTCCCACGCTTCGTGGTCGATCCGGATCGATTCCAACGCCTCGTTCTGTTGCTCGGTGAGTTGGCGTTTGAGGTTGCGCAACGCCCGGTTGGCGATGGGCAGCAGGATTTCGTCTCGCGCTTCGAACGGGTCGACGGCCGGAGCACCGGCCGGTACGGGTACAGGTCGGGCGCCGACCTCCTCGTCGGCAGTGTCTGACGCCTGTCGTCGGGTCTCGGGTTCGGTCTCCACCGGCTGACGCAGACGGGCAAACAGGCCTTCGACCGCGTCGAGGGTGGGCCGAGTCTCGACGACGGGTCCTTCGACCGGGTCGTCCTCCGGTTCGGCCGTGATTCCCGGTTCGGCCGCGGTCTCGGATTCGTCGAGCTCATCGACTGGCTCGACCTGGGCCGGTTCCTTGGACTCGGCCTCTTCGACGACCTCCTCCACTTCGATCCCGGCGGAGAAGTACTCGTCGAACGGATCTGCCGGCTTGTCGGGCTCGGGCGCGCCGGTAGGCGGTTCGGCCTGCCGTGAACGAAGTTCCTCCGGCGTGAGCACCCGCAGCTCGGGTGTGGGTTCGGGACGGGGACGCGGTTCGGACACCACCGCCGGCTCGTCGCTCCGCTTGTCGGGATGACCGGGACGCACCACACGCACCGTCTCACCCGGAACCCAATGCTCGCCCGGGTCACCCGACGGCGCCGGCTCGGGAGTGGGCGTCAATCCCAACGCTTCCCGGCGCTCGTCCAGTTCGGACTCGACCGCGGCGATCGCAGCCCGCACCGAGTCGAGTTCCTTGCGCAACTCGTCCCGCCGCGCTTCGAGTGCCCGGGTGCGCTCTTGGGCGATTTCCGCCTTGCGGTTGGCCGATTCGATGATCTCGTCGTGGGAGGCGCGAGCGTCCAACACCAGCTTCTCGGCTTCCATCCGCGCCGAGCGGAGCGTCTCTTCGGCTTCCCTCCGGCTGTTGCCCAGTGTGCGGTGCGCTTCGCGTTCGGCTTCACCGACCAGCCGCATCGACTCCTTCTCTGCCTCGTCGCGGATACGCGCCGCCTCCCGCTGGGCCTGAGTGAGGAGATTCTCCGAAGTGGCCCAGGCGTCGGTGCGTAGATGTTCGGAATCCGCCTGGGCCTCGCGACGAGTCTGCTCTGCCTCTGCGATCGCCTCCGACCGCCAGCGGGCCGCCTCCGCCGCCGCCCGCTCCCGCATCGTCTCTGCCGCGCTGCGAGCCGCCTCCAAGACAGAGTGGATCTCGCGGGAGACGGTTTCGATCTCGTCCTTCAGCTCGATGGTGTCGGCGGCCTGCATGGTGGCTGCCAGTCGGTCCCGCTCCCCTACCAGTTCTTCCACCTGCCGGGCCAGGTCGGCGAGGAACTGGCGTACTTCGTGTTGGTCGAATCCACGCAGCGTGGTGCGGAAGGACCGCTGCGCGATGACGTCCGGGGTGAATTCGACCATGGACCAAAGGCTACCGACGGCCCGGGTGAACCTCAGGCATCTCCGGAAGTCGCCGGCGCCAGCGAGTCGAAAGAGGCGAGTGCGTCGTCGATGGTCGCCACCGACACCAGCTCCAGGTCGGTTCGATCGGCGGTGAGTGCGTCGGCGTAGTTCGACTCCGGCACCAGCATGTACGCCGCTCCTGCGGCTTCGGCCGCCACCACCTTCTGGCGGATGCCTCCGATGCCGCCGATCGACCCGTCGGCTTCGATGGTGCCTGTCCCGGCGACGATGTGGCCCTTGGTGAGGTCCCCTTCGCTGAGCAGATCGATCACGGCCAGGGTGTACATCATCCCCGCCGAAGGTCCGCCGACGTTGTTGGTGTCGATGTCGGCCGGGGGATCGATGAACGGGCCGATGGTGATGCCGATGATGGTTCGTTTCTCCCCGGTGTCCTCGTCGGTCGTCTCACCGAGCTCCACTTCCACCTTCCGGATCTCCCCGTCCCGTTCGATGGTCAACTCGACGGTGTCCCCAGGCGACCGATCGGCGATCTGGTTGCGGATCACCTCGATGGAATCCATCGGCACCCCGTCCACCTCGATGACGAAGTCACCGGGATCGAGCACCGCCTCAGCCGGATAGCCGCCGATGACCGACTCGATCCGATATCGCACTTCGCCCACGTCGATTCCCAACCGGTCGAAGGCGATCATCAACGCCCGCTGCACCGCCGAGTCCATCAGGCTGAGTTGACGGGTTCGGTACTCCTCGTCGGTTTCCCCTTCCCGACGCACCACCGCCCGGTCGTACACGTCGACGGTCGGGTCCAACACCGCCACGACCAACTCGTAGATGTTGAGAGGTTGGGAAACGACGGTGAGCACCAGCAGCTCTCCCGCCGGTGGATAGGTGGCGACGTCCTCTTCGAGCACGATGGCATCGAAAGCCTCGGACGTGGGCCCGGGTGACCACCCGACATAGGGCAGGTCCACCGCCCAGGCGCCGACAGCCAGCCCGGCCGTGACGAACAAGCCGGCGGCGAAGGCGATCAGCCAGCGGGGGGCCGTGGTGGGATGGTTCACGGGCGGCAAGCGTATCCGTCCAGAGCGGTTAGCTACGATCGTCCGACCAGCGTCGCAGGAGAACACGAATGCAGAGTGTCGCCGCCCCTCGAGTCATCACCGGACGGATCGTCGCATCCAACCGAGTCGCAGCCATCGTCGCCGTCGTGGCGTTCGCGGGTCTCACTGCGCTGGCGGCCCAGATCCGCATTCCGTTGGGGTTCACTCCCGTGCCGGTCACCGGTCAGACCTTCGCCGTGCTGCTCGCCGGGGCCGCCCTCGGTGCCCGCCTCGGCGCGTCAAGTCAGCTGCTCTA
>JBKHXZ010000229.1:0-8017 GCA_046565785.1 Acidimicrobiia bacterium
GAAGCTCGCCATCTCCGCTCGGTTCACGAGGCGGTCCGGGCAGAAGAGACCGTTGCCGCACCCGGAAGCGATCCCGGCCACGGCCAGGGCGTCGATCTCCGCCTCGAACGGCGAGTCGTCGTCATCCATGAACAGGTTCGTTGCCTCGGTCGGGACGAGATCCAGTGCTCGGTACAGGAAAGCCGCCATCGCTTCACGGGTGACCGGCTCACGGGGGCAGAACCGTGCGGGGGAGACAGCGCAGCCTTGGGTGATGCCGGACGCCACCAGCGCCTCGATCGCACCCTCGTGGACGCTGCCGTCGTCGTCGTAGAACGTTCCCCCGGGAGGGAGCGCAGACAAGGCTTCCGTCGCCGCGGACATGCCCGGAACAGTGAGGATGAGCACGAGCACAGCGAACGGGGCGAGACGCAACATGGGCGTGGAGTCTGGCCCAACGAGAGCGACGGTGCGAGTCATCCCGATGCCCGTCGCACCGGTCTACCCGGATACGGTGGTCTTATGCGCTTCAGCCTGATGACCGAGCCGCAATTAGGCGGAACGTACGACCAACTACTCGACCTCGCCCGATGGGCGGAATCCGAGGGGATGGTCAGCTTCGCCCGTTCCGACCACTACTACTCCGGTCGGGAGCCGAAACCCGACGCCACCGACGCCTTCGCCACTCTCGCTGGACTCGGCCGGGAAACCACTTCGATCCGCTTGTGTGTCCTGGTCAGCCCTGTCACCTTCCGCCACCCGGCGGTGATCGCCAAGACCGCCGCAACCATCGACCAGATGTCAGGTGGGCGGCTCGACCTGGGCGTCGGGACCGGCTGGATGGACCTGGAACACGACGTGTTCGGTATGCCGTTCCCCGAATGGTCCGAACGATTCGCCCGCCTCCGCGATGCCCTCCCCTACCTACGGGCTGCGTTCGACCAGGACCACGCGTCGTACCAGGGAGAGCACTACTCGATCGACGCCCAGGTGCGGCCGCGCCCGTCGGGCATCCGCTTGGTCGTCGGAGGTCAGGGCCCGGTCAAGACTCCGACACTGGCCGGCACCTACGCCGACGAGTACAACCATTTCCCGACACTGCCCGAAACACTGGCACCGAAGATCGAAGTGCTTCGATCAGCGGCGTCCGCCGCCGGCCGTGATCCCGAGGGGATCGAGATCACGATCATGGGTCCGATCATCACCGGTGTCAACGAGACCGACTTTCACCAACGACTCGCCCGCATGGCATCCGAACGCGCCACCGACCCGGACTCGCTGGTCGACCGGTGGAAGCAATCTGGCATCCCCGTCGGCGCACCAGACGAGGTGCGCACCGCACTGGCTGCTCTCGAGCGTGCCGGCGTCGACCGCTACTACCTGCAATGGATCGACCTCGACGACCGCCAGGGCCTCGAAACCACCTGGAACGCAGTCAAGGACCTCGCCCCCGGCCACACGGCGAGCTAACGAGGCGGAGACGCGGTCGGCGTCCAATCTCCGGAAGGCCCCCTCTGCCGATCTCTCCCCAATGCTGCGCTAGGGAGGAGAAATGGGTAAGGAGGTTCTCATCTTCCTCTGTCCCCCCAGGAGCGCCAGCGACGTTGGGGGGACAGGCCCGCCCCCGGCGGGCCAGGGGGGCCATCGCAAACATTCCCGCCGCTGCGAACCGCCCCCCTCTGCCGGTTTCTCCCCCAGCCGTGCACTGGGGTGGCGGATCAGCTGGAAATGTCGGTCCAGGCGGGGGTGGCGAGGCGGTCGAGTTCAGCGAGGGAAATCGGGAACACCGTCGACGGGGTACCGCCGGCAGCCCACACGGGGTCGTGCCGGCGGAGACCGTTGTCGGCGAACACCCGCAGCTCGGTGGCATGACCGAACGGGGGCGTCCCGCCAGCGACGAAGCCGGTGGCTTCACGCACCGTGTCGAGGGGTGCACGATCGACCTTGGACCCGCCGGCCACCCGGGCAAGTGCCGACGTGTCGAGGCGCCGGTCACCCGGCACGAGCGCCACGACGGGCTCGCCATCCACGGTGAACACCAGCGACTTGACGATGGCGGCGACATCACAGCCGATGGCAGCGGCAGCATCTTCTGCGGTCTTTGTTCCTTCCGGAAAGTCGGTGATCTGCATGTCGAAGCCGAGGCCGGCGGCGAACGCGACAAGGCGACGGGTGGATGCGGACTTCATGGTGGGCGACCGTACTCTGTCACCGGCCCTGGCTTCCAACTGAGCATTCCGATGTCATTCCGCTTCCCCCTTCTGATCCTCACCCTTGGCGTCGCCGCCTGTACTGCGGCGACGACACCGACCACGACGACCGTCTCGACGACCACCACAGTGCCCGTTCCGGCTCCCGTCGAACCGTCCTACGGCTTCGCACCAGGTCAGGCCGTCACCTACGACGTGTCCGTGCGTCAAGACATCACCTTCACCGCCGAGGGCGACGCGGCGGGCTTGGGCGACGAGACCCTTCCGATCGACGCCGACGTGGTGTCGGAGAACGTCGGCACCAGCGTCTACACCGTTACAAACGCATCGGATTCGTCGGTCACCTTGGACATCACCGCCGACTTCCCGGAGACTCGGGTGACGGGCACCGTGAACGGCGAGCCGCTCGGCGAATCGGGAGGAGAGGGGGGCGTGGCCTCCGACCTGAGTCGGATCCAGCCGGTTGCGACCACCGTGGTGCTCGACCGGCGCGGAACGCTGGTCGACGACGGGGCGACCGATCTGGCCGCCACCGGTGCTGACCTGGCCGCACTCGCCGGACTCACCAACGACCTGTTCTCGGTCCCGGTCGGACCGGCGTTTCCTTCCCGACCGATCGGCCTGGGGGATGACTGGGAGACCATTTGGGAGCGTCCCGGCCAGGACCAGACAGTCACCGTCGCCTCCCGATCACGGGTGACGGAGCACACAGAACGCCGGCTCGTGGTCGAGTCGCAGACGACGACGGGAGCACAGTCGGCGGACTTCTCCCAGCAGTTCCGTGACCTGTTCTTGGCATTCGCCGAGCTCGACACCGACATCCCACCCGAGCTGGAAGACCAGCTCGACCAGATCGAGTTCAGCATCGAAGCCGAACCGTCCACCGTCATCGAAGTGGCCGCCTTCGACCTCGAACGTCGCATGGTGAGCGAAAGCACCAAGACCGCCACCCTGCACCTCACCATGGTGTTCCGGGCGCCGGACGAGGATGGAGAGATCCGCGGGTTCGAGATCCGGTTGGTGGTCACACAGACCGCCGTGTTCACCCTTCGTTCCTGACTTCGCTTTTCCACTATCCGCGTAGTGCAAACTAGGGTTGAAGTTGTGACAAACACCCCTCTTCTCCAGATCGAAAACCTGCATGCTTCGGCCGACGGAACCGCGATCCTGAAGGGCGTCGACCTGACCGTCGATCGGGGCGAAATCCACGCCCTCATGGGCCCCAACGGGTCGGGAAAGTCCACGCTCGCCAACGTCCTCCTCGGTCATCCCGACTACGAAGTGACCGACGGACGCATCCTCTTCGACGGTGAGGACGTCACCGGAGCCGCGCCAGACGATCGGGCGCGCCGGGGCATGTTCCTCGCCTTCCAATACCCCGAAGAGATCCCCGGCGTCTCAGTCACCCAGTTCCTGCGGCAAGCCCTCTCCAACCGCACCGGTATCGACTACACGGTGTTGGAACTCCGGCTCAAAGTGATGGAAGCCATGTCGGCGCTGGGCATGGAGTCGAGCTTCGCCGACCGCTACCTGAACGAGGGCTTCTCCGGTGGGGAGCGCAAGCGCAACGAAGTGCTGCAGATGGCAGTCCTCGAACCGGTCCTGGCAGTGATGGACGAGACCGACTCCGGACTCGACATCGATGCCCTCCGCACGGTCGCCGAAGGTGTCAACCGGCTGGTGTCGGCCGACCGCGGGTTCCTGATCATCACCCACTACCAGCGGCTGCTCGACTACATCACCCCGCATCACGTCCACGTGTTCATGGACGGCAGGGTGCTGGTCTCCGGCGGTGCCGAACTGGCCGAGAAGTTGGAAGCCGAGGGGTACGACGCCTTCCGGCAGCACGCCTGATGTTCGACCCGGCGGCCGTCCGGGCCGACTTCCCCATCTTCTCCCGTGACGCCGCCCGTCACTTCCTCGACTCGGCCGCATCGAGTCAGAAACCGAACAGCGTCATCGACGCGATGACCAGGATCGCCTCCGAGCATTACGCCAACGTCCACCGTGGCGCATACACCCTGTCGCTCGAGGCGACCGAAATCTTCGAGGAGGCCCGGCAGGCGGTGGCCCGTTTCATCGGCGCCACCTCGGCCGATGAGGTCGTGATCACTCGCGGAGCCACCACCGCCTTGAACATGGTGGCGCACGGCTGGGGCGGAGAACACCTGCATCCCGGCGACCGGATCCTCCTCACCACCATGGAACATCACGCCAATCTGGTTCCGTGGCAGATGGTGGCCAGACGCACCGGCGCCCGACTGGACTTCGTCGGATTCGACTCGGACTACCGCCTCGACCTCGACGAGTTCGAAGCGAAGCTCGACACCGACGTGAAGGTCGTCTCGGTGACAGGCATGTCCAACGTGCTCGGGACGCTGCCGCCGCTCGACGCGATCATCGCCGGCGCCCATCGAGTGGGTGCGATTGCCGTGATAGACGCCGCCCAGCTCGTTCCTCACCAGCCGATCGACGTGGCCGAACTCGGCGCAGACTTCGTCGCCGTCTCCGCCCACAAGATGCTCGGGCCGACGGGCATCGGTTTCCTGTGGGGAAGCCCGCAGGCATTGGAACAGATGGAACCCGTCGAAGGCGGTGGCGAGATGATCTCCACCGTCGAACTGCAGCGTTCCACCTGGGCGCCTATTCCCCACCGCTTCGAAGCCGGCACACCGCCCATCATCGAGGCCGCCGGACTGATCGCCGCCATCGAATATCTCGAAACGCTGGGCATGGCCGACGTCGCCGCTCATGATCGAGAGCTGACCGACCTCGCCCTGGCGCTCCTGGCGGAAACCCCTGGGGCAACCGTATACGGACCTCCCGCCGGGGCAGATCGGGGAGGCGTGGTCTCCTTCACCCTCGGCGACGCCCATCCGCACGACCTGGCGACGATCCTCGACCAGCATGGGGTATCGGTACGGGCAGGGCACCATTGCGCCAAGCCACTGATGAAAGCGGTCGGCGTTCCTGCCACCGCCCGAGCAAGTTTCTACGTCTACAACACGCCCGACGACGTCCACGCCCTCGTGAAGGGATTGGAAACGGCCTCGGCGTTGTTCGGAATCTGAAATGTCACTGGAAGATCTGTACCGAGAAGTCATCCTCGACCACTACCGCAACCCCCGCAACCGGGCCGGTATCGACTCGCCCGACGCCACCGCCGACGGGGTCAATCCGCTGTGCGGGGACGAGGTGCACGTCGAGTTGGCGTTCGACGGCGACCGGGTGGCGGCGGTGTCGGTGACAGGCCAGGGCTGTTCGATCAGCCAGTCGAGCGCCTCGATGATGTCGGAGGCGATCAAAGGCAAGAGCCGGGAGGAGATCCGTCAGCTCACCGAACGGTTCAAGGCGATGATGGACATCGAATCCGACGGCGACAACCATTTGGATCCTGACCGTCCTGGTTCGGTGCTGGGCGATCTGGAGGCCCTGCAGGGAGTCCGCAAGTACCCGGTGCGCATCAAATGCGCCAACCTCCCCTGGACCACCCTCCAAGAAGCCCTCGCCTCCTGAGGACCGAGAAAGTCCAGGGTTAGATCCGTCGACGGGTTCTCGTCGCGGTTCGAGTCCCGGGGTTAGATTCGCCTCGGCATGAATCCACGCATCCACGTCAGTCGTCCGGTCGAGGGCGTTGCCCAACTGCTCTTGGACAACGGGCAACGCAACTTCTCCACCGCTCCCTTGCACGAACGGCTCGAAGCGGCGCTCGTCGCCGAACGGGAAGCCGGCACACGTGTGGTAGTTCTCGGCTCGGCGGTCGACGGCGTCTTCGTCTCGCACGGCCACATCGGAGACATCGTCAACAACCTCACCGGCGGGCCACTCACCGGGGATCCACGCTCGTTTCTTCGAGTCCAGAAAGAACTCGACACCGGGCCGATGGTTTCGATCGCGGCGATGGACGGCCAGGCGTGGGGCGGTGGGTTTCTCCTGGCCCTGTCGTGTGACTTCCGGGTGGCGTCGGAACAGACCACCATCGGTCAGCCGGAGATCAACGCCGGCGTCACCACCGCCGGAGAGGGCGCAAGGATCAGCCGTATCGCCGGAGAAGCCGCAGCCAAGCGCCTCCTCCTCGACG
This sequence comes from Acidimicrobiia bacterium, assembly GCA_046565785.1. Taxonomy (GTDB): domain Bacteria; phylum Actinomycetota; class Acidimicrobiia; order Spongiisociales; family ZC4RG35; genus DATHWB01. The sequence goes on from JBKHXZ010000229.1 coordinate 6,271, forward strand.
GTCGACCGGTCGACGCCCGCGAGGCGTACCGCCTGGGCCTGGTCGATCGCCTGGTACCCGCCGGAACGGCCCTCGACGCTGCCCTGGAATGGGCGTCCTGGCTGGCCAGGCATCAGCCGGGTGACCTGGCGATGGTGAAAGAACTCATCACCGGTGGTCGGGACCTCGACTTCGGGGACGCTCTCAAACGAGAGACGGCGATGTTCGTGTCTCGCTTCGCCGACGAGACAGTGGTGGCGCGGCTGAACGCGGTGCAGCGCCGCTACGAGGATGGGGCCGACTCCTACGAGGCGTTCGGCATCCCGTCAGCTTGATGCATCACGGCGCCCACGAGTCGAACGACAGCCCGCGCAACCGCCATCCGTTGCCCGGCGTCCAGTCGAAGTAGGCGTAGACGGTGCGCCAGTCCAGACCGTTGACCTGCGGGTCGTCGCCGGGGTCGTGCACCGACAGATAGTGCAGGTTGGTGAAGATCGACGGCGACCAGGGCGGTGCCGCCTCCGCTCCCTGCTGGGTCTGGTCGGCGAGGGGCCCGACAACCGACTGGCCTTGGGTGTCGTTCAGCGTCGAGTCGAGCCAGACGGCACCGATGGCATTGGCGAAGGTGTCCTGGAAGGAGTTGTCCCCTCCCGCTTCGGTCGCCCACGGATGAACCGTGGCGTCGTTGAACGGGTTCTGGTTCGCCGGCCAGTGCTTGACCGGCTGGGCGGCCTCGAAGTGCTCCACCGTCAAACCGAACGGACTGACCAGCGTCGACCAGGCAGGTGCGCCTGGTGCGCCGGCTGCGTGTTGGGCGAGCCCCGCCAACACCTGTGCTGGCTGCGGGGCTGAAGCGAACCCCGATTGGGCGCAGGTGAGGTAGAAGGCGTTGGCCCAGCCCATGTTCTGGGCGACCGGCTCCGTCACCTCCCACCATTCGGAACCGCTGGAGAAATCCGGGGGAGCGGCGGTTCGCATCACACCGGTTTCGTCGTGGGACAGCACGAAGCTGACCGATGCCGACACGTTCGGCCCGGTGCGAACGTTCAACGAATCCGTCTCGTCGACCAAGATCACGTCCACCATCGGACAGGGACCGGACGGAATCCCCTGCGTCGTGGTCGTCGTGGTCGAAGGGACTGTTGTCGTCGTCGGCGCAATGGTGGTCGTGGACGGTGGCATGGTCGTCGTCGAAGGCTGCGTCGAGGTGGTCGCCTGCGGAGCTGCAGTGGTGGTCGACTGTCCTGTGCCACCGCAGGCGGACAGAACGAGGACGAGGAGGAGCGATGTCGGGCGCATGACCGACCAGTCTGGCCTCAGGGGAGACGACCGGCGATGGGTCGATCGGCTTGAGACGTTCTTGAGGATCCGCAGAAGCGTCCATGATCCGAGGTGCGACAAAGTGAGCGACAACACCACGAAAGGAGTGTTCGATGCTCACCAATCAGATCGCAGCCGGAATCACCGCCGTCATCCTCGCCGTCTCCGGCGTGGCCCTGACAGCCGGCGACGACTCCGCCACAGTCGAAACCGGGAGCGAGGTAGCGGTCACCACCGATGCCACCGTCGCAGGGACCACCCACACCAGTATCCACGACGACGACACGTCGATCGACGACTCCACCTCCGCGACGGTCGACGGCTCGGCCGCCGTTGAAGGTTCGACCTCGACGTCGGTCGACGCTGACCACGGTGACGATGACCACGGTGACGACGATGCAAACGACGATTCGCCGTCCACCACTGCGCCGGACGACTCCGATGACCG
>JBKHXZ010000230.1:0-4687 GCA_046565785.1 Acidimicrobiia bacterium
GGCCGTGGTCATCGACACCCAGCGTCTGCGACCGGTCGCGGCAGGCCGATTCTCGGGGTCCGATGGAACCACCGTTGCCCGACTGAAGTTCGGCCTCGACCCAACCCCCGGCCGATACCGGATCGATGTCACCACCACACCTTTCGATGTCCCGCCTGCCGCTGGGGGTACGGCTGGCGGGGCCCCCGGCAGAGGCCGGCGCATCTGGCCGTGGCTCGCCGTCGTGGGGGCGGCGGGCGTGGTCGGCGCAGGCGCGCTGCTGGCGGTTGGGTGGCCGGACCGAGAGCTTCCTCCCTCTGGTCCGGCCACCACTTCTTCGATCCCCGACTCGGCGACACCTCCTGTCGACCTACGCCGCGAGGGCCGCTTCCAGCGCGAGGGTTCGCCGAGCCAGCGGATCGAGTTGACGATGCTGTCCCCTTCGGTCGTGAGCCAAGGGGACGTGGTCGAATTCGAGTTCCGTCACGCCGACCTCGACGTCCCCAACACCGCATACGACCCTTCCGCCGAGAGTTTGGAGGAGGCGATCGCCTCGTGCAGACAGCGGCTGGGAGTGGTGCACCCACTCGACGATCAGGCCGGCTCGTGGGAACTGATCTGGTTCTTCCGGGTAGTTCCCGTCGACCCGCCCGGACCTCCGATCGAACACGACGTGCGCCTCATATCGGATCCGTCCGGGACCGAGCTGTCGTCGTGCGGAGACGAGTGGGCAAACGAGAATGCCCGCGAACTGGTCGCTACCCGAAACATGTACTACGTGCCGGAGAGGGTGCGGTTCTCGGTCAACCGACTCATGAATCCCGGCCTGTACGAGATCCACATCGTGAGCCCGGACGGCCGGCCCTGGCCGGTGGCCGAACCGCTGGAACTCCTCGTCGTCGATACGGAAGCTCCGGCTCCATAGACTTAGCCTCATGTGCGGGAGGTATGTGCTAGCGGCCGACGCCGACGACTACGCCGAGTTCTTCGCAGTCGACCGACTGGTCACCGAGTCGCTCGTTCCCAACTACAACGTCGCCCCAACCGACCCGGTGTACACCGTGGCCGAGTGGGAAGACGAGCGGCTGCTCGGCTCGATGCGGTGGGGCCTCATTCCGCATTGGGCGAAGGACCGCAAGTCGATCCACATCAATGCTCGCTCCGAGACGGTCGCCACCACCCCGGCGTTCAGGGATTCGTTCGCCCGCAAGCGGTGTCTGATCCCCGCCGACGGGTTCTACGAATGGGAACCCAAGGAACGGGGCCGTACTCCGCATTGGGTGTACCGGGCGGATGGGTTCCCGATGGCCTTCGCCGGAGTGTGGTCGTCGTGGAAGGATCCCGACAGCGGAGAGTGGATCCGAACCTGTTCGATCCTCACCCGGGCTGCCGCCGGTCCGATCCGACCGATCCACGACCGGATGCCGGTGATCCTCGTCCCCGAGGTATGGGATGCGTGGCTCGATCGGGATCGGACCGAACCCGATGAGGCAGAGCGGCTCCTTCAACCGATCGACCCCGACCTCATCTGGGAACACCCCGTGTCATCCGAGGTGAACTCGGTCCGCAACAACCATGTCGGTCTGACCGAGCCAGCCGTCCAAGAGCGACTGTTGTGAACTCCTCATACACCACCCGCCGGCGATAGGGTCGGCGCCGATGGCTCGCATACTCCTGGTTCGGCATGCGCCGACACCCGAGACCGGCAGGAAGCTGACCGGACGCCTCCCGGGGGTTTCGCTCGACGAGCGAGGACTGGAAATCGCCCGCCGAACTGCCGCCCACCTCGCCAGTGCCGATGTGAAGGCGATCTACTCCTCCCCGATAGAACGGACCTGGGAAACAGCGATCGAAGTCGCATCTCATCACCGGCTGGACCCGATCCGTGAAGACGGGGTGATAGAAGTCGACTACGGATCATGGTCGGGCCGAACCCTGAAGAGCCTGTACGGGCTCAAGGCCTGGCGGACCGTCCAGGTCACGCCCTCCCGAATGACGTTTCCCGGCGGCGAGAACCTGGCGGATGCACAGCGTCGAGCGGTGGCAGCGGTCGAGCGAATCGCCGCCACCCACCCCAAGCACACGGTGGCGGTCGTCACCCACGCCGATGTGATCAAGTCCGTCGTCGCCCACTACCTCGGCACCCCCCTGGACCTGTTCCAACGCATCGGTGTGGCGCCTGCATCGGTCACCGTGATCGACGTTCCCAAAGACGGCACTCCGAAAGTGGTCGCGGTCAACACGAACGGAGATCCGTCGACATGGCGGTAGAAGACCTCGGACCGGCCGAGCGGATCGTGGCCGGAGCAGTCGGCGAACCCGGACAGCGCCGCTTCTATCTGCAGATCCACGCTGGCGGCTCGCTGACCACGCTGCTCGCCGAGAAACAACAGGTGGCTGCGTTGGCCGAACAGGGTCTCCGGATCCTCGCCCAGCGGGGCATCAGTTCCGAGCAGGAAGCAGTGGATCGGCTGGTCGCCCAGGGCCTGCAGGTGGTGGACCCGGGGGACGGGAACGAACGCTTCCGAGTGGGCGAGATCTCGATCGCGTTGGGCAGCGCCGAACTGCTGATCGTCGAAATCGTCTCGATCGAAGAGGACGACGCAGTGTCCTTCGTGATCGCACCCGAGCAATTCCGAGCGATGGCGCAGGTCGCCCTCGACGTGGTCGCCGCCGGGCGGCCGCTGTGTCAGTGGTGCCAGATGCCAATGGATCCGGAAGGCCACGCGTGTCCTGCCCGGAACGGGCATCACCGGGAGTGACGATGACCGACCATCCCCTCGAACTGGTCGAGGTGGTCGGACGAATGCCGTACGCGTCCAACACGACCCTCCTCGCCGTCGACGCCGACGGCTGTCATTGGGTGTACAAGCCGGACCGAGGCGAAGAACCGCTGTGGGACTTTCCTCTCCACACCCTGTCGCGTCGGGAGGTCCTTGCCTACGAAGTGAGCGAGGCGATGGGTGTCGGCCTGGTGCCACGCACCGTGCTGGCCACCGGGGTGCTCGGCATCGGCTCGGCCCAACTCTTCGTCGACGAGGACATCGACTTCGATCCCCGCTCGTTGTACCTGCCGACCCTCGACGAGCGTCTCTGGCCATTCGCAGTCTTCGACATCGTCGCCAACAACGCCGACCGCAAGATCGGCCATGTCCTGCGCGAAGTCGCCACGGGCCGGCTGTGGGCGATCGACAACGGTCTCACCTTCCACCCGCACGAGAAGCTCCGCACAGTGATGTGGGGTTTCGCCGGTCTCCCGGTGCCCTCCCATCTGCTCGAAGCGCTGGAACGTCTGGATGTGGCACTGGACACTGGTCTGCACGGACGGGTCAGCGATCTGCTTTCGGCACGCGAAGCCGATGCGCTGCGACAGCGCACCCGTCGGCTCCTCGCCCAGCCGGTCCACCCTTTCCCCCCGGAGGACCGACCCGCTGTACCGTGGCCCGTGTGGTGAGCGAACTCCGCCGAGAACTCGGCCTTGGCGGGGCAGTGATCACCGGGTTGGGATCCATCCTCGGTACGGGTGCCTTCGTGGCGATCGCTCTCGCCTTCGACTTCGCCGGCAGTTGGATCATCCTTGCCGCACCGACCGCAGCGCTGGTGGCGGTGTTCAACGGACTGTCCTCGGCGTCGCTGGCGGCAGTTCATCCGGTAGCCGGCGGCACGTACGAATACGGATACCGATTCCTCGGCCCGTGGCCCGGGTTCACCGCCGGGTGGCTGTTCCTGATCGCCAAGTCGGCTTCGGCCGCCACCGCCGCCCTCGCCATGGGTCGGCTCATCGGCGTTCCGTGGTCGCCGGTGTTGATCGTCACCCTGATGACCGTCTTGGTGGCAGCCGGACTGCGACGTACGACCGGCGTGAACATCACGCTGGTGGCGGTCACGGTGGCTGGACTGGCATGGTTCGTCTGGGCGTCGGTCACGACACCGGACACGGGGTCGTTCCAGGTTCCCGCCACCGACCGTGCCTCCGTACTGGAGGCGATCGCGTTTCTCTTCGTCGCCTACACCGGATACGGGCGGATCGCCACCCTGGGAGAAGAGGTTCGTGACCCGGAAACGATCATCCCCCGAGCCGTCGTTGTGACCCTCGCCATCACCGCCGTGCTGTACACGGGTGTTGCGGTCGGGGTGGTGACGGTGTGGCGTCGTGCCGGCCTGGGGGGACAAAGCCTGTTCGAGATTTCGGCGGCCTTCGATCTCGGATGGGTGGTCACGGTCGCCGCGGGCACGGCGATGGCCGGGGTGCTGCTGAACTTGCTGCTCGGTCTGTCACGAGTGTGGCTGGCGATGGGCCGGCGCGGGGACATGCCGGCGGGCTTAGCCCGGGTGACGGACGGCTCCCCGAAGGTGGCGGTGGCGGTGACCGGCCTGGTCATCGCCGGACTCACGCTGATCGGCGACTTGCGGGTGGCGTGGTCGTTCTCGGCGTTCTCGGTGTTGCTGTACTACGCCCTGACCAACGCCGCAGCCCTGCGACTCAGCACCGTCCAGCGGCGGTTTCCCCGCTGGACTGCCTGGGCGGGGCTGGGCTCCTGTGTCTTCCTGGCGGTATGGCTCGATCCGCCTGTGGTGGCGATCAGCGGGTCGGTGATCACCGCCGGCCTGGTGTGGCGAGTGGTGTGGCGTCAACGCAAGCGAACGTAATCCGAGACGATCAGGTCGCCGATCTCTTCGCCGTTGGCCGTGAACACCCGACCGTGCA
>JBKHXZ010000231.1:0-25798 GCA_046565785.1 Acidimicrobiia bacterium
GCTCCTGGGGGGAGAGAAGTGTGCCCTTCTGCCTCGCTGCGCTCGGCTGTCTCCCCCCACACGTCGCTTCGCTCCTGGGGGGAGAGAAGTGCGCCCTTCTGCTTCGCTGGCGCTCGGCTGTCTCCCTCCAACGTCGCTTCGTTCCTGGGGGAGAGATTGACAATATGACATCAAACTGACATCATCATGACATCTATTTGAGGACGGATGATGTCGGGCGGGTCGATGCGGACGTTCTGGACGGTGTGGGCGGGGCAGCTGGTGTCCCAGGTGGGGACGGCGATGACCGGGTTCGCCATGACCATCTGGGTGTACCAGGAGAGTGGTTCGGTTACCCGGCTGGCCTTCATGCTGCTGGCGGTCAACCTTCCGGGGATCCTGCTGGCACCGACCGCCGGAGTCATGGTGGACCGGATGAACCGGCGCACCGTCATGCTGTTGGCGGACACCGCCGCCGGTCTCGGGTCGTTGTCGTTGGCGGTGTTGTTCTTCACCGACTCGTTGGTCTACTGGCAGATCCTGCCCATCGTGGCAGTGTCCTCGGCTGCATCGGCGTTCCAAGAGCCTGCCTACCGGGCGGCGATTCCCACCATCGTTCCCAAAGCCCAACTGGGGAGGGCAAACGGACTCAGTGATCTCGGCCCGGCCGTGGGCACCCTGGTGGCACCGGCGATCGCCGGAGGGCTGTTGTTGGCGGTGGGTCTGGGTGCGGTGCTGGCGGTGGACTTCTTCACCTTCGCCGTCGCCGCCCTCACCTTGCTGATCGTCCGGTTCCCCGACGTGCGGCAGCCGGCGGCAGCACCGCGTTCGATGTGGTTCGAGTTCCGGGAAGGAATCGACTACCTGCGCCAGCGTCCCGGCTTACTCGGCTTCCTGGTGGTGGCGGCCGGGCTCAACTTCGTCCTCACCTTCGCCAACGTGCTGTGGATCCCCGTGTTCCTGGCCTTCATGAACGAAGCCGAACTGGGCGTGGTGATGGCGATGATCGGGGGGGCGATGGTGGTCGGGTCGCTGATCATGGGGGCGTGGGGAGGTCCCGAGCGCAGAGTGCGGGGGATGCTCATCCTGATGGCGGTGGGAGGTACCGGCCTGGTCATCGCCGGCCTGCGACAGGATCCGATCGTGGCGGTCGGCGGCTCACTGCTGCTGATGATCACCGTTCCCATCGTCAACGGAACCTCCCAGACCCTGTGGCAGACCAAGGTCGCACCTGCGTTGCAGGGGCGGGTGTTCTCGACACGGCGCATGATCGCCTCGTCGGTGACTCCGGTCGCCTTCGTCGCTGCCGGTCCGGTGGCCGACGGCGTATTCGAGCCACTGCTGATGCCTGGGGGGAGCCTGGCTGACACGATGGTGGGCGAGATCTGGCTGACCGGCACGGGGCGGGGATCGGCCCTGCTCATCTCGGTGGTAGGCCTGGCTGTGATCGTGATCGCGGTGGTGGCATGGGCGACGCCTGCCATCCGCAATCTGGAATCCGACATTCCCGATGCCCTCGTCGAGCCGGAACCGGTCGGTTGAGTCTCCCCGCAGGATGGCGCACGGACAGTCCTCCATCCTCTCACGACAGTCGCCATCCTGCGGGGGTACCTTGCGTCGGTGCCGTCGACCCGGACCATCCCTGTTTCCACCCCGCTCGATCTCAGGTCCACGCTGCGACCGGTCACCTTTCCCTGGGGCCGGTGGACGGCGGCGGGTTGGCTCCGGCCGATGCGCACCCCGGCAGGCCCAGCAACCCTTCTCGTCAGCCGCGATGCGGCGGGTGTGCGGGGCGAAGCGTGGGGGCCCGGGACGCAATGGGTCGTGGACCGCCTGGAGGACTGGGTCGGACTGACGGACCGTCCCGAGGAGTTCCGGCCCGCGCACACCCAACTCGCCGAACTCCACCGACGCCGGATGGGAGTTCGCTTCTCCCGTACCGGCCTGGTCTTCGAGGCGGCGATGGTGGCGGTGCTGGCGCAGAAGGTGACTGGCAAGGAGGCCGCCCGAGGTCTGCGCGGCCTGACGCGACGGTTCTCCGATCCGGCTCCAGGCCCTTTCGAGGGTCTCGAGCTCCCGCCCGATCCTGCCCGGATCGCGGCGGCGCCCTATCACGCCTTCCACGACCTCGGGATCGAGAAACGAAGGACCGACACGCTGTCAAGGCTGGCCACCGAGGCGGCTCGGCTCGACCGGATGGCGGACCGGTCTTCGTCCGAGACGGGAACACTGCTGGCCCGGTTCCCGGGGGTGGGGGTGTGGACGGTGGCCGAGACGGTGGCGATCTCCCATGGGGACGCCGACGCGCTCAGTGTGGGTGATTTCCATCTCAAGCATCTCGTGGTGTGGCACCTCACCGGGAGGCCGCGAGGCACCGATGCCGAGATGATCGAACTGTTGGAGCCTTTCCGTCCCCATCGGGGTCGTGTGATACGGCTGCTGGAATCGGCCGGCCGCTACCCGGCGTACGGTCCGCGGCAGCCGGTGCGCTCGTTCACGGAGTTCTGATCAACGATCGGCGGAGACGAGTTCGGCCACGAGGTCGGCCACCACTCGCGGCGAGTTGACTTCGCCGTGTCCGATTCCGGGAAGGACTTGCAGTTGGGCGGTCAACCCGGCCCGGTCGGCAGCGAGGTACAGGTCTTCGGACATCGCCACCGGTACCAGCTCGTCGACATCGCCATGGACGAAGAGCAAGTCGACGTCTTCGGGAGCATCGGACACGTAGGTGTGGGGTCGGCCCCGCGCCCAGAGCTCCGGATCGTCGGCGTACCGAACCCCGAAGAAGGGCTCCAGGAGGAAGGCGTAGAGGTCGGTGTCGTACGAGCCGGCCAGTCCCACCCAGGCATCGACCGGCTGGTCCGCCCCTTCGCAGGCGGTGCCGAACTCCTGTGGGGCGAAGGCCACCAGTGCGCTGAGATGTGCTCCGGCCGAGTGACCGATCAGTGTCAGATGGTCGGCGGTCGTCGAGTAGTCGAGCGCATGATCCCGGGCGTAGGCCACCGCGCAGGCGACATCCTCGACCATGGTCGGGAACGTCCCACCGCGGGAGAGGGTGCGGTAGGTGGCGTTGAACACGACGAAGCCGCGGGCGGCCAGACCGTCGGCCAGGAATCCCATCGAATCCAGGTCCCCGGTGAACCAGCCGCCGCCGTGGATCGTCACAGCTACCGGATGGTTCGACCGGACCTCGGGCGCGTGCACGTCGATGCGGATTCCGTCGCCGTAGGTGAACGAGCCCTTCCAATGGTCGTACAGGACCAGTTCCCGTGGGATGGTGGTCGTGGTGGTGCCGGGGATCGTGCTCGGAGCTGCTGCGGTCGTCTGACTCGAAGTCGAAGCCGTCGAGGCTGGAGCACTCGATGAGGATGAGGTATCGCCGGCCCCGGATGCCGAACAGGCTGCCAGGGCCACCGCCATGACGAGGAGGACGCGCCGCATCGCAGGAAGGCTACGAAGCGTGCGGGACTACGAGGACATCGCATCGGCGGCGGCCCGGTCCGCCACGAAGGTCACCGTGCCGCTCGCCTGACCCAACAGCTGGATCGGATGGACTCCGTCCGGCCCTTCGAAGACCTCACGCAGGACTTCGGCCTTGTCGGTGCCGGAGACCAGCACGACGACGGCTCGCGCCTGACGAAGGAGTGACGGAGTCACCGTCAGTCGCCAGGTGTCGAGCTGGGGAACGGGATTGGCGACGAACCAACGTTCAGGCGGGGCTTCGAGAGCTGCGGTGCCCGGGAACAGCGAAGCGGTGTGGCCGTCGATCCCCATGCCCAACAGGACCAAGTCGGGAGGTCGACCGTCGTGCAGGAGCCGCAGTTCCGCCTCGTAATGGGCTGCGGCATCTTCAGGCTGGAGATGAGGCGAGTATCGAGGCCGGATGAGACGGCTCCCGAGACCTTGTGGGAGGTGCTCGAGCGCCATCCGACCGTTGGAATCGGGGTCGTCGTGAGGAACCCACCGTTCATCCGACAGCCACGGCGTCACCGAAGACCAGTCGACCGAACGTGTCCCGAGCGCCCGGTAGGCGCCGGCGGGGGTGGATCCGCCGGCGAGACCCAGCGTCATCCGGCCTTCGGCGGCGCGGGCGGCGATGAGGTCGGCGCAGTGCTCGGCCAATGCGGTCCGGTCTTCGACGACGGTGAGCTGCATGATCCGAGGGTATCGGGATGGCCCCTACCCTCGCGGTCATGCAGGTCGAACTGCCCACCGGCGGCACCGTGTCAGCGGTGGTTCGGGGTGAAGGCGAGCGCACGGTCGTGTTGGCGCACGGGGCGGGCACCGATCAGCATCACCGGATGATCGTCGGCATCGCCGAGGCTCTGGTCAGGCGCGGACTGGCGGTGGTGACGTTCAACTACCCCTACACCGAGGCCGGTCGTCGCCGTCCCGACCAGGCTCCGACCCTGTTGGAGTGTCATCGAGCTGTCGTCGACCGGGTTGGTCGAGAGTTCGGACCGGATATCGTTCTGGCCGGGCGGTCGATGGGCGGTCGCATCGGCACGATGCTGGCCTCGGAGGGATATCCGTGTCGAGCGGTGGTGTGTTACGCCTACCCACTGCACCCGGCCGGCAAGCCGGAGAAACCGCGGATCGAGCACCTGCGGGCGATTCCCGTTCCCATGTTGTTCTTCCAAGGGTCACGGGACGCCCTCAGCCGGGCAGACCTCTTCGACGTCCATGTCCGTTCGCTCCCGGGTGCGACCGTGATCGACATGGAAGGAGCCGATCACTCCTTCCGAGGTCGTGGCCGGACCGAATCCGAAATCCATGAGTTCTTGGCCGCCGAGACCGCATCGTGGCTGGCGGTGCTTGCGTGACTCGTCAGGCCAGGACCTCTTCGGAGACTCCGTCGACGGCCATGATGCGGGACCGGGTGAGACGCTGGCGGACGGGGATCCATTCCTGGTATTCGGGACTGTGATACCAGTTCAATAACGCATCCATCGACGGAAACTCGATGATCACGAGACGCTCGAGGTCGAAGGTGCCCTCCAACGGGGTCATCGCACCACCTCGCACTCGATAGCGGCCGCCATGGGCGGCGGCGGTGCGTACCGCAGCCTCCAGGTACCCGCTGGCTCGGTAGGCGTCCATGTCGTGAGGGACGGCGTCGGCGATGAGGAAGGCAGACAGGGTTGGCTCCTTTGTGGGGTGATGACAGTTTGCCCCACTCGCAGCCAGCCGCGAGAATGAACCGTCCTTCTTCCCGCCGCACCGCAGGAGTTTTCCGATGTCGACCGAACAGATCACTTTGCGCGCCGAGTCCGGCCGCGAGACCGGCAGTCGCGCCTCACGTCGTCTCCGGCGTGACGGACAGGTACCCGCCATCGTCTACGGCAAGGACCGCGACCCGCTGGCCATCGCCGTGAACCATCGGGAGTTGCGAGCTGCGCTCACGACCGAGGCCGGCACCAACGCCCTGATCAGCCTCCAAGTGGGCGGGGACACGATTCTCACCCTTCCCCGAGTGGTCGAAACCCACCCGTTCCGACGTGAGATTCGTCACGTCGACTTCGTGACCGTCGCCCTGACCGACACGGTGTCGGCCGAGATTCCGGTGCACTTCGTCGGCGAGGCAGTCGGCATTCGTCAGGGTGGCGTCTTGTCCACGGCCCGTACCACGGTGCAGATCGAGGCGCTCGTCACCAACATCCCGTCGTACGTGGAACTCGACGTCTCCGAATTGGAGATCGGTGACGCATTGCGCATCGGCGACCTGCCGGAGATCGAAGGCGTGACCTATACCGAAGACCCGGAATACACCGTGGTCTCCATCACCGTCCCGGCGGCCCTGGAAGCCGAGGAGGACGAGGCCGCTGCCGAAGGCGCCGAGCTGGAGGGTGAGGAAGGCGAGGCCGCCGAGGATGGCGACGACACCGCCGAGGGCGACGACGACTCAGACGGCGACGCCTCCGACGACTGAGCTGTGAAGATCGTCGTCGGGCTCCGCAATCCGGGGTCCGAGTACGTCGGCACCCGTCACAACATCGGGGTCGAAGTGATCGCCGAACTGGCGCGCAGTCATGACAGCCGGTTCAAAGCCAAGACGATGCGGACCCGGTCGGAGATCGCCGAGATCCACGTCGGGTCCGACCGGGTGGTGCTGGCGGCACCGATGTCGTACATGAACGAGTCCGGAGGTCCGGTGTCGGCCACCCTGCGGTTCTTCAAAGGCGAAGTCGGCGACCTGCTGGTGGTCCACGACGACATCGACCTCGACTTCGGCCGGCTGCGGATCCAGGTGGGCGGCGGATCCGGTGGTCACAACGGCATCCGTTCGATCGAACGGGCGCTCGGCACTCGGGATTTCGCCCGACTCAAGGTCGGTGTGGGGAGGCCTCCGGGACGGCAGGACCCGGCCGACTACGTCTTGGAACGGTTCCGCTCGTCGGAGCGTCCCGAGGTCGATCTGCTGGTTGCCGATGCGGCCGATGTGGCGGAACGCTGGATCGAGGATCCGGCTCGCGCCCAAGAACAGGCCGCGCATCGTCGTCCGGGCGGCGACTGAGCTCCGTGGTGGCGACTAGGTTCGCGCCCGATCCAACGAGGAGGGGTCAGTGAGCGAACTCGTGGGAGCGCTCGACCAGGGAACCACCAGCACCCGGTTTATGATCTTCGACCGCCACGGTTCGGTGGTGGCCTCCGACCAGCAGGAGCACCAGCAGATCTTTCCTCGACCGGGGTGGGTGGAACACGACCCACAGGAGATCGTCGAAAAGATGTGGTCGGTCATCGACGGCGCGCTCGCCGCCGGCGGCCTCCGCGGATCCGACCTCGCCGCGGTCGGGATCACCAACCAACGGGAGACCGCGGTGATGTGGGAGCGAAACACCGGGACGCCCGTGTCCAATGCCATCGTCTGGCAGGACACCCGAACCGACGAACTGGTGCGGCAACTAGGCGGTGACGAGGGTCCGGATCGTTTCCGGGACAAGACCGGGCTGCCCCTCGCCACGTATTTCGCCGGACCGAAGGTCCGCTGGTTGCTCGACCAGGATCCTGCGTTGCGGCGACGTGCCGAGGATGGTGAGTTGGCGTTCGGAACGATCGATTCCTGGGTGGTGTGGCACCTCACGGGAGGTGGCCGTCACGTCACCGACGTCACCAACGCCTCCCGCACGATGCTGATGGACCTGGCGACGTTGGAATGGGACACCGGCCTGACCTCCGCCATCGGTGTCCCCGATCCGCTGCTCCCCGAGATCGTCCCGTCGAGCGGAGTGGTGGGGGAGGCGACGGGTCCGCTGGCCGGTGTGCCGATCGGCGGCATCCTGGGCGATCAGCAGGCAGCCCTGTTCGGGCAGACCTGTTTCGATCCGGGCACCGCCAAGAACACTTATGGCACTGGAAACTTCATGTTGCTGAACACCGGAACCGAACTGGTGGCTTCCCAGAACGGGCTGCTCAGCACCGTCGGATTCCGGATCGGCGACGCCGCCCCGGTCTACGCCTTGGAAGGATCGATCGCTGTCACCGGGTCCCTGGTGCAATGGTTGCGGGACAACCTGGGCCTGATCACCCGTGCGCCAGAGGTGGAGGACCTCGCCCGTTCCGTCGACGACAACGGCGACGTGTATTTCGTCCCGGCGTTCTCCGGGTTGTTCGCCCCCCACTGGCGTTCGGATGCCCGCGGCGTCATCGTGGGTCTTACCCGTTATGCCAACCGGGGTCACATCGCCCGGGCAGCGTTGGAGGCAACCGCGTTCCAGAGCCGCGAGGTACTCGACGCCATGAACGCCGATTCGGGGGTCGACCTGACCGAATTGAAAGTCGACGGGGGGATGGTGGAGAACGAGCTCCTCATGCAGTTCCAGGCCGACATTCTCGGCGTGCCGGTGATCCGCCCCAAGGTCGCCGAGACCACCGCTCTCGGCGCGGCGTATGCCGCCGGACTGGCCGTCGGGGTGTGGGGATCCCTCGACGACCTACGGGCGAATTGGGGCGAGGATCGCCGCTGGCAGCCGTCGATGGACGGGGCCGAACGGGATCGGCTGTACGCACGCTGGAAGCAAGCTGTGGAGCGTACGCTCGACTGGGCTTGAGAAAAACATGAGTCCGGATGTCGAAATCCGGCCGGTGACATCGTCGTAGGGATGTACGCATCTTCCCGAAGAGAAAGGAGCGGAGATGCCGACCTATGCAGCGTTGATCTACTCGCCCGCCGAGTCCGAGGGGCAGGGGACGCCCGAGGACTGGGCGCGAGTGATGGCCGAGTACAACGCCTTCGGTGAGGAGGCGGGGGCGGCCGGGGTGATTGTCGGCGGAGAAGCCCTGGAGGACACGGCCACCGCCACCACCGTCCACGTCGAAGGCGGGAAGGGTGGGGAGATCGTCACCACCGACGGTCCGTTCGCCGAGACCAAAGAAGTCCTCGGCGGGTTCTATCTGCTGAAGTGCGCCGACCTCGACGAAGCCATCGCCTGGGCGGCGAAGATTCCCGGAGCATGGCACGGCAAGGTGGAGGTTCGGCCGGTGATCGACTTCTCCGGGCAGGAATGAATCGTGGGGCTGTACATGGCACTCATATACAGCCCGGCCGACTACGAGGAGACGGGCGAGCTCCGGCGCGAAGTGATGGCCGAATACGTCCACTTCGAGCGCGAGGCGGCGCTCGCCGGGGTTCTGAAGGCAGGTCACGAGTTGGCGGCCGTAGATGCGGCGGTGACGATTCGGAGCAAGGGCGGACGGGGCGGAATGCGGATTCTCAGCGATGGTCCGTTCGCAGAGACGAAGGAGGTTCTCGGCGGATACTTCCTGCTCGAGTGCGACAGCCGGGACGAGGCGATCGCCTGGGCTTCCCGCATTCCGGCCGCATGGCGCGGTGCTGTGGAGGTACGCCCGATCGTCGACGGAGGCGAATGAGTCTGTCGCTCGAAGACACAATCCGAGCCGAAGGTCCCCGGGTGCTGGCGACACTCATCCGGCTGACCGGGGACTTCGGTCTCGCCGAAGACTGCCTGCAGGATGCTGTCGTGCGGGCCCTGGAAACCTGGCCTCGGAGTGGCATTCCCGACAATCCGGCGGCGTGGTTGACGACCACTGCTCGGCGGAGGGCGTTGGACCGGTTGCGGCGGGAGCGGTCGCGTACCGCCAAGGAGACCGAAGCGATGCGGCTGCTCGATTCAGGACCGATAGAGCCCCCGGACGGACGGGACGATCGGTTGCGGCTCATCTTCACGAGCTGTCATCCGGCTCTTTCCCCCGAAGCACGGGTCGCCCTGGCCCTGCGGACCGTCGGGGGGTTGACCACCAACGAGATCGCCCGGGCATTCCTGGTTCCGGAACCGACCATGGGCCAGCGGATCAGCCGGGCGAAGAAGAAGATCGCCACCGCCCGCATCCCGTATCGGATTCCCGACGACCACGAACTCCCCGATCGGGTGGCCGCGGTGGTCTCGACCGTCTACGTCATCTTCACGACTGGTCACCACGCTCCGGTCGGCCGGCTCGATGCGCGCATCGACCTGGCCGACGAGGCGATCCGGCTGGGACGTCTGCTGGTCGAGCTCATGCCGGACGAACCGGAATGTCACGGACTCCTCGCCCTCATGTTGGCGGTCCACGCCCGGCGCGCGGCCCGGCTGGACGACAGGGGGCGGCCGGTGTTGTTGGCGGACCAGGACCGGACGACCTGGGATCGGGCGGCGATTCACGAGGCAGCCGCCATCGTGGATCGGGTCTTGGGTCGCCGCCAGGTCGGTCCGCTGCAGATCCAGGCTGCCATCGCCACCCTCCACGGGCTGGCGCCGTCGGACTCGGAGACCGATTGGCCGCAGATAGTCGACCTCTACCGCATCCTCGAACGGCATCAGCCGGGCGTGGTGACTCGCGTGAACCGAGCGGTGGCGGAGTGGAAGGTCTTCGGCCCGTCCCACGCTCTCGATCTGTTGTCCGAGGTGGAGGCCGAGGGGTGGCACCTGTACTGGGCGGTCCGGGCCGAACTGGAACGTGAACTGGGGCGGATCGGCGAGGCGGCAGCGTCGTTGCGCCGGGCCCTGGATTGCGAGACCAACAGCTCGGACCGGTCGCTGCTCGAGGACCGCCTCGCCGCGCTGACCGGCTCGGCAGCGGACTCCGGCTGAAACCGGGCGGCGCGTCACACGGTGAACGGGGGACCGGTCAGAGGGCTTCGGCCTGCAATTCCCGTTCGTGTTCCTCGATCTCGCTGTGACGTCGTCCTGCGTCCCAGCCGAGTTCGGCTGCCATGACCTCGGCGATCTTCTCGGCGTCGGTGCGGGCATGGGTCGGGGTGAACCAGGCGAGATGGGTACGGCGCAGGGTGACGTCGGAGATGCGGGAGGCTCCCTCGTTGCGGACGGCATGGACGACGTCGCCCAGGGTGGTGCGTCCGTCGGCCAACGGTGCGGCCAGCGCAGGGTCCTCACCGATCAGGTCGGCGATCCGCTCTGCGTCACCTCCGTTGCGATCGATGGTGGGGCCGATGGCCTCCTCCGGCACGCCGGCGGTACGGAGCCGGAGTGCGACTCGGGCCGGGTCGGCTCCGGCGCCGAGCAGCGGGATCGAATCGGTGGCTGAACGCGTGGAAACACCGAGGGCGGCGGCGATCGTATCCGAGGCCTCGGCGGCGATCCGCCGATAGGTGGTCAGCTTTCCACCGGCCACCTGCACGTACCCGGGAACCGGCTGTTCGATCACGTGTTCCCGTGACGCTTCGGCCGTGCTGCCGTTACCGGTGTCCTTCAACGCTCGTAGTCCGGCGAAGCTGCTCAACGGCTGGAATTCGCCGACATCGAGATAACGACGAACGTGCCGGATCAGATATTCGTTGTCCTCCGGGCTGGCGGTGGGATGGGCCGGATCGTCCGAATACGGCGTGTCGGTGGTCCCGATCATCGAATGACCCAGCCACGGAACGATGTACAGCACCCGTCCGTCGTCGGTTTCCGGGAGGACCACTGCCCGATCTCCGAGTCGTAGCGTGTCGGGGGAGACGATCAGGTGGCTGCCTTTCGACCGGACCATCCGCAGGCCCGTCGCCGCTCCCGACAGTCCGGGCGGGTCGAAGGCGCCGGTGGCGGCCAAAACCGCCCGAGTCGAAACCTCGAACTCGTTGCCTCCGTCCAGGTCGGTCGCGCGCACGGTGAAGCCGCCGGCGTCGGCTGTCACCGAATCGACTCTGACACGGTTGACTGCGGTGGCTCCGTAGCGGACCACCGCCGTCTTGGCCAAGGTGATCACCAGCCGGGCATCGTCGGTCTGGGCATCGGAGTAGATGAAGCCACGTTCCAGACCGTCGGGTCGCAGCGTCGGAAAACGCGCCAGGAGCTCCTCGGCGGAGATCGCACGGTGCCGAGTGCCCGGCCGTCCCCATCCACCCAGCAGGTCGTAGGCCAGCAGCCCGGCACGGAGGGCGAGGGGAGCGCGCCAGCCGCGCGCCGCCCACTGCGGAGCGTCGGCGATCCCGTACTGGCGGTACATGGGGATGACGAACTCCAGGGGGTGGTACAGGAAATCTGCGATACGGGCCAGGATCTTCTGTTCGCGGAGGCCCTCGGAGACCAACCCCAGATGGAATTGGGGCAGGTAGCGGATCCCGCCGTGGAACAGCTTGGTCGAGCGGGACGACGTCCCCTGGGCAAAGTCGGCTCGTTCCAGGAGAGCGACCTGGAGGCCGCGAGCGGCGAGATCGAGGGCAGCTCCGGCTCCGGTCACACCACCGCCGACGATGACCACATCGAAACGGGGTCGGTCGCCCAACCGAGCGAGATGGTCGTGACGGGTCCAAGCCATGTCGTGGGACATCCATCGGAAGCTACCCGTGCCTCGACCGAGTCCCAACCCGGCGATGACGTACAATCGCCGACCCCGTCCCCCGGAGGTGCCCGATCACCATCCCCGATCTGCTGGCAGTGGCGAGGGTCATCCTCGTCCCGGTGGTGATGGTGCTGGTGCGGAGCGCCGACCGGCTCGAACATGCCTACGGGTACGCCGCCACCCTCTTCGTGGTGGCCGCACTCACAGACTTCCTCGACGGGTATCTGGCTCGAAGATGGGGGCAAACGACCACCCTGGGAGCCTTCCTCGACACCACGGCGGACAAGTTGTTGGTGACGGGGTCGCTGTTCGCACTGGTGTCGGTCGATCGGGTCTCGATCTGGGCGGCGGTGATCATCGTGATGCGCGAGTTCATCGTCATGGCCTTGCGCGGGCTGGTTGCCATCACTGGATCCTTCATCGCCCCCTCGGCATGGGGGAAGGTGAAGGCCACGGTCCAGTTCACTGCCATCGGCCTGGCCTTCCTGCGGCTACCGGAGCCTTGGGGGCCGTGGTACTTGGACCAGTGGGCGATGTGGCTGGCAGTGGTCGTCACGATCGCTTCCGGCTGGCAGTACGTCGCCGTGTTCATGGACACGGTGAAGGCGTCCCGGACCCGAACCGCGACGTGACCGTCGTCGTCACCGGCGGCTCGGGGGTGGTGGGTGCGGCGGTGGTCCGCCACCTGCTGGCTTCGGGAGAGACGGTCGCTGTCCTCTGCCGTTCCGAACGGGCGGCGCAGATCTCCGAGGAGCTGGGCGCTCGCCCCGTGCCGGGCGACGTTCTCGACCCGGGTTCGCTGCGGAATGCCTTCGCCGGTGCGGACCTGGTCTACCACGTGGCCGGTCTCAACATCATGTGCCCCGACGATCCGGCACGCTTGGAGGAGGTCAACGTGCTCGGCTCCCAGCACGTGGTCCGGGCAGCGGACGTCGCCGGTTGTCGACGGGTTGTCTATACGTCGTCGGCGGCCACCATCGGCGAGGCGACCGGCACCGTCGGCGACGAGGACACCGTGCACCGCGGGTGGTATCTCTCCGAATACGAACGGTCCAAACACCTGGCGGAACGAGCCGTGTTCGCCATGTCCACCGATGTCGAGATCGTCGCCGTCAACCCGTCGTCGGTGCAGGGACCGGGCAGATCGACCGGCACGGCAGGCCTCATCCTCGACGTGCTGTCGGGCCGTCTTCCCGCCCTGGTCGATACGCGCCTGTCGATCGTCGACATCGACGACTGTGCGCGGGGGCATCTGGCGGCGGCGGTCCACGGCGTGCCGGGCGAGCGCTACCTGCTCAACTCGTTCACGCTGACGATGCGCGAGGCAGTCGGACTGTTGGAAGACATCGTCGGACGCAGCCTGGGAATGCGGTGGGTTCCCGGGTCGATCGCCGCTGCCGGAGGAACGGTGATGGAGGCGGCCGCCCGGGTTCGTCGACGCCGACCGCGGATCTGCCGGGAGATGGTGCGCACCCTCCGCCACGGCCATGCGTACGACGGGTCGCGGGCCGAGCGAGAACTCGGTGTCCGGTACACGACCCCCGAGGATCTGCTGCAGCGGCTGGTCGCCTGGTTCGAAGCGGAAGGCATGCTGTGAACGCCGTCCAGGTATCGGCCGCCAGGGCCGACGAATACAGCCGTCTCCTGATCGATGCCGGCCTGTTGGTGAACGCCGACGATGCCGACGTGGCACTGGCCGATCCGCATCGTTTCGCAGATCTCGACTTTTCGCGTGTCGGATGGGTGCAGTCGACCTGGGCGGGCGTCGATTCCGTTCCGTGGCACCTCGTTCCGTCGGGCGTCGTCGTCACGGCCCTCCCCGGCGTCTTCGGCGCGCAGATGTCCGAGTTCGTGTTCGGCCACCTCCTGGCCCGGACCCAGCGCATTCCGCAGCGCTACGCCACCCGACATTGGGACGAGACCCTGCCGGCGCTGCTGTCCGGTTCGACCTTGGGCATCCTCGGTGCGGGCTCGATCGGAGCGTCGATCGCCGAGACTGCCCGTCAATTCGGAATGTCGGTGCGGGGCTGTCGTCGTACCGGAGCAGAGGATCCCCGCTACGACGCCATGTTCCCCATCGACCGGGTGGCGGAGTTCGCCGACCGGCTGGACCACCTGGTGGCGGTCCTCCCGGCCACCGACGACACGGTGGGGCTGATCGACGGAGGGTTGCTGGGGCGGCTACGGCCCGGCGCCACGTTCATCAACATCGGCCGGGGGGTGACTGCGGTCACCGACGAGGTGATCGAATCGGTGCGAAGCGGGGCGGTGGGTCTGGCGATTCTCGACGTGACCGACCCCGAACCGCTCCCTTCCGATCATCCGGCATGGGAAACTCCAGGAGTGGTGATCACCGGACATACCGCCGCCCACAGCCGGCCCGCCGACGTCGTAGGTTTCTTTCTCGACAACCTCGCCCGATATCGACAGGGGGCGGCTCTGCACGGGGTCGTCGACCGAAAGCGCGGATATTGATGTCGGTCCCGACTCCCGCCGAGGTGAACGCCTTCGTCACCGCCGAATATCCGGCGATGACCGCATCCGGCTTTCGCTGCGAGTCGATGTCACCGAACCGGTGTGTCGCCCGCTGGACTCTCGACGCGTCGACGTTGCGACCCGGCGGGCTGATTTCCGGGCCGGTGCAGTTCACCGCAGCCGACCTCGCCCTCTGGTGCCTGTCGTTCACCGTGGTAGGTCTGCAACCGATGGCGGTCACCTCCGACCTCGCCATCACCTTCCTCCGCCCGGCAGCCGGCGGCGACTTGCTGGCCGAAGCGACCCTTCTGCGGTCGGGCCGGAGCCGCATCAGTGGGCGGGTGGACATCAGAGTGGACGGTGACGTGCGGTTGGTGTCCCACGCCACAGGTTCCTACGCCCTGTTGGAGGCGCGGTGACCGTCGGACGGTCGGATTCCGACGGCGACGAGCCCGAGGGCTCGGCCCCCGTCCCTGATCGGGCCAAGACCGTTCTCGTCCCGATCGCCAATCCGGAAACGGCCGCCTCGTTATTGGTCTTGGCTTTGTCACTCGCCGACCCGGAAGAAGGCAAGGTGGTGGCGTTGGCGGTGGTCACCGATGACACGTCGGCAGAGGAACGCTCCGGTGCCCTCGAAGAGCTGGAGGACCTGGTCGCCGGAACCGGTTGGACCGACGGAGCCACCTTCGAGATGGCCACCCGTTCGTCGACGACGGTGGCCAGGGGAATCCTCGACGCCGCCGCCGAGATGGGAGCGGACATGATCCTGCTGGGTGTTCGGCAGACCCGGAAAGGCGACGTCGAACTCGGGCCGGTGGTCGAATCCGTGATGTCCACCGCCAGTGCCGATGTCGTGGTGGTTCGGATGCCGCTGCGTGCGGCGAATCCGTTGGGCGGGGTGAAGCGGATCGTGGTCGGTGTCGACGGCTCCGACGAGTCGCGGGCTGCCGTGCGGGTGGGTGTGCTGGTGGGCTCGTCACTGGCTGCCAAGGTGCACGTCGTCCACGTGCAGGGAAGCGAGGTTCCACGAACCATCGGGCTCGGCGTGATCGCCCGCAGTCTGGACGGGGTGCAGGGATCGAGCATCTGCACGCGGGAGCTGATCGTCGCCAACGACGTCAGTCGCGGGATCCTCAGCCGAGTGGAGGAATCCGACCTGGTCATCGTCGGAGCCCACGTCGGAAAGCATGTTCTGCAGTGGGGTGACTCCGCTGCTGCCACCCATGTCCTCCGCCAAGCCCCCGGCCCTGTGCTGACCGTCGCCCGCAACGTGGAAGGACGAACGCTTGCCGGGATCCTGGCGCGAGTTCGGCCGAAACTGACCGCCCTCGAACAGGACTCCGTCACCTGGCAGAGTGAACGGCTCGCCGGGATCAGCCTCGACTTCGTGCTCCTCAACGCAGTGTCCGGCCTGCTGGCGTCGTTCGGGCTGTTACAGAACTCGCCGGCGGTGGTCATCGGGGCGATGCTCGTCGCGCCCCTGCTCGGCCCCCTCACCGCGATCTCGGTTGGGCTCGTCACCGCCCGGCTTCGCCTGACCCGTCGGGCGTCGATCACCGTGTTCGTGGGAGCGGCCATCTCTGTGGTGTGCGGGTGGATTCTGGGGCTGATCGTCCCCCTGGAATCGCCGACGGCGGAGATGCTGGCGCGGGGAAGTCCGTCGCTGCTCGACGCCGGGGTGGCCCTGTCGGCCGGCGCGGTGGGTGCCTACGCCACCGCACGCAAGGAGATCCCCGCCGCCCTTGCCGGGGTGGCGATCGCCGCGGCGTTGGTGCCGCCGTTGTGCACCATCGGACTCGGTCTGGCCATCGGTGACGCGACGCTGGCGTTCGGCGCGACCTTGCTGTTCTTCACGAACATCGTCTCCGTGGCGGTGATCGGCGCAGGAGTGTTCCTCTGGTTCGGGATGTACCCGGACAAGGAGCACACCAGGCAACGGCGTCGGGCGATCTCCCTGGGCATCGTGGGGGTGCTCACATTGGCGACCGTGATCTTCGTGCTCGATGCGGTGCAGGATGCCCGAGTCGCCGTCGTCGCCGAACAGGATCTGCAGGGGATCTTCACCCAAGCCGAGGTGGTCGACGTGACCTACGAGGCAGGTGACCCGATCGTCGTCGTTGCCACACTGCGCACCAGCGAGGAGATCACCCCTGCACAGGTTCAGTCGGTGGAACGGGGCTTGGAGACTCGGCTGGGGATGGCAGTGGAACTGTCGGTCGTAGTCGAGCGGCTCGTTCGTTCCGATCCCTGAGTACGTCCTACAGTTGCTCGCCCGTGTTCGCGCCGCTGTCCGCCCTCGTCTCGCTGTGGAAACAGGCGCCGCCCCCGCCGCTCGACGGGCGATGGGTGGTGCCTCCGGGTGCGCGCGCCTTCGCCATCGCCGGGCTGGCCGCCCGGGCCGACCGACCGTTGCTGGTGATCACCGCCGGCGAGCGAGACGCCGAAGACCTGGCCGACGACCTGGCCCTGTACACCACCGACGTCAGCCTTCTGCCCGCGTGGGAGACTTTGCCGTTCGAGCATCTGTCACCGAACGTGGCGACCATGGCGCGAAGGGCGGCGGCCAGGCACCGTCTCACCACTAGTGGGCCGCGAACCGTTGTCGTGGCGTCCGTACGGGCGGCCATCCAACGAGTGTCCCCGTCCGATTCGTCCCCGATCTCCCTGCGGACGGGCACCGAGATCGACGTTTCGGGCTTGGCCGACGAACTGGTGGTGGCCGGTTACGACCGCACCGACCGGGTGGAAGGCCGCGGGGAGTTCGCCATCCGCGGTGGCATCGTCGACATCTTTCCCGCCCAAGCCGAAGAACCGGTTCGTCTCGACTTCTGGGGTGACACCATCGAGGAGATCCGGGTCTTCGGCATCGGTGATCAGCGATCCCGGGAGACGGTCGGCCAGGTGGAGGCTTTTCCCGCCCGGGAGTTCCGAGCCGACGCAGAGATCGCCGCCATGGCGGACCGGCTCGTCGCCGCCGAGCCGTGGAACGCCTCGGTGTGGGAGCGGATCGCCAACTATCAGCAGTTCGCCGGCATGGAGTCGTGGCTTCCATGGTTAGCCCCCGACCGGACGATGCTCGACGCCGTCCCCGAGGCGGCGGTGGTGGTGGTCGACCCGGTCCGAGTAGCGGACCGGGGACGGGATCTGCGCAAGGAAGAAGACGACCTGGCTGCTGCCCTGGCTCCGACCTGGGGTCATGGGGCTCCGGAAGCGGGTGAGCATCCGGCACTGTTCGGCAACATCGAGGCGGCGCTCGGTGATCGGCCCCATCTGCAGATGCCGGGTGTCGCAACCGGGCCCGACGACACGGTGCTGGGCTCGAAGGGTTTCGATGCCACTCCTGGCGATCCGGAGTCGGTGGCGGCGGGGCTGCAACGACTGCTTGCTCGTGGGGTGGCGGTGGTGGTGGCGATGGACGGTGAAGCCGCCGCCGACCGAGTTGCCCGGGTGCTGGCCGACCAGGGTCTCGTGATGGAGCGTGTAGGGGCGTTGGAACGGCCCCAGCCGGCGATCCTCCCCATCGGCGTGCATCAGGGCTTCGTGCTCGCCGATCTGGGCGTGGCCGTCTTGGGCGAACAGGAGATCGCCGGTCGACGGCGTGCGCATCGGCGCACCGGGGGGCGCCGTCAGTCTCATGTCGGCGCCGAATACCGAGACCTCGCACCCGGTGACCACGTGGTGCACCACAAACACGGGATCGGGCGGTTCGAGGGAATGGTCACCCGGACCATGGCCGGAGTGGAGCGGGACTATCTGGTGGTGGCCTACGCCGGGGACGACAGGCTGTATGTGCCCACCGATCAACTGGCCGCCGTCAAGAAGTACACCGGGGGAGAGACGCCCCGGGTGTCACGTATGGGCGGCAAGGAATGGTCGGACACCCGGGCGCGGGTCCGCAAGGCGGTAGCGGCCGTCGCTGAAGAGGTGGTGCGCCTCCATCGCGCCCGGGCCAAGGCACCGGGTCACGCCTACGGGCCTGACGCCCCCTGGCAGGGGGAATTGGAAGGGGCGTTCCCCTATGAAGAGACGCCCGACCAGTTGACGGCCATCGCCGACGTGAAAGCCGACATGGAGACCGATCGGCCGATGGACCGGCTGGTCTTTGGCGATGTCGGGTTCGGCAAGACGGAGGTGGCGATCCGGGCGGCTTTCAAAGCCGCGGCTGCAGGCAAACAGGTGGCCGTACTGTGTCCGACCACGCTGCTGGCTCGCCAGCACTTCCAGACCTTCTCCGATCGTTTTGCCCCGTATCCGATCCAGGTGGAAATGCTGTCCCGTTTCCTCACTTCCCGGGAGTCGAAGTCGGTGGTCGATCGGCTGGCCACGGGCGAAGTGGACGTGGTCATCGGTACCCACCGTCTGCTTTCCGACGACATTCGTTTCAAGGATCTCGGCCTGCTGGTGATCGACGAGGAGCAGCGTTTCGGGGTCGGCGCCAAAGACTCCATCAAACGGCTGCGGGTGGGAGTGGACGTGCTGACGCTGACCGCCACCCCGATTCCTCGCACGCTGGAGATGGCGCTCACCGGCATCCGCGACGTGAGCCACATCCGCACGGCGCCGGAGGATCGGCATCCGATCCTCACCTTTGTAGGCCCGTACGACAGTCAGACCGTCGCCGCGGCCATCCGCCGGGAACTGCTCCGGGAGGGGCAGGTCTTCTACGTCCACAACCGGGTTCAGTCGATCGATCGCGCCGTGGCCCGACTCCAGGAGCTCGTGCCCGACGCCCGCTACGTGGTGGCGCATGGACAGATGTCCGAAGGCCAGCTCGAGCAGGTGATGATCGACTTCTGGGACCGGCGATACGACGTGATGGTCGCCACCACCATCATCGAATCCGGTCTCGATCTCCCGCAGGTGAACACCCTGGTAGTCGAACGGGCGGATCTGCTGGGCTTGGCTCAGCTCTATCAGCTCCGTGGCAGGGTGGGACGGTCCAACCAGCGGGCATACGCCTATCTGTTCCATCCTCCCGACCAGTCGTTGACCGAGGAAGCGCATCGCCGGCTGGAGGCGATCGGCGAAGCCACCGATCTCGGTTCGGGTTTTCAATTGGCCTTGCGCGACCTGGAGATCCGGGGGGCCGGTTCGATCCTGGGGGAGGTGCAGTCAGGGCACATCTCGGCGGTCGGCTTCGACCTGTATGCCGAGTTGGTGGCCGAGGCGGTCGACGAGCTGGAGGGACGGGAGTCGATTCCACGGGAGGCGGAGGTTCGCATCGACCTCCCCGTCGACGCCCACCTACCGGAGAGCTACGTACCCGATCAACTGCTTCGGCTGGAGGCCTACCGGCGTCTGGCGCTCGCCGAATCCCATGCTGCGGTGGACGATGTCGTCTCCGAATGGGAGGACCGCTTCGGTGAACTGCCCCAGCCGGCCCTCGCCTTGGTGGACATCGCCCGATTGCGGGTGGAAGCGCTGCGGATCGGCCTGAGCGAGATCGTGGCCCTGCGCAACGAGATCCGCCTGGCTCCGGTCGACCTCACCGCCAGCCAGGAAGTGCGGCTGCAACGGCTGGCCCGTGGCTCGGTGCTGCGCGCGGCCGAAGGGGTCGTGTTCCTGCCCGCACCGAAACCGGTGGTGGCCGGACTTCTGCGGTTCCTACAGACCATGTGGCCGGCGGAGACGCCTGCAGGTGTGGCGCCGCCACCGTCCTGACCCGGGCGACGGGCCCGTCGGATGCGGTGACTGCCAACCGCGGTGGGACACCTAGACTTTTGGCTTCTCCGAGTTCGAGGAAAAATCCCTGTGAAAGAGATCATTGCCCGCGTCGCCGTACTCGGCGTGGTACTGGCGGCCTGCGGCGGCACAGGTGCAGTCGTGGCCACCGTGAACGGCACCGAGATCACCGCCGCCGACGTCGAAGAGCTCTATACCGAGCGGGTGGGAGCGATACCGGCGGAACAATTCGCCGAGAACCTGCGGAACACCATCGTCGAGTACATCGTGTTACAGCAAGCCGAGACCCGCTTCGGCATCTCGTTCACGCCTGAAGAGATCGAAGCCCGGGTCGCCGAACTGCGGTCCCAGATCGAAGCTCAGAGCGGCGGACTGTCGTACGAGGAGTTCCTTGCCGAGCAGGGCTTCACCGAAGAGCGTATCTATCGCATCGCTCATCAGCAGCTCGTGGCCGACGCCGTGGAAGAGAAGCTTCTGGAGGCCGAAGGTCCGATCAGCGACGAAGAACTCTCCGACCGCTACGACGCGGCGCTCATGGACCTCACCCAAGCTTGTGTCAGCCACATCCTGGTCGAGACCGAAGACGAGGCGCTGGACGCCAAGGCGCGGATCGAAGCGGGCGAGTCCTTCGCCGACGTGGCGGCGGAAATCGGCACTGACGGGACGGCGGCCAACGGTGGAGAGTTGGGATGCAGTGCCCTTTCCCAATACGTTCCCGAGTTCGCCCTCGGCGCCTACGAGGTTCCTCTCAACCAGGTGAGCGAACCGGTCCGGTCCCAGTTCGGGTACCACCTCATCCTGGTGACCGAGCGCACCACCACCCCGCTGGAAGAAGCCGAGGCCGATCTGCGTGCGGCCGCCGAGATCGAACGGGCGGGACGACTCGTACAGGACTGGCTGCTTCAGGTAGTGGGTGAGGCGGACGTCAGCATCGACGAGGAGTACGGAACCTGGGTGACCGATCCGTTCCCAACCGTGCAACCGCCGGCCTGACCGGGGACCGATGATCGAGATCGTTGGGCTCGGGCCCGGAGACCTGGATCGGGTGTCCGGCGCGGTTTTGGAGATCCTCCTCGATCCGAAGAGGCGCGTGGTGGTGCGCACGCTGCGCCATCCGGCCGCCGCCCAGTTGGCGGACCGGCGGGAGGTCGTCTCCTGTGACGACCTCTACGAGACGTCTGAGACCTTCGGTGATGTGTACGCGGCGATCACCGACCGGGTGCTCGAGTCCGACCCCACGGTGTATGCGGTGCCGGGCAGCCCGACGGTCGGCGAGCTGGCCGTTGCCGAGATTCGACGGCGGACGCCCGAGGTGGTGGTGCACCCCGGGGAGTCGTTCCTCGATGTGATGTTCTTGCGGTTCGGGATCGACCCGCTGGCCGACGGATTCCAACTCCTGAACGGTCACGACTTGCCCCGGGTGCTGACGTTCGCAGTTCCCACCGTCATCGGACATCTGGACCGGGCAGAGATCCTGGCCGATGTCCTCGCCCGAGTCGGTCGGGCACTCCCGGAAGACAGCACGGTGACGGTGGCGGTTGGGTTGGGAGCGGCTGACGAGCGGGTCGTCACCGCCCACCCCGACGACCTCGACTCCGGATTGGCCGGCGTGCGTACCTCGTTGTTCGTACCGGCCACCACCGCCGGGTGGACCGGGGTCGTGGAGGTGATGCACCGACTCCGACGGGAGTGCCCGTGGGATCGGAAACAGACACACGCAACGCTGGTGCGTTACCTGGAGGAAGAGACTGCCGAGCTGATCGATGCCATCTCCGAACTGGCCGACGATCCCGCCAACGTCGGCTCGTACGCGGGGCTAGAAGAAGAACTGGGCGATGTCCTGCTGCAGGTGCTGTTCCACGCCGCCATCGCCGAACAGGAAGGGGCCTTCGACGTGACCGACGTAGCCGAAGCGCTACGCCGCAAGCTGGTGCGTCGGCATCCGCACGTCTTCGGTGACGTCGACGCCACGGATGCCGACGCGGTGAAGGCGAACTGGGATCAGATCAAGGCGGCCGAGAAGACGGATTCGACCGCCGACGAGTCGCTGCTGGACGGCGTTCCGCGGGCGCTCGACGGTTTGGCCCGGGCGACAGAACTGCAACGGCGGGCCGCCAAGGTGGGCTTCGACTGGCCGGATGTCATGAGTGTCTTCGGTGACGTCTCCGAGGAAGTCGGCGAGCTGGGGGCGGCGTTGGCCTCGGGCGACCGGGATGAGGCCGGCAAAGAGCTGGGTGACGTGATGTTCGCCGCCGTCAACCTCGCTCGCCATCTGGGAGTCGATCCCGACCTCGTGGTGCGTGGCGCCAACCGGAGGTTCGAGGAACGGTTCCGACACATGGAAACCGAAGGACCGCTGGACGGGTTGACGGCCGCTGAACTCGACGCCCGTTGGGAACGGGCGAAGACCCGAACCCAGGGCTAGATCGGACGGTCACGCCGTCCGTTTCGGCCCGCGAACGGTCTGAGATCAGTCGGGAAGATGCCAATCGGTGGTGCGAATGATCCCGACTGCCGCCAGCGCGAAGACGAGGGCGGCGCCGATTCCGGCGACGACTCGCTTCGGATCGAGGGGGACAGCCGGTATGGCGACTGTCCCCGCGGGTTCGGTGACTACGACCCCTCCGATCAGTCCGACGACAAACGGCCCGAGCGCACCGAACCCGACGAACACGACGAGAATCACCCACACCTCCCAGCCGAGGCCGAGACGTGTGTCGTCGTCAGTCGTCGGCATCGGGGTTCCGGTTCAGAGCATCCAGGCGCCGGTTGAGCGAGAACAGGCGCCCCAGCACCGGCATCAGCACGATGTTCAGCCCGTGCAGGATGCCGATGATCAACAGGATGCCAGCTACCCGCCACAGAGAAACCTGAGCCTGGGCCGCTCCGACGGTGGCGCCCCAGCCGGTTTCCGGTTCGAAACGGGCGGTGAACATGATGTACGCGGTGAAGATCAGGTAGTAGACGATGTCGGTGAGGACGATGTACGACTTGCCTGTCCGCGGATTCGCCCTGAACACGTCGGCGGCGTAGGCACGTCCGAAGCGCTTGATGAACGGTCCGAGCCACAGCGCCATCGCGACGAGGACGACCGTTGTGATGAGTTCCAGAGCCCACCAGGGCATGACCAACCTCCCGTTCGAGTACGTGGACAGTCCGAGACCGAGTGAGACGAGTGCGGCGAGGAACAGGGCGAGCACCAGGGCACCGCGCAACACCAATTGGCGGCGCCGGGCATCGGCTTCGATCGAGTCTGCGACCCGGGCGAAGAGATCCGGGGCAGGGCGCACCGCGGACGCCCCAGCCTGGAGCGCTTCGGAGAGCCTCCGTTCCAGGGTGGTCATGAGGGCTCTCCCAGTCGGGTGGCCAACGAGGCCATTCCTCGCTGGATCTGGGTCTTCACGGTGTTGACCGACACGCCCAATGTGCGGGCGATCTCCGGGTTCGACAGGTCGAGGTAGTAACGCAGCACCAGGCAGTTGCGCTGTCCGGCGGGAAGCGTCCGGAGTGCGTCGATCACGCGCTGTTGGTCCTCGGCGAGTTCCAGGCCCTCGTCCAGACCGGGAGGCTGTGGCTCGGCTGCCGGCCGATGACGGAGCGACACGAGTCCCCTGCGGTTGTGGTCGCGGGCGAGGTTGAGGACGATGGAGCGCAGGTAGGCAGGGGCGGCATCGGGATCCTTGACCCGGTGGATGGACCGGGCGAGGCGGATGAAGGCCTCCTGCACGAGGTCCTCGGCGGCGTCGCGGTCGTCGACGAAAAAGCGTGCGAGCCGTACCAGGTTGGCGGCCTCGACTTCGAAGAGTCGGACGACGGCGGCGTCGATGTCGGCGCGCGACCAGCCCGCCTCCAGGGCGTCGGCGGTGATCCAGTCGGCGAATAGAGCAGCCGTCATCCACCCGACAGACGAACCGGTGGCCCGGACCGGGTGACAGCCGGAGGCCAGAGGAAGGGCGAAACCGGGGACGACCGACACACGACGTGTGTTCACGACTGCAGCGTATGCGTTGCCAAGCGGTCGAGGAGTGCGTTGCTAGCCTTCGGCCGACATACAAGGAGAGCTGGGAATGTCCACGAAGATCGCAGACATCCGAGCTCGTGAGATCCTCGACAGCCGCGGTAACCCGACCGTCGAAGCCGAAGTCCTCCTCGCTGGCGGAGCATTCGGACGGGCGGCGGCACCGTCCGGGGCGTCGACAGGGGCCCTCGAAGCGATCGAGCTTCGGGACGGCGGAACCCGCTATGGCGGGAAGGGGGTTTCGCGGGCCGTCGCCAACGTCATCGACGTCATCAAGCCGAAGCTGGTCGGCGTCGACGCCACCGAACAAGAGCGGATCGATCAGTTGATGATCGATCTCGACGGGACCGACAACAAGGCCAAGCTGGGGGCGAACGCCATCCTCGCCGTTTCGTTGGCCACCGCTCGGGCGGCTGCCGCCGGGGTCGGCCTCCCGCTGTATCGCTATCTCGGCGGTCCGCCGGCCCGGATGCTCCCGGTTCCGTGTCTCAACGTGCTCAATGGTGGGGCACACGCCGCCAACTCCGTCGACATCCAGGAATTCATGCTCGTGCCCGGCGGTTTTGCTTCCTTCTCGGAGGCACTGCGGGCGGGCGTGGAGACCTACCACGCCCTCCGCAAGGTTCTGGCCGGCCGAGGTCTGGCCACCAACGTCGGCGACGAAGGCGGTTTCGCCCCGAATCTGGCCACGAACCGTGCCGCCCTCGACCTCCTCACCGAAGCCATAGAGGCGGCCGGATACGTGGTGGGCGAACAGATCGCGCTTGCACTCGACGTGGCCGCGTCGGAAATCTGGCGGGAAGGCAAGTACGAGCTGGAAGGCAAGGAACTGACGCCCGACGAGATGGCGGCCTACCTCACCGAACTGGTAGCCGCCTACCCCTTGGTGTCGATCGAAGACGGCATGGCCGAGGACGATTGGGACGGTTGGAAGGGGCTGATGGAGCGGGTTGGTGACCGGGTGCAACTGGTCGGGGACGACCTGTTCGTCACCAACCAGGACATCCTCGAACGGGGCATCCGGGAACGGGCGGCCAACGCCATCCTCATCAAGGTCAACCAGATCGGATCGCTGTCCGAGACGCTGCACACGATGGAGATGGCCGAACGCGCCCGTTTCGGTCGCATGGTGTCGCATCGTTCGGGGGAGACCGAAGACTCGTTCATCTCCCATCTGGCGGTGGGTACCAACGCCGGTCAAATCAAGACCGGGGCCCCGGCCCGGGGGGAGCGCACCGCCAAGTACAACCAGTTGCTGCGGATCGAAGAACATCTGGGTGATCAGGCGAGATACGCCGGCTGGGACGCGTTTCGGAGGATCCGGTGAAGCTGCTGCGCCGGCCGGTCCTCTTCCTCGTGTCGGTGGCGGTACTCGTCGTGGCGGTGGCGGTCACCACCAACGCCCTGCCGTTGCGTCAGATCGTCGACCAGCGGCAAGAGGTCGAGCAGGCCCAGGCGACCTTGGACGCGTTGGAGCGTGAGAACGCCATCCTCACCGACCAGGTGGCGGCCCTGCAGACGCCGGTCGAGATCGAGCGTCTGGCACGGGAGAAGCTCGGATACGTACGCCCAGGTGAGGCGGCGTACGTGGTGATCGAAGAAGAGGTTGCACCGCACCCGACGTTCCCGGCCGATGTCGAGACCGACGCGACCGAAGGTGAGGCGGTCCCGTTCCTGGCCCGTATCTGGGACTTCGTCACAGGGCGAGACCTGGTCGACGGGTGAGCGACCGTCGGACGATGGA
The DNA here is from genome assembly GCA_046565785.1 of Acidimicrobiia bacterium. Lineage (GTDB taxonomy): Bacteria > Actinomycetota > Acidimicrobiia > Spongiisociales > ZC4RG35 > DATHWB01. The sequence continues at coordinate 25,680 of JBKHXZ010000231.1, forward strand.
AGCCCAGATCGGGCGTCCATTACGCGCCGAATCCGACGTGGCCGCCCGCTGCCCGCTCGGTCTGCCGGTGGTGGCGGTGGTGCCGCCGGTGTTGGACGATGGAACACCGTTCCCCACTC
>JBKHXZ010000232.1:0-19846 GCA_046565785.1 Acidimicrobiia bacterium
CTGCTCGTTGACCGCCCGCACCGCTTCGACTCCCCGTCCGCGGGCGGCTCCCTGGTAGGCGAGCGACGAGTAATAGGTACGGTCCGACAGCACCGTCGCCCCGCGTGACAGAGCGGGTGCGATTTCGGTACGGGCGAGTTCCGCCCGAGCCGCCGCAAACAGGGCTGCCTCGGTCCAGTCCGACATCGACTCGGAGTGGAGCAGTAGACGACGGATCTCCTCGCCGATCGGAGTACCCCCCGGTTCGCGCACGGTCACGACATCAAACCCGCCGGCGGTGAGCCGAGCGGCCACCGCCGACACCACCGTCGACTTGCCCGCCCCTTCGACCCCCTCGAACCCGATGTAGCGCCCCGTCACTTCTCCCCGCTTCGCCGGTTGCCACGCATCCAGGTGATCGCATCCCCGGCGTCCCGTAACGCCCGATAGTCCGCTTCGTCGAGAGGCTCGCCTCGCAGTTGGGCGCGTACCGCCCACAGCGTTCCGAGCCCGGAGGCGGCCACCGTCAAACCGGCCATCACGATGATGGCCCTAATCGAGTTGCCCATCGGGCCGGGGATGATGTCGTTCAAGGTGGCAGCACCCACCGCAGCCAAAGCGAACGACCCCAGCAGGGCGACACGCGCCGAGGCGTACAGCGCAGCGAAGGTTCTCCCCCGGATGTCGTCGGTGATCATGGCGTGAAGATGCGTGAAGCCTGTGACATACGCGACTCCAGTTCCCAGCCCGGCGACGAACACCCAACCTGACACACCGATCACCGTCGTCGACAGGCCGGCGAACACGACAGTGAGCCCGGCGAGACTCAACGCAACGGCAAAAAGGGCCTCCCGGCGTTCGACTTTCCTCCCGATGGCCGTCATGAAGCCCATCCCGGCCGCCACACCCAAGCCGAGTGCGGTCACGATGATTCCGTAGCCGGTGTCCCCGGCAAACAACACCTGCTTGGAGAATGGTTGACCCAACACGAACAGTGCGCCTCCTCCGAAGAGTCCGGCCGCCATGCCGATCATCATTCGCCGAACGGCCGGGTATACCGCCACGAACTGGAACCCCTCGACCATCTCCCGCAGCGGCGCTCGCCAGTCGGGCCTGCCGTCCTCACGCTTCTTCGCCCGCAGGTGAGTTTTCTGGATGGGGATGAAGATCGTGATGACGCCGGAGACGAGAAAGGTGACCGTGTCGAAAGCGAACGCGGCGGCAACCGCTGCGGCCTCGGTGAACACCTGGAAGAACTCCTGACCGACCTCGGCGAACAGGGCGAAAAGGGCCGCTCCGAGAGGAGCGGTTCCGTACGCCCCGAGCAGATTCAGCCCGTTGGCCGCCATCAGATGACGCGACGCCACCAATTGGGGAACCACGGCCTCCCGGGCCGGCTGGCGCAACAGCGACAGCACCTCGATGGCGAAGGTGATGAGGAAGAGATCTCGGTAGTTCCCGACGAAGACCAACACCAGCACCAAGGCGGCCCGGCCGAAATCGGAGATGATCATCGCCATCTTCCGATCCCACCGGTCGGCGACGACCCCGCCGATCACCCCGATCAGCACTCCCGGCAGGATGCGTGCCACGAGCGGCACCAGGATGGCCAGCGAGGCGTTGGGGCCGTTGCCGGCGATACCGGCGGCGAGCGAGAACGTGGCGAACAGCGTCACCCAGTCCCCCAGGCTCGAAATGGTGTTCGCCCACCACAGGCGGGCGAACGGTCCCCGCCGAATCAGCTGCGTTCCCCGGATCCGGGGGATCGATTCATCCACGTCGTCGATGAGGCTACCGAGGCCCCGACGTTCCGTCGGCAAGAGTGCCGAAGGTTGACATTTCGCGAATCCCCCCCGTACCTTCCGGCGCCGTGACCCGCTCACTCGTCATCGTCGAATCCCCCACCAAGGCCAAATCGATCGGCCAGTTCCTTCGCGGCCTTACTGACGACGAGGTGGTGGTCGAAGCGTCGATGGGACACATCCGCGACCTCCCCGGATCCGCCAAGGATCTTCCGGAGAAATACCGGCGGGAGCCGTGGGCGTATCTGGCGGTCAACGTCGACGACGATTTCGACCCCGTCTACGTCCTCTCCAAGCGGTCACGTGATCACGTCAAGAAACTGAAGAAGGCCCTGGAAGGCGCAGACGAGCTCTATCTCGCCACCGACGAAGACCGGGAAGGCGAGGCCATCGCCTGGCATCTGGCGGAAGTCCTCAAGCCGAAGGTGCCGGTCAAACGGATGGTCTTCCACGAGATCACCGAATCGGCGATCCGGGAGGCCTTCGACAATCCTCGGGACATCGACACCCAACTGGTCGACGCCCAGGAAGCCCGCCGAATTCTCGACCGGCTCGTCGGATACGACGTGTCACGGGTGCTGTGGCTGAAAGTGGCACGAGGCCTCTCCGCCGGGCGGGTCCAGTCGGTCGCGGTACGCATCATCGTCGAGCGCGAGCGGGAGCGGATGGCCTTCCGCTCCGCCTCGTACTGGGATCTCGAAGGCACCTTCGAAAAGCCAGGCGACCCCACCCAGTTCACCGGGACCCTGGTCGCCGTCGACGGCACCCGGGTGGCGGCCGGGCGAGATTTCGACTCTCTGGGTCGACCCCAGGGCGATGTCGTCGTGCTCGACGCCGAAACGGCAGCCGGGCTCGCCGCCTCCCTCGAGCAGGCCGAGTTCAGCGTCCGCTCCACCGAGACCAAGCCGTACACCCGCAGGCCCTACGCCCCGTTCCGCACCTCGACCCTGCAACAGGAAGCGGCCCGCAAGTTGCGCTTCACCTCGACCCGCACCATGTCGGTGGCCCAGCGCCTCTACGAGAACGGCTACATCACGTACATGCGTACCGACTCGGTGTCGCTGTCTGAGTCGGCGATCAGCACCGCACGCGCCGAGATCCGCAAACAGTTCGGAGCCGACTACGTCACCGACTCGCCTCGGATCTACAGCTCCAAAGCCAAGAACGCCCAGGAGGCCCACGAGGCGATCCGACCGGCCGGCGACACGTGGAAGACCCCGGCACAAGTAGACCGTGAACTCGGCTCCGACGAGGCTCGCCTCTACGAGCTGATCTGGAAACGCACCCTCGCCTCGCAGATGCCCGATGCCCGTGGGGAATCGCTCTCGATTCGGTTCGGCGCCACGGCCACCGACGGGAGGGAGGTCGAATTCTCCGCGTCCGGTCGGGTGATCCACTTCCCGGGATTCCTGCGGGTATACGTGGAGTCGGTCGACGCCGGCGACACCGACGACTCCGAATCACCGTTGCCGGCAGTCGAAGAAGGCGACGCCCTCGACGTGATCGCGTTGGAGCCGGCCGGGCACGACACCCAGCCGCCCCGCCGATACAACGAGGCCTCCCTCGTCCAACGCCTCGAAGAGCTCGGCGTGGGCCGGCCGTCGACGTATGCGTCGATCATGTCCCGCATCCAGGATGCCGGTTACGTCTTCAAACGCGGCCAAACGCTGATCCCCACGTTCACCGCGTTCGCAGTGGTCACACTCCTGGAACAGAACTTCCCCAACCTCGTGGACTACGAGTTCACCGCACGCATGGAAGACGATCTGGATTCCATCGCCGCCGGACAGGAAGACCGGGTGCCATGGTTGAGCCGCTTCTACCTCGGCGACGAAGGGCTCAAGGCCACGATCGAACAGCGGCTGGGTGAGATCGACGCTCGTGCGGTCAACTCGATCCCGATCGGAACCGACGATCAGGGCCGGGAGATCGTCGCACGGGTGGGCCGCTACGGGCCATACGTCGAACGGGGCGACGATCGCGGGTCGATCCCCGAAGACCTGGCTCCCGACGAGGTCACGGTGGAAAAGGCCAACGAGTTGATCGACGAACAGTCCCGAGGCGACAAGATCCTGGGCACCGATCCCGACTCCGGGCTGGTGGTACTCGGCCGGACAGGACGGTTCGGCCCGTACGTCCAGCTCGGCGATGTCGAAGAAGGCTCGAAGGAGAAGCCGAAACGAGCCAGCCTCTTCAAGTCGATGGAACTCGACAGCCTCTCACTCGACGACGCTCTCAAACTGCTGTCTCTTCCGCGCACGGTCGGCATCGACCCCGACGGTGTGGAGATCGTGGCCCTCAACGGCCGCTACGGCCCCTACATCCAACGGGGCGACGATCGCCGATCGCTCGAGTCCGAAGACCAGCTCTTCACTCTGACCGTCGACGAAGCGTTGCAGCTGCTGGCGGAGCCACCGCGCCGTCGCGGACAGAAGGCAGCCGGTCCGTTGCGCGAATTGGGCGAGGATCCGGTCTCGAAGAAGCCCGTAACGGTGCGCAACGGACGCTACGGGCCGTACGTCACCGACGGTGAGGTCAACGCGTCGCTCCGCAAAGGCGACACCCCCGAGTCGATCACCCTCGAACGCGCCGCCGAACTCCTACAAGCCAGACGCGACCGACTGGAGAAGTGACGCCCGTCGGCCTACTTGGACGATCCAAACGGAGCGAACCGAGCGAACAACAGACCGACGACGACTCCCAGCAGCGGAAGCCCGAACAGCGACAGCGAGTCGAGGGGCCGGATCCCGAACTGCTGGAGCGCGACGGCCAGGAAAAGGCCCAGGAACAGACCTGAGACGACACCGAGGACGGGGCGGCCCTTCATGCTGCCCTCCCTCTCCCGGCGAGCACGGTGCCGATAGCGGCCAGGAGTGCGCCACCCGCCGACGCCGCACCTACTGGTGAAGACAGGGGGTTGCCTTCGAGCAACACCATCACCGAGCCGGCGCAACTCCCGCCGGTGCCCGAGTGCGTCCCCGACACCTCATACAGACCGGTGAGGTTCGAGACGAATCCGGGCAACGAGCCGAGGTCATACATGCCGCTCGCCCGGGTCTCCTGGTCGGCGTTCTCACCGGACCAGTCAGCGATCTCCACCGTGACGGGTCCGACCACGATCCCCACCGCACCCGAGTGATCGGTTATGGGAACGCCAGTCGTGCCTTCCCAATCTGCAACGACACCTGCCCGGTCCGCCGGCACCACGATCGGATCGTCCGGCGTGTCGTTCTCCGGACCGTACGTCACCCCACCAACGGTGACCGACCCGTCGCACGGCCCCGTCACCACAGCCACGGCGGGCAGCGTGAGAATCATTGAAGCGCCCACGGTCACCGCTATCACCACGACCCGTCTCATCACCCTCCGATCGTCGCCGCCCCATCTTCCGGCCCCCCGCCTTCGATGGCAATGGGCCGTTCGCACGTCCGTCACCCCACCTGCCGCCTATCGTCCGAACGTCGTCGACTTCCGGGAGCCGTTCCACGATGTACACCTCGCCGCTGCCGCCGGTCGAAATCCCCGACGTTCCCATCACTCCGTTCGTGTTGAGCCGGGTCTCCGAGCTCGGCGACCAGCCGGCGATGATCGACGGTCCCAGTGGTCGCACCTACACCTATGCGCAACTCGCCGACGCCACCCATCGCGCCGCCGGGTGGTTCGCGGCGCAGGGTTTCGGAAAGGGCTCGGTGGCAGGGATCCTCCTGCCGAACATGCCCGAATACTTCGTGGTCTTCCACGGAGCCGCTCTCACCGGCGGCACGGTCACGACCATCAACCCGACCTACGGGCCCGACGAGGTGGCGTTCCAGCTGGCCGACAGCGGAGCGAGCCTCCTGGTGACCATCCCGATGTTCCTCGAGACCGCCGAGCGGGCGGCCGCCTCCACCGACATCAGCCGCATCGTTGTCATCGGAGAGACCGACGCCCACATCCCCTTCGGTGAACTGCTGGCATCCGAGCCCTTCACCGGCCAACCGTCGATCGACGTTGCGGACGACGTGGTGGTCCTCCCCTACTCGTCCGGAACCACGGGACTCCCGAAAGGCGTGATGCTCACCCACCGCAATCTGGTTGCCAACCTGGCACAAACCGAACACATCCTGCGGGTGGAGGCCGGCAAGGACCGGGTGATCGCCGTACTGCCCTTCTTCCACATCTACGGCATGCAGGTGCTCATGAACAACGTGGTGTATCGCGGCGCAACGGTGGTGACGATGCCCCGATTCGACCTGCCCGAGTTCCTCCGCCTGTTGCAGGACGAGGCGATCACCATCGCCTATCTGGTCCCTCCCATCGTCCTGGCGCTCGCCAAGCATCCGATGGTGGACGACTACGACCTGTCCTCGCTCCGCCTCATCTTCTCGGGAGCTGCCCCGCTCTCGGGCGAGTTGGCGGCCGAAGCCCGCAAGCGGCTCGGCGTTGCCGTCGTCCAGGGTTACGGCATGACCGAACTCAGCCCGGTCACCCACTCCACCCCGGAAGGTGCGTTCAACCCGGCCTCGGTCGGTGTCACGATCTCCAATACTGTGACCCGAATCGTGGATCCTGCCACCGGGGAGGACTGCGAACCGGGCGTCGACGGTGAAGTGTGGATCCGGGGCCCGCAGGTGATGAAGGGCTACCTCAACAATCCGGAAGCGACTGCCATCACCATCGACGACGAGGGGTGGCTCCACACCGGCGACATCGGCCATTTCGACGTCGACGGGTTCCTGTACATCGTCGACCGACTGAAAGAACTCATCAAGTACAAGGGATTCCAGGTGCCGCCCGCCGAACTCGAAGGAATCCTGCTCACCCATCCTGACATCTCCGATGCCGCCGTCATCGGCGTCCCCGATGAGGAAGCCGGCGAGATCCCGAAGGCCTTCGTGGTGGTTCGATCGGGGGCAGCAATGTCGGCACAGGACGTGATGGACCACGTTGCCGGGCATGTGGCCTCGTACAAACAGATCCGGCTGGTCGAATTCATCGACGCCATCCCCAAGTCGGCGTCAGGAAAGATCCTCCGCCGCGAACTGAGGTAGTTCTGGACGAGCAATGGCGCACGCTGGCGGCCAGTGCCGACTTCGCGGTGTTCGCCACCGTCCGGCCCGACGGTCGGCCTCACGCCGTACCCATCACCCCCGTCGTCGTCGACGACGTGATCCTCTTCGCCATCGATCACAAGCCGAAGACCAGCCGCAGCCTCCAACGCCTCGCCAACATCAAGAGCGAGCCACGAGTCTCGGTGCTGTTCGATCACCGATCCGAGCGCTGGGACGAGCTGTGGTGGGTCCGCGCTGACGGAATCGCCGTCGTTCACACTGCCCGCCCATCCGAAGCCGACCAACTCGAGCAGAGACACTCGGCCTACCGTGACCGCCCGCCTGCCGGGCCGTGGGTCCGGATCCTGGTGTCGGCCTGGTCCGGCTGGGCGGCATCGGACTGACCTTCCGGCCGTCGTAACCTCTGGGCATGACGCCTTCGGATCCGATCGCCTATCTGCGAAGGTTGCTCGTTGCCGGGAACCACAACGACGTGGTGCAGATGATCCGTGATCGGGATACGACCATCGCTCGCTGGGCAGCCGTCTTCTCCGAACCCGACCTCCTCGATCCCGACACGTTCTCCCAGTTCCTGGAGTTCGAACACAACCGCCACTGGTGGGGCCTGCAGAGGCGTCGGGACACGCTGCTGCGCTGGTTCCCGACCGTGCGCGCCATGATCGGCGAACTCCTCGACCCATCGCTCCCGATCGACGCCCGCATCGACAGCCTCGGATCCCCCGAGGAGTTCGACCACGACGTTTGGTCGCCGATCCTGCTGGTCACACACCCCGACACCTTCGGAGTGTGGGGTGGGATCTCCGAGGCGGCGATGCGCCGGCTCGGACTATGGCCCGAGGTGGCCGACGGTGCCTCCGTCGGGAAGACGTACGCGGCGGTCAACGACATGCTGAGGTTGGTGTGCGCCGAGGTGGAGACCGACCTGTGGACCCTCGACGCCCTGTGGTGGGCAGCCGAGAAAGAACACGACCCCGCCCGCCACTTCACCACCCGCAAACCTCCCTCTCGCCCCACACCGAGACCGTCGCCGACCGAACGCACCAAAGAGCTGCGAGCCAAGAAAGCTCGCACTGCAGTCGTCGAGGACACCTTCGTCTGTGAGGAGTGCTGGACCACCAAGCCGATCCGGTTGGCTTCCGAGAGCCCTGGACGGTGCGTCGACTGCGGATGAACGGAGACCTTCGCGTCACCGGCGACCGGGAGGCCGACGAGTTCGTCTCGTCCGACGCCTTCGCGCTGGTGGTCGCGATGCTGCTCGACCAGCAAGTCCCGCTCGGCTGGGCGTTCCGGGGGCCGACCACATTGCGTGAGCGCCTCGGCTTCCTCGACCCCGTGGGCATCGCCGCGATGGACCCGGACGACCTCGTCGAAGTCGCCTGTCGTGTTCCGGCCATCCACCGTTTCCCGGCAGTGATGGCGAGACGCATCCACGCCGTCGCAACATGCGTCGTCGACGACTACGGCGGAGACACCGCTCGCATCTGGGATGAGGCGAAGGACAGCGACGAGCTCTACCGGCGCCTCGTCGCGCTCCCCGGGTTCGGGGACGAAAAGGCCAAGATTCTGATCGCAATCCTTGCCAAGCGATTCGGTGTCCGCCCTCCCGGCTGGAAGGCCGCCGCGTCTCCGTTCTCGGATTCGGTTCCACGGTCCGCAGCCGACGTCGACGGCCCGGCAGCACTCGCCGAGGTCAAGGCGTGGAAACGTCAGCAGCGGGCTGCGGGGAAATCCAAACAAGACTGAGCATCGAGCCGCGGCCAGCAGGTAGCGTGCCCCGCCGATGTCCCGGCTCACACTTCTCGCACCGCTCCTCCTGGCAACCATCGTCGCCTGCTCGGCCGGCGGGTCCGCCGAGTCCACTACCACCACGACGTCGCAACCGGTGTCGACGGCCACGACGAACAGCACCACCACGACGTCGGTCGTGACGACAGCGACGAGCGCCGACTCGACCACGACCGTGCCGACCACGACCACGACCGTCACGACGACCACCACAGACAGCACCACCACGCTTGCCACGACCACCACCACGACCCAGCCGACCACGACCACCGCCGCACCTTCTGCCCGCCAGCTCACGATCACCATCGCCGGGTTCCAGTTCTCTGGTGACACGAACGGGCGGGTAGGTGACACCGTGCGCGTGGTCAACACCGACGTCGTCAGCCACACCTGGACGGCGAAGGGCGGGACGTTCGACTCCGGGTCGCTCGGCACCGGCCAGGAGTTCCTCTACACCTTCGATCAGCCCGGAACATACGAGTTCTTCTGCGTGCCGCATCCGGGGATGGTGGGACGCATCACCATCACCGGGTGAGCTGGGACCGGCTCACACCCGATTTCTCCAACCGCCATCTCGATCGACGGGTAGCGTCCGCAGCATGCGCAGCCGCACGCACCTCTGGCTCCTGACCCTCATCGTCATCGTCGTGGCCTGCTCGGAAGCCGAACCCACCCAGCCGGAAACCACTACCACTATCCCGACCACGACCATCAGCGACGCCGCCACGACCACCACCGCTTCTACCCCCGAAGCCTCCCTGTCCATTCGGATGGCAGCGTTTGCATTCTCAGGAGACGAAACCGGGAAGGTCGGCGATACGGTCCGGGTGGTCAACAACGACGATTTCAGCCACACGTGGACCTCCACCGACCAAGCGTTCCACTCGGGCACGCTGAGACCGGGCGAAGAGTTCTTCTACACGTTCGAACAGCCCGGCACGTACGGCTACTTCTGTCAGATCCACCCGGAGATGGGCGGCACGATCACGATCGAAAGCTGATCAGCCGAACTCGACCAGGACCGGTGCGTGATCCGACGGTTTGGTCCCTGGAACCGCCGACGGTTTCCGGTAGTCACGGATCACCTCCGCACGCGTGAGCCCGTCGGCGAGCGCGGCACCGACCAGCAGCAGGTCGATGCGGAGCCCGAAACCCTTGTGGAAGTGACCCGCCCGGTAGTCCCACCAACTGAACCCGGGATCCTCCGGATGGAGCTTGCGAAAGGCGTCGACGAAGCCGGCATCGACCACCGCCGCCAGCCGGCGACGCTCGTCGTCGGTGATGTGAGTCGATCCGTGGACCTCTGCCGGATCCCAGACATCGAGATCCGATGGACACACGTTCATGTCTCCCCCGATCACCGCCCGTTCACCGAGCGCTGCGGCCCGGTTCGCCATCGCCTCCAGGAACGCCAGCTTGGTCCAGAAGGTTTCGCTCCCCACGACTCGACCGTTGGGGACATACACACTGACGAACGTCACGCCGTCGACGGTCACCTCCAGCCAACGCGCCTGGGAGGTCTCCGGTTCCCCGACCAGACCTCGGACGGGATCACCCAACCCCAAACCGTGACGTGCCGCGACCGCCACCCCCTCCCATCGCCCACCCGAATGATCCACCGCCGAATAGCCGGCCGCTTCGAAAGCAAGATGAGGGAAGGTTTCGGGACCGACCTTGGTCTCCTGCAACAACACGACGTCGGGCCGATGGTCGTCGAGGAACGCCAGCACACGCTCCAGCCGCGCCGGCAGCGAGTTGACGTTCCAGGTGACGACCCGCACGTCAGCGGTAGCGGTCCGCCGCCCGCTGCCGCGCCTTGGCCGCCTCCACTTCCCGGTCCTTCGGCGGGGCGGCCGTGACGAGCGAGTCGACCAGGGTGCGAGTGGCGGCGGCGATCGTCGACACCGCCGCGGCGAACGCCTCCTCGTTGACCCGAGAAGGCTCCCGCGAACCGGAGATCTTGCGCACGTACTGGAGTGCAGCGGCGTGAACCTCCTCGTCGGTGGCGGGCGGGTCGAAGTTGTGCAACGTGCGAATCGAGCGGCACATCTCTACACCTCGAGACCGAGCGAGGCTTGCAGCTTGCGCATCCCTGCCAACCATCGGTCGTAGTCGGTGGCCTTGCGCTCGAAGAACGTTGCGACCTCGGGATGAGGAAGGATCAGGAACCGCTCGGCCGCCAAGCCCTCCACGACTGCTTCTGCGACCTCTTCCACCGAGATCGTCGCCGCCTTCACCCATCCGGCAACCGCCGGGTCGGATGCCAGATCTGCGAGCAGGTCGGTCTGCACGAACTGTGGACACAACGCCGACACCTTGATCCCGCGATCGCCGTAGGTGACGGACAACCACTCCGCCAAACCGAGCGCGGCATGTTTGGTCACCGAGTAGGCGGCCGCGCCCAGGTTGGTCAGCAGCCCGGCAGCCGACACGGTCTGCAGGAGATACCCCTCACCCCGAGCCAGCATCCCCGGCAAGCAGGCACGGGCTGCATAGACGTGAGACATGGTGTTGATCTCCCAGATCCGCTGCCACATCTCGTTCGACATGTCGACCCCGCCCGACGGGCCGATCCCGGCGTTCGAACAGAACAAGTCGATCGGTCCCAGATCGGCTTCAGCCCGTTCCACCAGACCCCGAACATCGTCTTCGACGGACACGTCGGCGCGCATCCCCACGCAGCCGGTTTCCGTCCCAACCCGTTCCACCGCCGCCTCGTCGAGGTCCGCAGCGAGCACCAAGGCCCCTTCGGCTCGAAACCGTCGCACCAGTCCTTCGCCGATGCCTCGGCCCGCCCCGGTCACCACCACGACCCTGCCGTTCAGATCCACGCGTCCTCCTCAGATCGCTTCGAGTGCGATGGCGATTCCCTGACCCACCCCGATGCACATCGTGGCGACCGCCCGCCGCCCCCCACGCCGAACGAGTTCACGGGCGGCCGTGCCGGTGATCCTCGCTCCGGACATTCCGGTGGGATGACCGAGCGCAATGGCGCCGCCATGCGGGTTCACGTGCTCGGCGTCGTCGGCCAGTCCCCACTGGCGCAGGCAGGCCAGTGCCTGGGAGGCGAACGCCTCGTTCAGTTCGATGACGTCAACCGACGCCAAGTTCCAGCCTGTCCGTTCCATCAGCTTCGCCACCGCGGGCACCGGACCGACCCCCATTATCCGCGGGGGAACCCCGGCAACCGCAGCACCGACGATCCTGGCCAGCGGTTCGAGTCCGTACCGTTCCAAGGCTGCGTCGGAGGCCACCACCAGTGCGGCAGCACCGTCGTTGATACCCGAGGAGTTCCCGGCGGTGACGGTGCCACCCGGCTGGAACGCCGGCTGCAGTCGGGCGAGGTCGTCGAGCGTGGTCCCGGGCCGGGGATGTTCGTCGGTGTCGACGACCAGGTCCTCGCCTCGCCGGCGGGGAACGGTCACCGGCGCGATCTCTCCCGCGAACCAGCCGTCGGCCATCGCCTTGGCGGCGCGCTCCTGGGAACGGAGCGCGAAAGCGTCCTGATCGGCACGCGACACCCCGAATTCTGCAGCCACGTTCTCGGCCGTGACTCCGAGAGGATCGGTGTGGCCCATCTCCTCCATGCGTGGGTTCACCAACCGCCAGCCGAGCGTGGTCGAAGCAATCTCTGCCGTCGTCGGATAGGCGGATTCCGCCTTGGGGATAACAAACGGAGCCCGCGTCATGGATTCCACGCCGCCGGCGATGACCACGTCGGCGTCTCCGCCCCAGACCAGGCGGGCGGCGGTGGCCACCGCATCCATCCCCGAGCCGCACAGCCGGTTGAGGGTGCTCCCCGGAACCGAGTCCGGCAGTCCGGCGAGAAGGGCGGCCATGCGTCCCACGTTGCGGTTGTCCTCCCCGGCCTGGTTGGTGGCCCCGAGGATCACGTCGTCGATCTCCAGGTCTGGATGACGATCCATCAACGCGCGAAGCGGAATGGAAGCGAGGTCGTCTGAACGAACTTCGGCCAGCGCGCCTCCATAGCGTCCGATCGGAGTGCGGATGTATGCGGCGATGTAGGCCGACGGCACGGATCCTCCTTTCGACCAGCCGGAGCCTAGAGATCACGCAGGTCGACCACTGCGCCGGATTCGAGGCTGTCGACCACGACCCGGATCCGGTCGGCGACCGCGGCGGGATCTGCCAGCTCGCCATCGGAGTGCAGGCTGCGGAATCGCTCCACGTCAGGGAACTCCTCGTCGGAGGCTTCCCGTATCTCGGACTGCATCGGCGTGTCGACTACGCCCGGGGCGATGGCAACCACCTTCACCCCGCTGCGACGCTCCTGTTCGGCCCCCACCGTGCGGACCCAATGATCCATCGCCGCCTTCCCTGCGCAATAGGCAGACCATCCCGGGTAGGGGCGGCGAGCCGCTCCGGAGGTGATCATCACCAACGCGGCCGGAACCCGATACTCAGTGGCCGCTCGGATCACCGACTCGCCCACGATCTGCGGTGCGGCGGAGTTCAGCAGGACATTCGTCCGATACGACTCCGAGTCGACCTCACCGGCGAAACCGATCGGGGTGAGCGTGCCGGCACAGTGGAAGACCTCCACCCGTTCCGAGCGAGAGAATGCTTCGGCGACCAGGTTGTCGAACGCCTCCCAGCCTTGGGGTCGGGCCAGGTCTGCGGCGACGTGGGATCCGACTGGTCCGGGGCGGCGGGAAACGACGAAGACGTGCCTTCCGTCGGAGGCGGCCTGCCGGGCGATCTCTGCTCCGATGCCGGTGGAACCGCCGGTGACGATGGTGGTGACGATCATGTTCCGACCCTACCGCCACGACTGCGGGCGATAGGGTCCGGACGATGCTGGTACTCGATCGCGAGGACGTGCGGAAGGTGCTCGACCGAGACGCGCTCCGCCAGGCGCTCGCCGCCGGATATGTGGCGTTGTCCGACGGTCGGGGCGACGTCCCGGTGCGGACGATGACCCGCACCGAATCGGGGCTTCTCGGCACCATGCCCGGTTATGTGGCGGGAATCGGGTTGGCGGCCAAGCTGGTGTCGGTCTTCGAGGACAACGCCCGAGTTGGGCTTCCCACCCACATGGCGGTGGTGGTGTTGTTCGACGACGACACCGGTGTCCCGCTGGCGCTGTGTGACGGTGAAGTGATCACCGAGATGCGTACGGCTGGTTCCGCCGCACTGGCATGCGACCTGCTCGCCCCTGCCGACGTGTCCGTTCTGACGGTGATCGGCGCCGGGGTCCAGGCCGCAGGTCATCTGGAGGCGTTCGCCGCTCTGCGACCGTGGTCCGAGATCCGCCTGACCAACCGCACCCCCGAACGGGCCCACCAACTGGCGAGGCGGCATCCGGAAGTACAGGTGGTCGAAGACATCGACCGGGCCGTGCACGGCGCCGACGTGGTCGTCTGCACCACCGCCAGCCCCGAGCCCGTGTTCGATCCGTCCTCGTTCACCGGCCGGCATGTTTCGTCGGTCGGACTGCATCGGGAACTGCCGGGCGAACTGGTCAGCTCGGGTCGAGTGGTGGTGCAGACCCGGGCAGCCACAACCACCCCGCCGCCCAACGGACCCGCCGTCGTTCAGGGACTGGAAGACGTCGTGGAACTCGGCCGGGTGGTGCGGGATGGCCTACCGCCCGGTGACGCCCACACGGTGTGGGTGTCGGTGGGGAACGCGATGGAGGACGTCGTGACGGCACGGCTGGCGTACGACACCGCTCTGGCGTCCGGGGTCGGTAGAACCCTCGACCTCTGATTCAAAACCGAAATCTGGTCACGTCGTCGGGGAACGAAAACCAGGCGAGGGCCTTGCGTGGGCGAAACACCACCAACCCTCCCGCATCCGGCCCGCTCCACGCATCGGCGGCAGGCGAATAGCCCTTGTCGGCGTACTTGATGGCGAACTGTTCGGCGAGATGTCGCCCGAGTTCGCCGGTCACCGGATTTGAAGGTCGTGCCTCGCCCTCCAGCACCACCGCATGCTCCCCCGACTCCAGATGAAGCACCATGCGTGGGTCGTGTGCCAGGTTGCGGACGTGAACCGTCGCCGGCGATCCGTCGTACCAGAACGCGTCTCGGGTCCAAACACCCCACCTCGGCACCACATGTGGTCGGCCGTCCGGACGGGTGGTCACCACCCAATAGTGCAGCGATTCGACGAGGGCGAGCTCGACCCGTTCCCACGCCAGCACCCCTGACGTGGTTTCGGGAACCCCATAGCCCTCGGGCATCTGCGGACGATCGGCAGTCGGTTCACCCATACCTCACTCCCCTCCGGCCGGGTGGTGATCCCGGCGATCTGGCAGACTCGCCCGATGCCCGACCCGATCCGCATCGGCAACGTCGCCGGACTCTACGGCGACCGTCCGACCGCCATGCGTGAAATGCTGCAGGATCCGGAAGTCGAAGTGCTCACCGGGGACTGGCTGGCCGAACTGACCATGCTGATCCTGGCCCGCACTCGAATGAAACGTCCCGACGGCGGTTACGGGAGAACCTTCGTCACGATGGTCTCCGAAGTCATGGCCGAGATCCTGGAACGAGGGATCAGGGTGGTGGTGAACGCCGGAGGTCTCGACCCGCTCGGATGTGCAGCCGCGGTCGAAGAGGCGGCCGCTGCCCTCGGACTGTCTCCCACTGTCGCAGCGGTGACCGGTGACGACCTCGCTCCCCGGTTGGGGGATCTGGCGAACCGCGGCCATGAGTTCCGCAACCTGGACACCGGCGAGGCGCTGGGCGACCGCCCGGTCGTCGTGGCCAACGCCTACCTGGGCGGATGGAGCATCGCCTCGGCATTGGAACGGGGAGCGGACATCGTCGTCACCGGCCGGGTGACCGATGCCGCGCTCGTGGTTGGACCGGCGATCTGGCGGCACGGATGGGGACGCACCGACTGGGACCGGCTGGCGGGGGCGGTCGTCGCCGGCCATGTCATCGAATGCGGATCGCAGGCGACGGGCGGCAACTACTCGTTCTTCACCGAGATCGACGACATGGTCCTACCCGGATTCCCCTGGGCGGAAGTCGCCGAGGATGGATCGTCGGTGATCGGCAAGCCGTTCGGCAGCGGAGGCGAGGTCTCGATCGGGACGGTGACCAGTCAACTCCTCTACGAGGTGGGAGGACCGAGATACCACAACCCGGACGTGACCGTACGCCTGGACTCGGTGTCGATCGAAGAAGTGGGGACAAACCGGGTGCGGATCAGCGGAGTGAAAGGTGAACCACCTCCGCCGACGCTCAAGGTGGCGGCGGCATATCCGGCCGGGTACCGGAATTCGCTCATGATCGGGCTGACCGGAACCGACGACCTCGCCAAGATGCGACTCCTGGAACGCCAAGTGTGGGCGGTCTCGCCGGTGCCGCGTGAAGAGATCGCCGAGACCCGAACCACGCTGATCGGCGGTGGCGTTCCCGATCCGTCGTCCAATGCCGAAGCGATCTCCTACGTCGAGTTCGCGGTCGCCGACCCGGACGAGTCCAAGGTTGGGCGGGAGTGGTCGAACGCGTTGGCTTCGATCGCCTTGGCCTCGATCCCCGGCTTGTTCGGGGTTTGGCCGCCCGGTCCGGCCAAGCCTTACGCCGTGTACTGGCCGACCACCATCCCCCGGTCGGAGGTGACCCCGACGGTCCATGTCGGAGATGAAAGCTGGGAGGTGCCGGAGACCGAACCGGGCGAATGGTTCGAAGCGGCCGTCCCACGGGTGGAAACCCCGCCGGCACCGTCCGGAGACACCACCCTGGTCGCCCTCGGCATGGTGTTGGGGGCGCGGTCCGGAGACAAGGGCGGTGACGCCAACCTCGGCGTCTTCGCCCGCACCGACGCCGCCCACGGTTGGATGGTGGAGTATCTGACGGTGGAGCGTCTGCGCCAATTGCTCCCCGATCTCGCCGACTTGGAGATCGAGCGTTTCGGATTTCCTCGGCTGCGTGCCGTGAACTTCGTTATCCATCGTCTACTGGACGACGGCGTGGCGAGCACTCTCAGAGTCGACCCGCAAGCCAAGGGCCTGGGCGAATACCTCCGCGCCAAACTCGCCGAAATCCCGGTCGAGTTGGTTTTTTAGCGCATAGGTGGGGCAAAAATGCCCCACCTATGCGCTAAAAAGCGGTTTCTGGTCAGTCGTCGGTGCGCTGGAGCATGAAGACGAAGAGGCCGACGAGGGTGAGCAGACCGAACATCAGGCCGGTCTTCAGCACTGGACGGGAGCGTACGTCGTCGACCTTGGTCGCCACGGTTTCGGCAGCAGCCAGACCCGCCTCTGCCTTCTCTAGGGCCTCACGGGCCTGAGCGACGGACTTCTCGGCGTTGCGGATGCGGTCGGTGGTTTGGGAGCTCATGGAGTTCCTCCAAATCTCTTGCTGTCCTCTCTCTACCCGTCGGTCGAACATTCGAAACCTGCAGACTTCCCGCTCGGCTACCCCTCCGAAAGCACCAGCTCGGCCACCGCCCGCAGGAGTTCCGGCGGGCCTTGGACGGCCATGGTGGTGACTACGGTCTCCTTCCACCGAGGAAGCTCGGCAGCGATCTTTCCCGGCGGGCCGACCAGGGCGACGTCTTCCACCATCTCCAGCGGAATGACCTTCTGTGCTTCCTCCTTGCGCCCATCGAGGTACAGCTCCTGTACCCGGGCGCACACGTCCCGCCATCCGATCCGGGCCAACACCTCATAATGGAAGTTGACGTCCTTCGAGCCCATCCCCCCGACGTACAACGCCAGGTACGGACGCACGATGTCGGCCGCCACGTCGGGGTCGGGGTGGATGATGATCGGCATTGGATTGACCACCTCGAACGTCTCGAATGTCTGCCGGGCACCGGGTCGGGCAAAGCCCTCGGCCAGCGCCTCCCGATAGAAGTCGTCAGCCTTCGGGGAGAACCAGAACGGAATCCACCCGTCGGCGATCTCGGCGGCGAGCGCCACGTTCTTCGGCCCTTCGGCCGCCAGATAGATGGGGATGTCATCCCGACGCGGATGCAGCGTCGACTTGAGGGGTTTGCCCAGGCCGGTTCCGCCGGCATACGGGAGCGTGTAGTGCTCACCGGTGAACGTGACCCGATCCTCCCGGGCGACGATCCGCCGGACGATCTCGACGTATTCCCGCGTTCGGGCGAGAGGCTTGGGGTACGGCATGCCGTACCAGCCTTCCACCACCTGGGGTCCCGACACGCCGAGACCGAGGATGAAGCGCCCGTCGCACAGGTGGTCCATCGTCATGGCCGCCATGGCTGTCGCCGCCGGAGTGCGGGCGGACATCTGGATGATCGACGTGCCCAACTTCATCCGTGACGTCCTCGACCCCCACCAGGCGAGAGGCGTCAAAGCGTCCGACCCGTACGCCTCCGTCGTCCACAACGAGTCGAACCCAAGCTCCTCGGCCACGGCGATCTGATCAACGACCCCGGCCGGAGGTTCTGCTCCCCAGTAGCCGGCGCTCAAACCGAGTTTCATGCCCGCTCATCCTCTCGACGATTCGCGCACCCTACCGGCCGCCTCCCTCGACCTGGTGTGCTCCAATGGCACGACAGCGAGGAGGACCGACATGAGAACAGTGGTACGTGGCGGACAGATCTTCGACGGCACCGGCGCCCCGTTCACCGGCGGGGACATGGCGATCGAGGACGGGCGCATCGTCGAGATCGGCAACGGGCTGGACGGAGATGTCGAAATCGACGCCGGCGGCAAGTCGGTCCTGCCCGGGTTCATCGACTGCCACGTTCACATCGGTTTCCGGGACGTGGACTTCATCGAGGCGCTCAAGCGGCCGTTCGCCCTGAAGTACTACGAGGCTGCTCACAACCTGGCCACCACACTCGATACCGGGATCACCACCGCCCGGGATGCGGGCGGAGCCAGCCTCGGCATCAAGACCGCGGTCGAACAGGGACTGATTCGCGGACCGCGCCTGCGGCTGTCACTGACGATGATCTCCCAGTCCGGCGGACACGGTGACGGCTGGCTGCCCAGCGGTTTCGATGCGCGGCTGTTCGCTCTCGATCCCGGGATCCCCTATTCGATCGTCGATTCGCCCGACGAGATGCGACGGGTCGTCCGCGAGATCGTCCGCGCCGGGGCGGACAACATCAAGGTGGCAACGTCCGGCGGGGTGATGTCCCCCCGGTCCGACCCCACCCGAGCTCATCTCAGCCCTTCCGAACTCGCAGTCCTCGTCGCTGAGGCCAATGCTGCCGGCGTCCATGTTCTCGCCCATGCCCAGGCCACGCAGGGAATCCGCAACGCGGTGGAAGCGGGCATCCACTCGATCGAACATGGCATCTTCCTCGACGAGCCGACGGTGGCGATGATGAAGGAGAGAGGCACCTGGCTGGTGCCGACCCTGATGGCTCCACGGGGCGTGCTCGATGCCGCCGACCGGGGTATCACCCTGCCCGACTGGGCGTTGCGCAAGGCGACAGAGGTCGTCGAAGCACACAAGGTGTCGGTGCGGATGGCGATCGAGGCGGGGGTCAACATCGCTTTCGGCACGGATTCTCCTGTGTCGCCCCACGGGACCAACCTGGGTGAGTTCGGGCTGATGCAGGAACTCGGCATGACACCGCTGCAAGTGCTGAAAGCCGCCACCGCAGACGCCGCCACGCTGGTGCGGGTGATCGACTAGGTCGGAACCCTGCACGTCGGGAAGCGCGCGGACTTCCTGATCGTCGACGGTGACCCGCTCGACTTCACCGACTATCGAGACCGCATCGTGGCGGTCTACCGGGACGGCCGCCACGTCGGAGGCCCCGACTTCCACGGCCGTCTGACTGCCTGAGATCCCGAGCCGACACCCGTTTCCCGTCGTACACGACGGATCGAACTCCGGTGCGTCGTCAGAGGAGGCGGGCGGCCATTTCGGCCAGGGGGCTGCGGATGGAGCGGTCCAAGATGACGTGACCGAACAACGGTGACCCGCGGAACTTCTCGATCAGCGCCGCCATCCCCCCGTACGGAGAGATGTACGGGTTGTCCACCTGGGTGAGGTCTCCGCAGAACACGACCTTCGAGTCCTTCCCCATCCGGGTCATGATCACCTTGAGGGTGGACAGCTCCAGGTTCTGGGCCTCGTCGATGATCACGAACTCACCGGTGATGGAACGGCCACGCAGGTAGGTGACCGACGCCAGTTCCAGCTCCCCTCGGGCGAGCAGTTCCTCGATGGCCGCCTTGGCGCCGTCCACCCCGGCGTCGGAGAACAAAGCGTGGAGGTTGTCGTGGACCGCCGCCATCCACGGCGACAGCTTCTCGTCGAGGTC
>JBKHXZ010000233.1:0-25001 GCA_046565785.1 Acidimicrobiia bacterium
GTAACCCTCCATCCATCGTGTTCCACCGGCGAGGAAGAACCTGACGTCCGCCCCCACCGTCGGGGCAGCGTTCCACACTTCGTCGTCGCTGCGGCCGTACACCGCCGCAGTGGCCCGGAGCGCGGCAGCCGCGTCGGAGGACCCGCCACCCAGCCCTGCCGCGGCGGGGATGGCCTTGTCCAAGTGCATACGCAGTCGTGGGCGATCCGGTCGACCGACCAGAGCCCGTACCGCCTTCCACACCAGGTTGTCCTCGTCGTCTGGAACGGCGTCGTCGGAGACGGTCAGTTCCTCGTCCTCTCCGATGCCCACCCGAAGGAGGTCGACCCGGTCGAGTGTCTGGCACAGGGATCGCAGCGGGTGATAGCCGGTTCGGTCCGGTGGACGCAGCTCGAGGGAGAAGTTGAGTTTGGCCGGGGCTTCCCAGACTGTGTCCTCGACTCGATCGCTCATCCGGCCACCTCCGCCAATTGCAGCCAGGTGGCCGGGTCCAACTCCTCGGCGCGAGCCGTCGGTGGTATTCCCGCCGCAATCAGTACCCGGGAGGGATCGGCGATGGCGGACACCAGCGACGACCGCAGCATCTTGCGCCTTTGGCCGAAACCGGCAGCCGCCAGTTCGATCGCTCGCTCCGCATGTCGCGGTGCCGACCGCCGCTCGATGCTGACCACCGCCGAGCCGACGTTGGGCGGCGGTAGGAACACTTGAGGGGGAACCTTGAACTCCAACTTCGCGGTGCCGTGGATGCCCACCACCACGCTGGGAAGCCCGTACGCCGCCGATCCGGAACGGGCGACCAGGCGTTCGGCGACTTCTGTCTGGACCATGATCACGAACCGCGTGACCTGTGGGGTGTGCCGCAGCGTGTCGAGCACGAGGGAGGTGCCGACGTTGTACGGGAGGTTGGCGATCATCGACCAGTTCTGCGTCGGGTCGAGCTCGGAGGTCAGATCCGCCCGAGCGGCATCGGCGTAGCGGACGACGGCATCGGTACCGGCCAGCACCTCGTCGAGGACCGGCCGCAGCCCCTCGTCGATCTCGTAGGCGACCACACTCGCCCCGGTGGCAATCAGCTCGACGGTGAGTGCTCCGGTTCCTGGGCCGATCTCGACCACCGTATCCCCTGGGCCTACACCGGCCAGGGTCACGATCTTGCGGGTGATGTTGGGGTCGACCAGGAAGTGCTGACCGAGCTGTTTGGCCGGCCGCACCCCATGGCGGTCGAGCAGGGCCCGGACCACCGAACGCGCCTGGCTCATCGCGGATCCCCGAACAACCGAGCTGCGTGGTCCGACGTCGACGATTCGACTTCTTCCGGCTCTCGCCCCCACACCGAGGCCAACATTCGTCCGATCAACGGCACCCAGGCCGGTTCGTTTGGCTGGCCGCGGTAGGGAGGAGGGGCGAGATACGGGGTATCGGTCTCGACCAAGGTGCGATCCGGTGGTGCTTCGGCAGCTCCCAGTCGAACGGTCTCCCCGGTCTCGAACGCCACCGGGCCGGCGAAGGAGAAACTGACACCGAGATCACGAAATCGGCGGGTCCACCGGGGCCCGCCCGTCCAACAATGCAGGATCGCCCGCTCCCCCAGACCGGCTTCGGCCAGCATGGCGTGAACGTCGGCGAACGCGTCGCGGCAGTGGACGATCAGGGGCTTTCCCAGCTCAGCGGCGAGTTCGATGTGGGCGGCGAAGGCAGCCCTCTGGTCCTCCACCGGAGCCAGGTTGCGGTAGTAGTCGAGTCCGGTTTCCCCGATCGCATGCGCCTCGTGACCAAGCGCCCGGATTCGCTCCCGCTGTGCGGGCCATCGTTCGGCGTCGTGCGGATGCAGGCCGGCGGTCCAACGCAATTGGCGCGGGTGGTCGTCGGCAAGACGTCGGGCGGCCTCGGAGGACTCGGCGTCCACTCCGGGTACCACGATCCAGTCGACGGAGGTGGCGCGGGCCAGGAGCTCGCCAGGCGGCCGCCCGTCGAGCTGCAGATGACAATGCGTGTCCACCCATCCCATGGCCAATGCATGCAAGCAGGGAAACTTGCGTCCCACGCCGACGGGACCTCGCCAGCCTCGGTAGTGTCGGAGGGCCAGGAGGTGACGTGGACGCCGGTATCGCCCGCAAGATCGACGATCTCGGTCGGATCGTGATCCCGGCCGAGACCCGCCGTCTGTTCAATATCCGAGAAGGTGACCAGATCCTGATCTCCATCGAAGGAGCCAACATCGTGCTCCGCAAGGTGGAGGACACCTGCACCTTCTGCGGGGCCACCGACCACGTGACGGTGTTCCGGGGCAAGGGCATCTGCAGCTCCTGTCGCAGCCAGCTCGCCTGACTCCCGGCCTCGCGCCTCAGATGCCGTCGTAGATGGTGCGTCTCCGAATGCCGGTCCGATGGGCGACGGTTCTGGCAGCCTCCGACCGGCTCATGCCTCCGGTCACGAGCCGACGGGCCTCGGCCACTGCCTGTTCGTCGGTCACCGTCTGTGGTTCGCCGGGTGCCAGCACCAGGGTGAACTCGCCGCGCGGTTCGGTCTCGTTCCATTTGCCGATGGCAGCTGCCACGGTGCCCCACCACACCTCCTCGAACTGTTTCGTCAGCTCCCGAGCAACGCACACCTCGCGTTCACCGCCGGTGACCTCGGCGAGATCTTTCAGATCGTCCAGCACGCGTCGCGGCGAGCTGAACCAGACCACCGGGCGGTCGTCTGCCGCCATCGCCGCCAGTCGCTCGGCACGGTCTCCGCCCTTTCGCGGAAGGAACCCTTCGAACACGAACCGGTCACCGCCGAACCCCGACACTGCCAGGCCTGCGGTCACGGCACTCGGTCCGGGTACGACGGTCACCGTCCCCCCGGCATGGCGGGCGGCTCGTACCGCCAGGACCCCAGGGTCGGCCAGCGCCGGCGTCCCGGCGTCGGTGACCAGCGCGACGACCTCGCCTGCTGCCACGCGCTCGGCGATCTCGGTGGCGCGTACGCCTTCGTTGCCCACGAAAAAACTTCGGATCGGCGGTGATGCCCCGATGTGGTTGAGCAGGATCCCGGTGCGACGGGTGTCCTCGGCGAAGACGACGTCGGCCTCAGCCAGCGTGGCGGCGAGACGCGCCGAGATGTCGCCGAGGTTGCCGATCGGAGTTGCGCACACGACGAGGCGACCGCTCATCGGGGGGACTGTAGAGGTCGAGACGGACCCCCACCGGTGGGGCCGTGTCGCCTTCCTCCATCTCGAGCAGCCAGTGCGCCCCGGGAGCAACCACGATCCGACCGGGCATCAGGCGGCGGACCTCCCTCACCGTCCGGTCTCGGTCGATCACCACCACGGTGAGGGCTCGGTCCATTCCGAACCCGTGCACCGAGGACGTCCGGAACAGCATTGCTCCGGTCCGGCGTCGGAGCCCCATGAATCGTTCGCGGAAGCTCTCCGGCACGGCGACCCGGAGCACCTCGCGGTCGTAGACGAGGTCGGCGATTCGCACCGCATGACCGTACGGCATTCCGCCGCCGGTGGAAACCGGTCAGGGCAACGATGCCACGATCTGCCGTCCGGTGACCGGGTCGCCCGCGGCGACGAACACCACCCGGTCCTCGGTCTGGCGGACGAAGGCGAAGTCGTCCTCCTCGAAGAGAACCCCTCCGCCCTCTTCGACCGCATCGCCGACCGCCATCACCGCGGTGTATCCGGTGAGCGCCTGGAACATTTCGTCCAGATCGGACGGTTCGTCGCCTTCGAACACGATGAGCAGGGCCGCTTCGCTGCCGTCGAACCATTGCACGTAGGCGTCGCCACCCCAGCCCTCCGACGCTTGGCGTGACGCCAGACCCAGGACCTGGTCGAACATGAGAGTGAACCCGAGTTGACCCCACACCGACTCGTACACGACTTCGTATCCGGAAAGGGCAGGTGCCACCAACGGAACGTCGACGGGCATGTCGGTCTGATAGTCCCGCGGTTCGAAGATCTGTTCACTCGACACCGGCGGCTCCACGTACAAACGGTTGATCTCGTCGAACCCACCGATGTCGAACGCCCGCTGGACGAAGATCAGGCCCTGGTCGTAGGGGAAGACCAGCGAGTTCTGGATGAATGGAGGTACCGAATCGAACACGGGCGACTCGGATCCGAACAAATCGGCCAGGAGTTCCTGTTGGTCGGTCCGTGGGAGCTGTTGGATGTAGAGGATCTCGGTGAGGGTGGCGTCCCCTTCGATGACCGAGAGGAAGGCCACTGCCTCGTCGAAGCGGTCCTCGTCGATCAACCGCTCGTATGCGTCGTTGAACCCGAAGCGCTGATCGGTGAGGGCGTGGGTGAGTTCGTGGACCAGCGTCGCTTTCTGTAACTGGGTGAGCGACTCCCCCGCCGGGACGACGAGCTCGCCGGTCTCCCCGTCGTAGTACCCGGCGACTTGCTCGCCGTACAGCTCCAAGTACATCTGGAGCAGGTCGACTTCCGCGTCGATCAGACCGAGCAGCTCGTACAGCGCCTCGTCGGCGGGGAGGTCTTCGATGTCCTCCTGAATCGAGGACTGCACCCGAGTGGCGAGCTCCTCGGGCGTGACCACGACCACCGTCGGAGGCTGGAGAAAACGCAGACCCCGGATCTCCTCGGTGACGGCCACCAAATCGATGATTTCCTGCTGCATCTCGGCCGGAAGGTCCTCGATGCCGCCCGGAACCCCCGTAGTCGGAGGAGCGGTGGAGGTCGTCGTGGTCGAGGTGGCGGTCGTGTCGGTCGACGGGGTGACGGTCGCGGTCGGTGCCGGTGTGGTGGCGACGGTGGTGGTGGTCGCCCCACTGGTGCAGGCAGCGAGTACGACCGCGGACGCGAACAGAGAGACGAAGCGGTGGTTCACAGGCCCCCAGGCTACCGACGCCTCGCGTGCTACCGGTCACGGTTCCCGGTCGGTGGGCAAGAGTCCGGGGAGGCATGCGAAAGCCCGTGCGAAAGCGGATGCGGTTTCGACGGCGGGTTCAGTGGAGCTGACGGGATTTGAACCCGTGACCCCCTCGTTGCGAACGAGGTGCTCTGCCGAGCTGAGCTACAGCCCCAGGGGCGGGGAAGGCTAGCAGCGGAGGGGTCAGGCCTCGTCGGCCCCGAACCGCTCCAGGTCTGCCCGCAAGCGCTCCTGAACCGCCGTGCTGGTCAGGTCCGCCCGCGAGCGTTCGACCAGCGAGCGGGACACGTCAGTGGTGCGACGAAGCCCCGACGTCATCCCGTCGGGGTAGTCCATGGTGGCGAGCAGGTCGACGATGGCGTCCATCGCCTGCAGTAGTCGCTCCGCCTCTGCGATCTCGCCGCCACGCAACTGGTCGAGCATGCGTCGACGACATTCCCCCACCGTCTCCCCCAGGCCATGCAGGAACGGGACCGGGTCGAGATCGAGTTCGCTGGCGGTGGGAAGCGGGCGCCCGGCGAAGATCGCCGCGGTGAGGCGCGCCTCGGCGTACTCCTTGGCGGCATCGGTGACGAACCCTGCGTGGAGGATGTCCTGATGGTCGACCAGCGCCGTGGTGATCTCGGCAAGCAACGAACCTGCTTCGGAGATCAGCCGCTCGGCCTGGTCGAATTCTCCTCGGTGGAGGCTGCGGATGGCGTTGGCGCTGGATCTGATCACGTTCCGGCTGCCGGTGATCCCCTTTTCCCGCGCCGAGAAGCGATCATCGAGAACAGGGCGGATCTCCTCGGAGATCCGTTCGAGGTCGTCGGCGCCGAGCAGGCTCACTGACCGGCGACGATGCGGACTTGCGGTTCGTCGGCGTCGGTGGGACGGGTGGCGACGTGGGTCAACGCCGCCCGCGCTTCACGCTGGGACCGAACCTGCATGAGCATGCCGATGTACCAGGCGATCGCGGCGTCGACGGTGAGATGAACCAGCAGCCACCCGATCGACTTCATCGCGTAGGAAGCCACCAGCGTGCCGACCGCCAGCGCCACCAGCACTCCGAGGGCTCGACGCCGGCGAGCGCGGACCACGTCGCGGGCGGTCACCCGGGACGGGTTCATGGAACGACGCTGGACGTCGGCCATCAGATGGGTCCAGCGGTCGAAGTCCTCGGTCGAGTTGAGGGGAGCCTCCTTGCGGCCGCCGGAGATCGACGGGAACAGATAGATCCCCCAAATGGTGGCGAGAACCAGCGCTGCGATGAGAAATGGGGCTGTCAGCATGTGGTATTCGGGTTGTGGGGTGGGCCGCTCACTCCGCCGGAGCGGTAGGCCAACGATAGTCGGGCTGGGCCGGCGGACCCAAGCACCACCGTCATCGCGTCCACGTGCCCGATCGCCCTCCGCGCTTGGACAGCAGGCGAATCGGGCCGATCGCCACTCCTCGCTCGACACCCTTCACCATGTCGTACAAGGTGAGAGCAGCCACCGAGACGGCGGTCATCGCCTCCATCTCGACCCCGGTGCGGCCCACCGTTCGGGCGGTGGCCTGGATCCGGGCACCCTCGGGAACCCGTTCGACGACGACCTCGACCCCGGTGAGCGGGAGCGGATGACACAGTGGGATCAAGTCGGCCGTCCGTTTGGCACCCATGATTCCGGCGAGACGTACCGAGGCCAGCGCGTCGCCCTTGGGGAGTTCGCCGCCGAACAACGCATCGGCAGTGGCCGCGGACAGCACCACCCGCGCCTCGGCGACGGCCTCGCGTTCGGTGACGTCCTTGCTGCCCACGTCGACCATGTGCACATCACCGTCCCCGGTCAGGTGAGGGAACTCGGTCATCCCAACACCTCGCCCGCCGAGCGTGACGCCGGGTGGCGTATCTCCAGGATCGGCACGGCTTCGCCGGCCTCCATCGTGCCGACCCCGGTCTCGACGACGGCGAGGCCGTCGGCCCGGGCGGTGGCCGACAGCACGTTCGACTCCTGGGCGCCTGCGAGCCGGGCAACACCATCGGTGCGGACCACCCGCAGGAACACGGTCTTGGCCGGATCGGTCGACACTCCTTCGCCCCAGACCGCCGTCGTGACGGGCCGAAACACGGCGTGGGATCCGCGCATGGTGAGGAGGGCGGGCCGCAGGAAGTTCTCGAAGGCAACGAACACCGAGACCGGATTCCCGGGCAGACCGAACAGCGGCGTCCCGTCGATGGCCCCGAACGCGAACGGCTTGGCAGGTTGCATCGCCACCTTCCACAACGCCACCGAACCGAGCTCGGTCAACACCTGTTTGACCAGGTCGTAGTCCCCCATCGACACGCCTCCGGAGGTGACCACGACGTCGCACTCGGCCGCCGCGGTGCGCAGGGTGCGGCGCAGCAATGCCGCATCGTCGGGAACGATCCCGTAGTCGCCGACCTCCACCCCTGTCTCATCGAGCAGGCCTTTGAGCAGTGGCCGGTTCGAGTCGCGGATCATGCCGGGCGCCAGCTCGGGTGTTTCCGGCTGGACCACTTCGTCGCCGGTGGAGAGGACCGCCACCCGCGGGTTGCGATAGACCACCGGCGCGGACACCCCGAGGGTCGCCAGCACCCCGAGGTGGGGCGGAGTGATCACCGTCCCCGCTTCGAACACGACCGAGCCGGCGGCCACGTCTCCTCCCGCCTGCCTGACCGCGGTCCCGACAGGAACTGCGACGGTCACCCGTACCCGGTCACCGGCGACCTCGGTGTCCTCGACCCGAACCACGGTGTCGGCTCCGGGAGGAAGCGGAGCCCCGGTCATGATGCGGATGGCGGCTCCCGACCGAACGGTGGCAGTTGCCACATGACCGGCAGCCACATCTTCGAGGATCTCGAGCTCTGCAGGCCCGGACGCAACATCAGCCCCGACCACGGCGAAGCCGTCCATCGCCGAATTGGGGAACGGGGGCACGTCGTGGGGCGCGGTCACGTCCTCGGCTAGGACCAGTCCGAGCGCCCGATCGAGATCGACGGCTTGCGCCTCGAGTCTCCGGACACCGGCGAGCACGTCACGTTGGGCGTCGGCCAGCGGCCTCATGGGAGGAGGGCACGCAGTTGAGCGGCGAACTCGTCCCCGAATCGATCCAGTCCCAACACGACCGAGGCGTGGAGCAGACCGGCCGGGTTGCCGATGTCGAGCAGGTCGATGTCGTCGATGTATCCCTTGAGCCGACCACGCCGGCCGAGCTCGTCGATGGCGTCGGTGAGTTGGATCTCCCCTCCGTGACCCGGTTCGAGTGCTCCGAGGATCGAGAAGACCTCGGAGGTGAAGAGGTATCGCCCGATCAGGGCCAGGTCCGACGGCGCGTCCGCCAGCGCCGGTTTCTCCACCGAACCCGACAGCGACAACACGTTGTCCACGACATCGGAGGACGGCACGGCGATGCCCTTGGTGGGCACGACCTCGGGCGGGACGGGGCGCAGATACATCACCGAGTCGAACGAATCACCCGCGGCGGCCGCGAGTTTGGGCAGGATGTCCTTTCCCGGCGGGACGATGTCGTCGGCGAGGATGCAGAAGAACGGCCGGCCCGCCACCATCTCTTGGGCTTCGTAGACGGCGTGGCCGAGTCCGAGCGGCTCCTCCTGCACCACTGGTCGCACCCGAATGTCCTCCAGGCCGGGTAGGCGGCCTTCGGACACGAAATGCTGGTGGATGAGATGGCCGACGTCGAGGTCGACGACCAGGATCGCCTCGGTGGCTCCGGCCCGGGCCGCTTCCTCTACGGCGTACTGGATGGCGGGACGGTCGACCACGGTGAGCAACGCCTTCGGCACCACCCTGGTCGCGGGGCGCATCCTGGTCCCCCGCCCGGCAGCGGGAATCACTGCGACGTCGACTTTCACGTTGGAACTCGAGATTCGGATCCACTCAGCATGCGCTGGATGTTCGGACGATGACGCCAGACGATCAAAACGAGCATCGCCGCCAGCCAGACCGGCGACCACCCACCGGCGCCGAACAGGTATGCCAGCGGCAGCGCCCCCACCACTGCGACGAGGGAGGCGATCGCAGCCACCTTGAACAACTTCGCCACCACCACCCAGGCCGCGGCCAGGATCAACGCCGCCACCGGAACCGTGAAGAGCAACACCCCGCCGGCGGTGGCCACGCCCTTCCCGCCTTTGAACCGATGGAAGAGCGGGAAGATGTGACCGATCACCGCCAACAAGCCGGCCAAGTACGCCACCGGCTGATCGAAAGGCTGACCCCCCGCTGCGATCCATCCGAAAGCCGCCGCCAGCAGTCCCTTCGCCATGTCGCCCGCCAGCACCATCACAGCTGGGCCTCGACCGAGGGTACGGAGCACGTTCGAAGTACCCGGATTCCCGGAGCCGACCGCCCGGATGTCCACCCCGCGGGCGCGAGCGACGATCACGGCGAAATCGACCGAACCGATCACATACGAGGCGACGAGCGCCATCCACACGGGCACCCGGCCAGTGTAGGGAGGGCCCGTTCGGCGGGAATGAACGAGCCTTGTACAATGTTCGACCGGTTCGACAATCCTCCGAGGCCATACAGTCATGCCCACCTACGAATATCTCTGCAAGAACTGCGGCGACCGGTTCGAGAAGTTCCAGAAGTTCTCGGCGAAGCCGTTGAAGACCCACGACGTCTGCGGCGGCGAGGTGCAGAAGGTGTTCCACGCCAGCGGTGTCGTCTTCAAAGGTCCGGGGTTCTACGCCACCGACAATCGAGGTTCGGGACGCTCGTCCACCGAGACAACGTCGGACACCCCCAGCACGGACACCACACCTTCCGCGAACGGCTCGGCGTCCAAGAAGTCGGCATCCAAGGATTCTGCTCCGGCTGCTGCGGCTGCGGACTGACCCCTTCTCGCCCGCCCGACCGATCGATACGGTCGGCGGGTGTTCTGGTTGAGTCGTCCCCCATACGCCCGCTGGGCCATCGCCGGCCTCGTCCTCGTCGTCGGCGCCATCTTGGAGTTCCGCCCCGCCCCGACGGTCCCCCACCCGTTCGCGGTCCAGCCGATCGCGGTCGGCGAAACCATCGACGTCGATCGCGTGCGATGGGAGGAGGTCCCGGCCGGCCTCCTCGCCCCGGTGTCTCTTCCCATGGTGGCTCCGCGCCCGATCGGGGCCAACGAACCGATTCCCCCCGGAGATGGCACCCAGCAGGCCGGAATTCCGGTCGGATGGTGGGCGATCGAAGTGGCGTTACCGGTCGGCGCCAGGCCAGGAATGTCGGTGAGACTGGTCACCCCGCAATGGGCGACGGACGGGCTGATCGTCGATACCCACGACGGCGACTTCGGAGAACGATCCGGGCTCGTGGCGGTCCCCGAAGCCGATGCCGACGCAGTGGCAAACGCGGTGCTCGACGCCAGCCTGATGGTGCTGGTCGGCGGGTAGGGTGACTCGGTGCTCGACGCCGCCATCTGGGGCTTGATCCAAGGTCTCACCGAGTTCCTGCCAGTTTCCTCCTCCGGCCACCTCGTGTTGGTCCCCGCCTTCCTCTCCGAAGTCGGTGTCGACATCGGCAACCCCGACCTGGCGGTCACCGCCGTGCTGCACCTGGGAACCCTGCTCGCAGTCCTCGCCTACTACCGCGGCGACATAATCGGATTGCTCCGCGCCCCGCGCGCGCCTCGCAGTCGCCGGCTCGTCGGTCTGGTGACGCTCGGCACCGTGCCTGCCCTGATCGGTCTGCCCCTTCGGGATCCGCTCGGGGCCTTCGAAGAGAGCCCGACCCTCGTCGGTGGTGCGCTGATCGTCACCGGGCTCATCCTGGCGGTCGGTTCTCGCCGGTCGGGCACCCGCCGCCTCGACCAGGGAACCAGTCGTGACGCCTGGTCGGTGGGCACCGCCCAGGCGCTCGCCCTCATTCCCGGCATCTCTCGATCCGGATCGACGATCACCGCGGGTCTCCTCCGCGGTTTCGACCGGGAGGAGGCCGCCCGATATTCGTTCCTGCTCGCCATCCCCGCCATCGCCGGGGGTGGTCTGATCTCGTTGCTCGATGTCGCCGCCACCGACGTGGACCTCGGGGCGGTGCTGGTAGGGGCGGTGGTGGCAGCCGTCTCGGGTTATGCCGCCATCTCGTTTCTCATCCGCCTGCTGGTGTCCCGTGGCTTCGGACCGTTCGTCGGCTACTGCATGACGGTCGGCGCCGCAGCCGTCGTCGTCTTGTGAGTCACTGGCTGTAGTTGGACGACATCCGCATCGTTTCGGCCAGATGCACGTTGACGAGCGCCGGCCTGCCCGATGCCTCGGCCCGTTTCAACGCCGGGGGGATCTCGTGCGGGTCTGTGACGAACTCGCCGTAGCCGCCCAACGCCTCGACCATGGCGTGGTACGGACGGACGCCGAGATCGGTTGCCACCAGCCGTTCCGGGTAGAACATCCGATGCACGGTCTTGATGTTCGACCACACGCCGTCGTTGCCCACCACACCGACGACATCCAGCCCCAGCCGAACCATCGTGTCGAACTCCATGCCGTGGAATCCGAATCCGCCGTCGCCGAACACGATGCCGACCCGCCTGTCAGGAAAGACCGACTTGGCGGCGATGGCATAGCCGGGCCCGGTACCCAGACTGCCGAATGGACCAGGGTCCAGCACATGCCCGGGGTGGGACACCTGCAACCAACGGGCGGTGGTGGAGACGATGTCGCCACCGTCGACCGCAACGATGGCGTCCGGACCGAAGAACGACGCCACGTCTCGACCGAAGCGTTGGGGATCGACCGGAATGTCGTCCGAGGACGCCTCGACCTCCAAACCTGCCCGTTTGGCCGCCTCCTCGGTCATGATCGATTCCGAGAACGGACGGGGTCGGGCCGGGGTGAAACGATCAGCCACATCCACCAACTGGGCGACAACGGTCAGCGGGTCGGCGACCACGCCGAGGTGGACCGGTCGGTTCCAACCGATGCGAGATCCGTCGGCGTCGACCTGGATGACGGTGGCGTCGCCGGCGATCTTCTGGCCGTAGCCGGTACGAAAGTCCCAGTCCACGCCAAGCGCGAGGACCAGGTCGGCTTCGGCGAACGCCTGACTGCGAGCGTGGTTGCCGGCGCGAGGGTGGTCGGGCGGAAGCGATCCGCGGGCACGACCGTTGGTGAAGGTCGGCGAGTCGAGTGCTTCGGCGAGCGTCGCCAAACGGTTCGAACCGCCCCGTGAGTCAAAACCGGCGAAGATCACCGGACGTTCCGCACGGGCCAACGCGTCGACGATCGCGTCGAGCGTTCCGGCATCCACCCCTCCCGTACGGAACGCAGGCGCAGGCGGGATCGGGGCGGCGTCGGAATCGACCATGTCGAGTTGGACGTCCATCGGGATGTCCAGGAAGACCGGCCCGCCCCGCCCTTCGAATGCGTGACGGGCTGCGGTCATGACGTAATCGGCCAGGCGGTGGGTCTGCCACGCGGTACCCGCCCAGCGGGTGATCCCCTCGAACAGCGGCGGGTGGTTCATTTCCTGCAGTCCGCCCATGAGTTCCTGGCGCAGCAGGTGTCTCCCTCCCAACAGCAGCATCGGCGTGCCGGCGGAATGAGCGGTCGCCACCGCGGTCATGGCATCGGTCACACCCGGGCCGGCGGTCACCGCCGCCACCCCGAGCTTGCCGGTGAGTCGGGTATAGGCCTCGGCGGCATGAGCGGCGGTCTGCTCGTGCCGGACGTCCACAACCTTGATCCCCTCCTGCACGCAGCCGTCGAGGATGGCGAGGATGTGCCCGCCGGTCAGTGTGAAGATCGTGTCGGTACCGAGCACCTTCAGCGCCCGGGCCACCACCTGTCCACCGTGGATCTTGGCCATGAACCGACAGTATCAGGACGCCTCAGAGCGCGTCCGAGCCAGAAGTCCTACGACACCTCCCACACCAACAGGGTGGCCACGCCCCTGCCGGCCGTGCCGTCCACGTAGCGGGGTAGCAGGCCGTGGACCTGGAATCCGTTGGCGAGTTGGAAGCTCAACGTGGGGTCGCGCCGCTCACCGGTGACGACCTGGGCGACATACTCGAAGGGCGTGAGTTCGTGCTGGACCGCTCGATATCCGGGGATCATCCCGCCGGCGACGATCCCCTTTTTGTCCAAGCGTCGTACCAGATCCTTTCGGGCGTCGTACAGGGCACGGCCGATGCCCCGTCCGCGCACCTCGGGATCGACTGAGATGTCCAGCCCGTAGTACCAGTCACCAGCAGGATCGTGCTGGTCCGCCTCCATCACGTCTTCCAGCCGGTGGAACGGATCGTCGAGGTCGAAGTCCATGAGCCAGCCGACGGCGAATCCCACCAGCTTCCCGTCGAGTACGGCAGCGAACGCCCCGTCACCGAATACCTCATGGTGCTCTTCGGCATCGGCCCGCCCGAAACGCAACTCCGGGTCGAGAAACGGATAGCAGCGGGCGGCGATCTCCTCGGCAGCGGGACCGTCGGCGGACACGAGCTGACGTATGTCCAGGCTCATCGACGCAGGTACCTCCATACGAACTCTGCCTCACGCGCCGGGCGATTCGTGGCCACCTCCTTGCGATCGGCCCGCTCGAACAGCCACGCCCCGGCAGTGATCCCCAGCCAGCGGAACGGTTCCACCGGCCAGCGACGTGACGGACGACGCACCCAGGGCAGCGTGGTCACGTCGTCGCCGGTGCCGACGATGCCATGTGCGAGGCAGCGGCCGGCCAGATTGGTGGCGGCCACACCCTCCCCCACGTAGCCCCCCGCCCGATGCACGCCTGATGCAACGTCGACGGTCACCGACGGAGTCCAGTTGCGGGGAACCCCCAGCACACCACCCCAGCGATGTGTGATCTCGACGTCGGCGAGAAAGGGGAACAGTTCGAGCAAGGTGGAATGGACGACAGCGTGGAAGTCCGGGTGCTCTTCCACCCATCGTTCGATCTTCGACCCGTACCGATACGAGGCGGCACGCCCTCCGAATGCGATCCGTCCGTCCGCGGTCCGCTGGCCGTAGATCACCCGATAACGGCCGTCGGTGAACGTCGGACGACCCTCGAGTCCCACTCGGGCCAGCAGGTCGTCTGCCAGCGGCTCGGTGGCCAGCATCAGCGAATAGAACGGCACCAGGTCCCGCTTCTTCCCACGCAACGAACCGGTGTACGCCTCGGTGGCGATCACCACATGGTCGGCCGTGACGACTCCCCGGTCGGTCACGACCCGGCCTGATTCGGCGACCAACGCCCGGGTCTGCTCGTAGATCACCGCACCCGCCGCCTCTACCGCCCGGGCCAGCCCGACCACCAGCTTGCCGGGATGGAGAACTGCCGTGTGCGGGTCGAACAAGGCCCCCCGCACCGCAGTGGCGCCCACCCGCTCGCTCGCCTCACTGGCGCCCAGCCACCTCAGATCGCCGGTCGCCTCCCGGCGCAGCCGAGCTTCCTGCCCACCGTTGCGTGCCAGTGCCAACGCTCCGGCATGCGACCAGTCGCAGTCGATGTCGGCCTCGACGAGGCGGGCATGGATCTCGTCGAGGGTGGACACCATGGCCTGCTGCATACGCCGCGCACCAGCTTCTCCGGCCAGCGACCGCCACCTATCTTCGCCCGCCGCAAGGTCGCCGATACACCAGCCGCCGTTCCGGCCGGACGCGCCGAAACCCACCCGGTTGGCGTCGATCACCACCACCCGGCAGTCCGGCGCCAGGCGCCGCAGATAGAAGGCGGCCCACAGGCCGGTATAGCCGGCCCCGATCACAACGACGTCCGCTGCGATGTCGCCGTCGAGCGACGGACGCGGAGGAAGGTCCCCGATCTGGTCGTTCCAGAGCGAGGGAGACATGCGGACTGTCACAGGTCGCGACTCATCCAGACGCTGTCGTCGATGTCGAACCCGTGGCGGGTGTAGAAGATGCGGGCCGCCCGGTTGTGGGATTCGGTCTCGAGGAACATGCGACGGCAGCCTTCGGCACGGGCGCGATCGATGATGTGGTGCATCATTTCCGCCCCGATTCCCCTGCCGCGGTCGGTCACGTAGATCTCGTCCAGCAAGGCGTCCCGACCGCCCGACTCGATCGCCCAACCCCAGGTGACCACGGCATACGCCAGCAGGTCGTCCTCGTCCTCGGCCACGATCACAAATCCCGGTGCCTCCCCGCGCAGCAGCGGTCGAAGACCGTTCTCGACGACGTCCGCGTCGTACGGGTGACGATCGATCTCGTAGAAGGCCTGGATCATCGGCACGATCCGGTCGAAATCCTCTGGTGTGGCGTCACGGATCTCCACGTCACTCCTCTCGTGCGGTGTGGCTTCCGATCGGTGATGACAGCACATCGGTGAGGGCCTGTTCGAACACGGCGATCGTCCGCTCGGTGTCGTCGTCGGTGTGGGCTCCGCAGATGAACCACGTTTCGAGGGCGTCGGGACACGGCATCACTCCGAGTTCGATCATGCGCATGATCGTGGCGTCGTACACGCGGCTGTCGTGGCCGGCGACGTCCCGATATTCGGTGGGTCGCCCTGCGCCCAGGTAGATGGAGAACATCGACGGATGCCCCACGGCGGTTCCCTCCACCCCGAGGCGCGCGATCACGTCACTCACCCCGTTCATCAGCGTCGTTCCGACCTGATGGATCCGCTCGTAGACCGTGCCGTCGGACAGGCGGTCGATAGTGGCCGAGGCCGCCGCCACCGCGATGCCGTTGCCGGAGTAGGTGCCGGTCTGGGTGATCCCGCCCAACTCCCAGCCTTCCACCAGGCGCTCGTTGACTGCGATCGCCGCCACCGGGAACCCGTTCCCCAGCGCCTTGGCGTAGGTGCCGATGTCCGGCACCACGCCGTATTCGGCGACCGCACCTCCGAGGCCCATGCGGAACCCGGTCTTGACCTCGTCGAAGATCAACACCGAGTCGTACTCGTCGCACAAACGCCGCAGTGCCTCCAGGAAGCCCGGCTCGGGGGTGACCCCCATGAAGTTGGCCGCCATCGGTTCGACGATGACCGCGGCCAGCTCCCGCCCGTGGTCTTCGAAGAACTCCTGGGCGAGCTCGATGTCGTTGTAGGGAAGGGTGGTGATGTGGTCCTTGACGCTATCGGGGATACCCGACGACGACGGCAGCTTGAGCGGACGCAGACGCGACCCCAGATACTCGGGAGGGGCCCCTGCCGTGGTGAACAGCAGGGCGTCGTGGCCGCCGTGATAGCCGCCCTCGAACTTCAGGACCAGATCGCGCGCCCCCCAGCCGCGAGCCAGCCGGAGCGCACCCATCGTCGCTTCGGTGCCGGTGTTGGTGAAACGCAGCCGATCGGCCCAGCCCAACGCTTCGAGCACCTTCTCCGCCGCCTCGACCTCCGTCTTCTGGGTCATGGCGAAGGTGGTGCCGCGGGTGGCAGCGGCAGCCACCGCCTCGCCGACGTAGGGATCGGCGTGGCCCAGGATCACCGGCCCGAACCCGAGCTGGTAGTCGATGTACTCGTTGCCATCCATGTCCCAGACGTGGCTGCCCTTGCCGTAGTCGATGACGAACGTGTCGTCGTCGCCCCAGTACCGGAAGCCGGACGAAACTCCGTTGGGCAGGACGCGTTTGGCCCTGCGGAACCATTCCCGTGTGACGGGACCTCTCATGTCGAATCCTCCTCGGTGTGAACCTGCGTGTCGGTCGGCCGGTTCATCCCTCCGGAGGGATCCAGTGGCGGTGGGCGACCAGATTGTCGTCGAAGTACGACGGGACCCGGTTGACCGTGTCGAGAGGGAACGGTCCGCTGATGGCTTCACACAGTCGATCGGGCGTCGCCGTGCCCGGTCGCAATGTTCTCGGAAGCGTCATCTGATCCTCACCGGCCCTGAACGCTAACCGCGCTTCGCCCGGAGCGGAGCCGCGGATACGCTGCAGGCATGGCACAGGATCTCAAGTTGTTCATCGCAGGCGAATGGACCGAAGGCTCCGGCGACGACGCCTATGAGGTGCGGTCACCGGTGACCGGGGAGCACATCTACACCGTCCCCAAGGCGTCGCAGGCCGACATCGACCGTGCCGTGGCCGCTGCCCGCCGAGCCACCGACGAGATGCGACAGTGGACCGCGTTCGAACGCGCCGAGCTCTGCCTGCGCATCTACGACCTGTGGCAGACCCGGGTCGACGAGGTGGCCCGCATCCTCACCCTCGAACAGGGCAAGCCTTTCCATGCCGAGGCGACCGACGACATCGCCGAATCCGGCGACTACTTCCACATCGCCGCCGAAGACGTCAAACGACTCAAGGGCGAACTGATCCCCACCACCGAACGACATCGCCGCATGTTCACCGTTCGCCGTCCGGTCGGTGTGTGGGCGGCGATCACCCCGTGGAACTTTCCGGTGATGATTCCAATGGAATACGTCGGACCCGGTCTCGCCACCGGGAATGCCGTGATCGTAAAGCCACCGGAATTCACCTCGTGGGCTCTGCTGGAGATGGCCAAGGTCTTCGAAGAGGCGGGGGTGCCCCCGGGTGCCATCTCGGTGATCCCCTGAGGTGGCGACATCGGCCACGCTCTGGTCACTCATCCCGGGGTCGACGCGATCGGCTTCACCGGATCGTCGGAAACCGGCAGGAAGATCGTGGCCTCGATGGGACTGAAGCGGTCGATCATGGAGATGTCCGGGAACGGCCCGCTGATCGTCACCGGTGACGCCGATGTGACCGCCGCCGCCGAAGCGGCCGTCTACGGCGCCTACTACAACGCCGGCCAGGTGTGCTGTGCCACCGAGCGGGTGGTGGTACTGGAGTCGGTCCACGACGAATTCGTGGAGGCGGCGTTGAAGGCGAGCGAGGTAGTGAAACTGGGTGACCCGTTCGCAGAAGACACGACGATGGGTCCACTCAACAATGCTCCGACCGCCGACAAGATGGACCGACACATCTCCGACGCCCGTGAACGAGGGGCGGAGATCCTGAAAGGTGGGGCGCGAGCTTCAGGATTTCCCACCGACCTGTACTACGACTTCACCATGCTCGACCGTGTCCCCGAGGACGCGCTCGTTTCGACGGAGGAGTCGTTCGGGCCGGTTCTCCCCATCCTGGTGGCCCGCGACGACGAGGATGCCATCGGCATCTCCAATCGCACCCATCTCGGCCTGCAGGCGGCGGTGTTCACCAACGACCTGTCGAAGGCCTTCTGGTACGCCGACCGCATCCGCTCCGGAACCGTGGTCGTGAACGACTCCACCGACTTCTGGGAGACCTTCCAGCCCTTCGGCGGTGCCGCCGGCACCGACACCGGCTGGGGGCGCCAACGAATCGACGAATTCACCGACCTGCAGACGGTCGTGTTCTCCCTCCGCCAGGATCCGACCGGGTGAGCCGGTTCGCTATCGTCCCGGCCGATGGCTGAGCAACACACCGACGAGAAGGCAGTCGAACACGAGTCACGCATGGTGAAGGCCATCGTGCGTGACATCACGGTGGCGCTGCCTGCGGCGCTGGTTCTGCTGACGGTGGTGTTGGTCGTGTTCACCGACAAGTCCATCACCGACGCCATCGCCACAGCGGTGCTTCCGGGCGTGCTGATTGGCGTGTTCTTCGGCGGCTTTTCGGGAACTGCCCGAACGATGGACTGAGCCGATGTTCCAAGAAGTCGGCGATCGGATCTTTCGACGCCGCTTCGACCGACTCGACCAGAACATCGGCGTGATCGTCGGAGACGAGGCAGTGTGCGTTGTCGACTCCCGCTCCAACCATCCCGACGCCGACGAACTCCGGACCGAACTCGCCGAGCTGACCGACCTCCCGGTCCGTTTTCTCGTCAACACCCACATGCATTGGGACCACACCTTCGGCAACGCCCGCTTCCCCGAAGCGACCATCGTCGGCCATCGGGACTGCCGGCGGCGCCTCCTCGAGGACGGAGAGACGATGAAACAGACCCTCCGAACCGCAACATGGATACCGGAAGGCCAGCGACACCTCTTTTCAGATGTGCACATCACACCGCCGACCGTCACGTTCGCTACCTCGATCGAACTGCACCTCGACCACCGGCGGATCGTGCTCCGGTATCACGGCCGGGGCCACACCGACAACGACATCACGATCCACGTCGACGAAGTGTGCTTTGCCGGCGACCTGGTCGAGGAGGGTGCGCCGCCTTCCTTTGGAGACTCATTTCCAGCCGAATGGGTCACCACGCTGGACGCATTGGCAGACGACCTTCCGGCCGTGGTCGTTCCCGGCCATGGCGACGTGGTAAACCCGGAATTCGTACGCACCCAACGCGACGAGATCGATGCGGCCATCCGATTCCTTCGGGGCGGTCACGGCAGCGCACCGTGGTCAGAGCCGGTGATGGCGTCCATCGCCGAGCGGCTCGGCTGATCCGGGTAGCGTCGCGTCCATGACAGACGACGCCGCCAAACACGTCCCGTACGAGAAGCGGGCCAAGGAGATCCCCTTCGCTTCGGCGGAATACATCAGCTTCGCCAGTCGGCAGTCGTTCCTCGGCGTGCCGGCGTTGCGGCTCGACGAACTGGCCGCCCACCCGGGGCAGGTGGCGATCATGGGTGCTCCGCTCGACTGGGGCACGTCGTATCGGCCGGGTGCCCGGTTCGGACCACAAGCGATCCGCGAGGCCGATTACGGGGCGATGGACGGCTACCGCCCGCACCTCCCAACCGGCATCGACCCGCTGGGCGAGCTGGGGGTGGTCGACGTGGGAGACGTCTACGTCGCCCCCGGATATCTGGAAGAGTCGATCGACCGGATCGCCGACATGGTGGAGGCGGTCACCGCGGCCGGGAAGGTACCGATCGTCCTCGGAGGTGACCACACCGTGACCTTTCCCAATGCCACCGGGGTGACCCGGGTTCACGGCGCCGGCGAGATCGCCCTGATCCATTTCGACGCTCATGCCGACACCGGCAACCTGCAGAACGGCCATCTGTACGGGCACGGAACCCCCATGCGTCGCCTCGTCGAGTCAGGCGCGGTGCCTGGCCACCGATTCGTGCAGATCGGCCTCCGCGGGTACTGGCCGGAACCCGACGTCGTGGCGTGGATGGCCGAACAGGGGATGCGTTCGTACCGGATGGATCACATCGTCGAACGCGGACTGCGGACCGTCGTCGACGAGGCGGTCGACTACGCACTCGACGGAGGGGCGAAAGGGGTGTTCATCTCCGTGGACATCGACGTGGTGGATCCGGGTATGGCACCGGGGACCGGTACGCCGGAGCCGGGCGGTATGAGTTCGCGGGAGCTGTTGGACACGGTCCGTCGCCTGAGTCGTGATCTGCACGTGGTGGGCGCCGACGTGGTAGAGGTGGCTCCGGCATACGACCACGCCGAGATCACCGCCTACCTCGGCAATCGGGTGGTGTTGGAGATCCTGAACGGAATGGCCGAGCGCAAGTTGGAAGCGTCGTCCTAGAGCGGCGCTCGGCGCAACCGGTGTAGCGAACGTGTCGCATACTGCCGCTGGAACCCAGGGTTTCGACTCGGGTGGGTTAGAGGGGGCGTTCGAGGAGCGAGCCTGCCACGGGCGAGCCGTTGCGGAAGACGAGCCGGATCGCAGTCCGGTCTCCGAGGAGGGCGGGGTCGGCAAGCGGGTCGCCGTCGATCAGGACCAGATCGGCCAGCCTGTTCGGACCCACCGTCCCCACTTCGGAGTGGATGCCCAAGGCTTCGGCCGAAGCGGAGGTCGCGGCGATCAACGCCGCCCGGTGGCTCATGCCGTGGTGGATCATCCACCCGATCTCGGTGTGGATCTTCTCGCCGTCTCCGGCGTCGGCGCCCATGGCGATCCGCACCCCAGCCGCCAATGCGGCTTCGAGGGTGAGGTGGGCTTGTTCCACGTTGTACTCGCCTTGGGATGCGAGCAGGTCGGTCCACTCCCCCGATTCGGCGACGTGGTGGAGAAACCCGAGGGTCGGGACCAGTGTCTGATCTCCTTCGGCCATGTGTTCGAGCAGGTCGGGTCGCTGGTTGAGGTAGAAACCGTGTTCGATGGTGTCACACCCGGCCAGGACGGCCACCTCGGTCCCGCCGAGGCCTTCGGCGTGGGCCGCGGCCCGGAACCCCTGCCGGTGGGCTTCGTCGACGAAAGCCTCCATCTCGGCGACGGTCACCTGGGACGGGTTCGGATCTTCCATTTCCACAGAACGGGCACCGGTGCTCATGATCTTGACGAAGTCCGCCCCGCGCCGGATCTGTTCCCGTACCGCCTGCCGCATGTCGTCCGGGCCGTCCGCTTCCCGGTACATGCCGGGGAAGAACCGTCCGCCGGGAGCGGTGGCGGAAACGATGCGTCCACAAGACAGTACCCGCGGACCGGTGAACGCTCCGTAACGCATCGCCTGACGCGCCTCCAACAGCACGTCCCCGTACGCCCCCACGTCGCGAATGGTGGTGACGCCCATCCGCACCGCCCGCTGCAGATTGTCCGCCAGGAAATACCCGCGCACGGCGTCGTACAGCGGCTCGGCCCCGTGCACCGGATGAGGGAAACGGTCGAGGTATTCGATCATCGTGATGTGCGAATGGGCCTCGACCAGGCCCGGCATCAGAGTGCATCCCGATCCGTCGATCACCGTGGCGTCGTCCGGAACCCCGTCGTCCGGCCTGCCCACGGCCTCGATCCGACCGTCACGAACGATGACCGTCGCCTTTTCGAGCACTTCGGCTTCGGTGCCGTCGAAGACGTCCGCCCCGGTGATCGCATAGGCGCGATCGGAGCGGATCGGGTCGGCCAGGAATCCGGGGAGTCGGATCATTCGTCGGCGGGGTCGAACTCGGGGTTTTCCCACACGATCAATGCCGAGGCGTCGTCTGTTGCTTCATCCCGCAGGTAGTCGTACAGCACTCCGCGGATCTCGAAGCCGTTGTCCATCTGGAAGGTGAGGGTGGGGTCGTACAGCTCCCGCCGTTTCACCGCGTCGACGTAGTCCTCCACCGACATCGAGTCCTTGTGGTCGATGTATCCGGGCATGTGGCCGCCGGCGATGATGCCGCGCTTGTTGTACCGCTGCACGACATCCTTGCGAAGTTGGTACAGACGCTTGCCGATCCCTCGCCGGCGATAGTCGGGATGGACCACGATGTCGGTCCCGTAGTACCAGTCGCCGTCCCAGTCGTGGTTCAGACATTGGTGGGCGCCGGTGATGTCGACGATGCGGTGCTGGATGTCCGAGAAGTCGAAGTCGAGGAAGATTCCCGCACCCTGACCGACCACCCGATCACCGTCGAGACAGACGAAGAAGCCCTCGGGAAAGACTTCGGCGTAGACCTCGATGTCTTCTTGGTCGAGGAGGTCGGCCGGGTTGGCGTGGGGAAACGCTTCCAGTTCCAGGGCAGCACACTGGGGTGCCAGCTCCTTGGTGAGGTTCACAAACTGCAATTCGGTCATCACACACCTGCCCCAGCGAGGTCGAACCGTTCGTACTCGTTCTCGGCCGGGATCCCCCAACAGGCCCACATCTCCCTCGTCCGGGGTCGCATGATCGCCGCGCCGCACGACTCGTAGGAATACACCGGATCGGGGTGCCGGCAGATGGATCGCTCGTCACGGGTGAGGGCGATGAGGTCGGCCAAGCCGACCGAGTCGGTGGCGAGGAGCTCCCGAGCTTGGGCGAGTCGCACCAGCGAACTCTGTTGGAGGTCCGCCGGCCGGGACGCCTCCACCGACCGCGTCGACGACGCCACGCAGTGATTGGTGTGTACCAAGGGGTCCGCCTCCATCCGATCCACGTGGGTGGCGGTGGGCATCGCCTCGATCGAGACCCCGTTGCCCGCTGCGTCGAAGATCAGAAAGTTGTGTCCGCCGGCCAACGGTGCATCCAATACACAGCTGACAGCGGCATCGAAGTCGGTCTGTTGGAGGGCCTTGCGCACGACGAACGGCCAGGTGACCCCGATCCGCCCGTCGGCCGCGGTCAGGTTGTTGATCCCGACCGCGATCCCCGCCTCGTTCATGCCGATCTGGCCGACACACCCGACGGTGGAGAAGACGAGGGCAGCGGGACCAGACGATGGTTCGAGGTCGAGCATGAGGATGTGGGGGGTGGCAGAGGCATTCATGTCCCATGTTTGGGCGAGGAACCCGGCGCCACCGGCCCGGGAGTCGGGAACGATCACCGCGGTGCACGTGTCGTCGACCCGTGCGGTGCCGGCGGCGGCTCTCACCACGTCGATGAAATCGGTGTAACCGCCGAGGATCAGGGCGTCGGCGACACCGATCCCCGCACCGGCTGCGATCGCCTCCATCTCGACTGTCAGGTCCTCGGCGTACGCCCGGTGAGCCGGCAAGCAGCGCTCGGCCAGATCCCGCAGCTGGTCGGGCCGTAGCTGCGTGCCCTGGCCGGACAGTGCCAGCCGATCGGCTGCGTAGTCCACGATCTCGTCCGCGTACGCCTCTCCGTGGCCCAGCCCGATGTCGGCCGGACCCCCGGCGAGTCGAGCCACGCGTATCGGTCGTCCGTTCACGATCGACTCCCCGCCACCTCGGCCACGGCGTCCGCCACTACGTCCAGCGCCTCGTCCAGTTCCGCATCGGTGATGACCAGTGGTGGTAGGAAACGAACGCAGTTCGAATGCAGGCCCGCCCGGATGGTGATGACCCCACGCTGCAGCGTGGCCGCCGTGATCGCCGCCGTCCCTTCCATCCACGGGGTCTTGGCTTCGGCGTCCGAGA
The DNA here is from genome assembly GCA_046565785.1 of Acidimicrobiia bacterium. GTDB lineage: Bacteria > Actinomycetota > Acidimicrobiia > Spongiisociales > ZC4RG35 > DATHWB01. The sequence goes on from JBKHXZ010000233.1 coordinate 23,480, forward strand.
CGATCTCCATCACCAACATCGACCCAACGCCGCGTACCTCACCGATGAGGTCCGGGTGATCGCGTTGGATGTCGTCCAGACGAGCGCGCATGTGCTCACCGATGGCGACGGAGCGGGCGAGGAACTCCGGAGTGGCGATCGTGTCGATGGCCTCCCGGGCCGCCACGCAGGCGAGCGGGTTTCCCGAATAGGTGCCGCCCAGTCCTCCTGGGTGAGGGGCATCCATCAGCTCGGCGCGACCGACCACCGCCGAGATGGGCATTCCCGCCCCCAACGACTTGGCAGTGGTGATCATGTCGGGGATCACACCGGAATGCTCGATGGCCCACAGCTTGCCGGTGCGGCCCATACCCGACTGGATCTCGTCGGCGATGAACACGATGCCGTGTTGGGTGGCGAGCTCACGGAGCCGTGCCAACCATGCGGCGGGCGCAGGTACGAACCCGGCCTCCCCCTGTACCGGTTCCACCACGATGGCAGCGACGTGGGACGGATCGACGATGGCGGTGAAGGCGTGGTCCAGTCGGGTCGTCTCCCACGTCACGTAATCCTCGGTACTCATACCCGCCGGACGGCGGTGGGTGTTGGGGAACGGGAAGCGGTAGACCTCCGGAGCGAAGGGGCCGAAGCCTTTCTTGAACAGCGAGAATTTCGACGTCATCGCCATCGTCAGGTTGGTCCGTCCGTGGTAGGCGCCGTCGAAGACCACCACTCCCTGCCGTCCGGTCGCCGAGCGGGCGATGTGGACGGCGGTCTCGACGGCTTCGGCCCCCGAGTTCATCAAAACCGTCTTCTTGGGGAAATCACCTGGCGCCAGCCGATTGAGACGTTCGGCGACTTCGACCAGCGGCTCGTAGGTGGAGACGATGGCACACATGTGGACCAGCCGTCGCGCCTGTTCGGTCATAGCGTCGACCAGGCCCTCTGGGGTGTGCCCGACCGCCAGCATGCCGATCCCGCCGGCGAGATCGATGAAGCGATTGCCGTCCACGTCGGTGACGAGCGCCCCGTGGGCGGACTCGACGGCGATCGAGGTCAACTTGGCCGCCCCGGACGGCATGGCCGCTTCCCGACGAGCGACGATCTCGCGACTACGCGGTCCGGGGATCTCGGTGGAGAGACGAATGACAGGTTCGGCGACTGTGGTCATGCGATGCATCGTATTGGCGATGACGCGGAGAAGCGGCCGCCCGAGGGCGACCGCCTCTCCGATCGATCAGCGGGCTCAGTTCTTCGCTTGGGCGAAGTAGTCCTCGAAGTTGATCTCGAAGTCGCCGGTGTCGGAGATGATCTCCAACCGTTCACGCAGTTCGGCGGACGGATAGATCGTCTCGTCTTCCAGGATCTCGGCGAGGATGAACTCTTCGGCCGCCGCATTGGGGCTGGCGTAGTAGTTCCAGTTGGTCAGCGCCGCGCCGTTCTCGGCATCCAGGAGGAAGTCGATGAACGCATGTGCCGTGCACGGTGCGGCCGAATCCACCGGAATCGTCATGTTGTCCACCCACAGGGTTCCACCCTCTTC
>JBKHXZ010000234.1:0-4667 GCA_046565785.1 Acidimicrobiia bacterium
TAGCTCAGCGGGAGAGCGCTGCCTTCACACGGCAGAGGTCGCAGGTTCGATCCCTGCAGCGCCCACCACGAAACTTCGACATCGGACCTCCTGTTGCTCGCGTCGAAGGACTCGCCACCAGCGACGAAGAGCCAGCGAGCCGCCTTGGCCGACTCTGTTCCGGCCCGCCCGTTTCACCGTTTCTCATTGATGTGCGTTATGAGTCGGTACACCTGAGCGAGGAGTGCGAGGCCGAACAGAAGAACGACGCGGACCGGCGGTACAGACGATCGGGGCCCCACCGGTGACATGTGAGCCTCGCCCATGGTGATGCGGAGAGGTGCTAGCGAGTGCTGCTAGCATTCTCTGCAGCATGGCAACCACTCGCACGACGTTCACCCTCGATGAGTCCCTCGTCGAGCAGGCGCATCGGCTCGGTATCAACATCTCGGCTGCAGCCCGCGAAGGGGTGGCCGCTGCCGTGCGTGATGCCCTCACCAAGATGGATCGTGCGGCCTACGAGCGCCATCCGGAGAAGCCCGACTCCTTCTGGGTCGAAGCCGAGGCTTGGGCCGAGAAATGAACCGAGGCGAGGTCTGGCTGGCCCAGGTAGGCCGGAAACGTCGTCCGGTGCTGATCTTGACCCGGAACGACGTACTCGATGTTCGGGCCCTGGTCACGGTGGCGGAGATCACCACGGCCATGCGCGGCCTCGCCGTCGAGGTGCCGCTCGATCCGGCACACCTCGGTCTCGAGCAGGAGTCGGCCGTCAACTGCGACGGACTCCACACGGTGCCTCAGACGATGCTGGCCGAGTTCGTCGGGACGGTCGACGGTGCCACGATGAACCGGGTGTGTGCTGCCGTCTCGTACGCCCTGACCTGCTGACTCGTCGACTCGAGATCCGTAGGCCCGAGAGTGGCGCCGGTTGCGAATTCCCGCCCGTCCGGTGATGGGCCCTTGATGAGCGGTGGTATCGGTTAGGTGCCTACACGCCACACGTCGTAGGTTCGATGTCCGCAGCTCACATCGGGTACCGGCTCCGGCAACTGGTTCAGCCCACCCCCGTCACCCCATCCCTCCCAGCGCGGCCAGCCTCGCCATTCCCTTTTCCGAAACCGCCTCGACCCGTGCTTTGGCGACGGCCACATCCCGGTCGTTGGCCCGTTCGGCGGGGATACGGGAGCGGTAGAGGCTGGTGGCGTGCGACCACGCCGAGACGTCCGGCTCCGTGGCCAGAGCCCGTGATCCAAGAGCACCCTGGACGACGGTTCGTGGCCAGTCGGCCGGGGTGTTCGGGAAGGCGTGTGGCGGGCAGATCCGGTTCTTCTCGCCGTCGTCCTCCCGGGTGGCTTCTACGTATCCGGCGATGGCGGCGCCGAAGATCGGCCCGGTGGCGACGTTCTGCAGCGTGATCTCATCCCGACCCCAGATCGGCACTAGTGGCGCGTACTGCAGGCCGGGGGCAGCGCAGTGCACGACCAGCGCATCCCGGTCGATGGGTGCGTCGCCGTCGGCACACACGAGACGCCCGGGCTCGACGTGCCGGATGTGGCCCAACCTCACGACGTTGTCAACGGTCCTCAGGCGTTCCAGCTCCCAGCGGGCCAGTGTCGGAGTCTTCGCCATCGTCGGGGTGACGTTGGGATCGACCCGCATCATCACCCCCGCAGTCTCCATGCGTGCGAAGAGATCGTCCGGCGATGACGCCTCGCATGCCGCTTCGAAGATGGCGGCCACGGTGCCCAAGTTGATGATCGGATCCGGCTGCACCACTGCCCGGTTGAACATCCAGGGGTCACGCGGACGCACCCAGCAGATCCTGTCCGCGTCGACGCCGTTGTCGACCAACCAGACGATGGCGTCGGTGGCGGTCTTGCCAGAACCGACGATCACGAACTGCCCGGGGGCATCCGCCCGCCTGACCAGATCGTTGACCGGGATGATGGCAACGCCGTCAGTAACACCGAAGGGGGCGGGCGTTCGGGCCGGAATCTCCGGCGCCAGGTAACGGGCGTCGACGACCCGGCAACTGTTGGGCACCGTGAAATGCTGTCCCGACAGTCGAGACACCCATCGTCGTTCACCCAGGTATTCGGTGTTGGGGTGGAAGCTGACCTGACCGCCGGCGACCATGCCCTCCAATACCCGCGCGTAGTACGCGACGATCTCTGCCGCGGGAGCCCGATGGTGCATTCCGGTCTCCGGGCCGTCGGTCTGCAGCCCGCCATCGCCGAGCGGTGCGGACACCACTCCGTAGAACTCGGATGCCTGATGCAGCCGGACGAACGGGTACGCATCCAGCCAGTGCCCGCCGGCGCCGTGGCGGCGGTCGACCATGGCGACATGAACGTCGGCGTTGTGGATCAGCGAGTCGACGAACGCCATCCCTGCGGCGCCGGCTCCGACGACCAGGTAGTCGGCCTCGACCACGACGGGCCGGTCCGTGGCAGCGCCCAAAGGGACCGTTTCAGGCAAGAGGCTTTCCAATCCCCGACTCTCCTCGCCCCAGCGGATGTCGGCGCTCGATCCTAGAGCGTGCGGGATGCCGGAGGCGGCGAGTCACCGGTGCGCCGTCCGCTCGTTGCCGACGATTCAATGAGGCGGCAGGCACGCCGGCGTCAGCTGCCGCGCCATTCTGCGTCGATTAGCCCGAACCGCGACTCCTAGCTCGACGTCGGTTGATCGCAGCGCACCGCCGCGACGGAGGACATTTGATGGACGACTATTCGACACGTCCTCGTGTGGAGTTACCGATGAGTGGGAGCTCTTCCCACTGCATCGCGGATCCTCGCTGATATTGGGATGCGTAACGGTCCGGGCCCAAAGCCTCTTCGACCACTTGGCGGGAGGCCTCGATGATGCGGGCGTCGGCATCGAGTCGACCGAGCGACGCGGTTTTCGCCAACGAGTCGGCGAAGCCGGCGAGGATCGCCGCGTTGTCGAAGTCTCCCCGTCGTTCCGCCACCAATGACGAGAGTAGAACCTGGTCAAGGCGGCCGTAGGCAGCGATCACGCGCCCGCCCACTTGCGGCGTTTCGTACGTTGCGATGGCGGCGTCGATGTCGCCCCTCTGCAGGTGGAGCATGGCCGTCTCCCAGTGTTCGCCTCCCAGGACATCTGATGCGAATGCCTTCGTGGCTTCCACCACTGAGACCTCGGCGTCGGCGAACCTGCCGAGTGCCCGCTCAGAATGCGTCCGGAAGAGAAGCAGCATTCCTCGCTCCCACTGGTCGTTCGGAGTATGAGCGGCCACGGTCCTGATGGCAGCCTCGTATTCGCCTGCAAGAACCAGGAAAGCTGTACGCACCACGGTGGCGTGTACGTTGATGCCTTCCGAGGTCGCCTCATCGGTTAGCCGCAACACCTCTTCCTCATGCTCGCGGCTGTTCATGAACCAGGCCGTGAGCAGTCGGTTCTGAACGGGCGCACCCCATCGTGGGTTGCCTGCGGCTCGGAGCCGGTCGTGGGCCTGTTTGAAGAGTTCGTCGGCTCGGACCACGGACTCGGCCATTGTGCAGGCGCCGAGAGCGTTGGCGAGTTCCCCACGTTCGGAGTCCGGGAGGTCGGAGTCCAACAGAGCCTCGACTCGGCCACGGAGGCGTGCGATCGTGGCACCGTCCTCGATGTTGGTGGCATCGATCAGGGCATATGCGGCAGCGGTCGCGACCAGGGGATTCGTGTCTCCTTCGACGAGGTCCAGCGCGCTTGTGATCCAGCGGATCGACTCCCGGTACATCAGCCGGCCCCAGAAGTACTGGCGGAGGTTGCAGGCGGTCTCGAGGGCGAGTTCCCCGCGACGGGATTCGATCGCCCAGGTGAGGGCGGCTCGAAGGTTGCCGAGTTCAGTTTCCGCCACCTCGGTGACGGAATAGTCGTTGTGCTCCAAGGCTCCATCGATCCGTCGCGACACGGTCAGGAAGTACTCGGCGTGTGCCAGACGGACCTGGTCGGATTCACCGGACTCGAACAGCTTGTCGAGCGCGTACTGGCGGACGGTCTCCAACAGGCGATAGCGCGGCCGCGGGTCGGGCTCGAAGGTCACCAGGGACGCTTCCACCAGATGGCCGAGGAGATCGAGGATGGCGAAACGGTCGACCTCACCACCGGCGCACACCCGTTCGGCAGCTTCGTAGTCGAACCCGTCCGAGAACACGGCCAGACGCCGGAGAAGGACCTGCTCTGTGGGAGAGAGCAGGTCGTGGGACCAGTCCATCATCGCCCGCAACGTCCTCTGCCGCTCCACCGCCACCCGGCTTCCGCCGGTGAGAAGCCGGAACCGGTCGCCCAGATGCTCGGAGACCTGTTCGACGCTGAGCATCTTCAGGCGGGCGGTCGCCAGCTCGATGGCGAGCGGAATGCCGTCCAGCCGGACACCGATGTCGGCCACTGCGGCCCGATTCTCGTCGGTCACCGTGAACCCGGGCTGCACCAGCCGGGCACGGTCCGCGAACAGCTCCACCGCCGCCGCATCGTCGTCGACCCGGAGCGAAGGGACCCGCCACAGACTCTCACCGGTCAACGCCAGCCCCTCTCTGCTGGTGGCCAGAACGTGAACCTCCGGGCAGCGACGCAGCAGGGTGTCGACGAATTCCGCGACGTCGTCGATGAGATGCTCGCAGTTGTCCATCACCAAAACTGCCCGGCGGGCGGCGAGGAAACGGAGCAGTGTCTCTTCCGCCGTGAGC
>JBKHXZ010000235.1:0-28486 GCA_046565785.1 Acidimicrobiia bacterium
TGTGGAGGTGCGGGGAGTTGAACCCCGGTCCGCTGAGTCTTCCGCGCCGGCATCTCCGAGCGCAGCCATCAGCGAGCTGTCGGTGGATCGGACGCCGATGGCTCGTACCCGATCACCCAAGCCGGAATCGTCTTTCGCCGCCGGTCCCGGCCCCCGGCGGCGGCGTCCCGCATTACGACGCCTGGGTCCGGCGGGGCGGGCGCCCTCCGGTCAGACGGCAGGATTACCTGATTAGTTCAGGCGGCCTGCAGTGCGAAGGAATCTTCGGCACTTGTTGGTTGGTTGGCGGTTTGTTGACGAGGCTCCGACCATCCCCGGCTCGCTTCCGTCGCTTCGACACTCAACGTCGAAACCAGTACACCCCCAATTGGGTAACACCAGTCTACTTGCGAAGACTGGACTACCGGAACCAGAAAACTGTGTAACGATGACCACGCACAGTGGACTCACATCACGCAGAGTGAACTGCATACGCAAGGCAAAAGGAGGGCACGTGAAGAAGAGAATGATCTTCCTCGTCACCGTGCTGGCAGTGATGTTCGGGGGAACCTCAGCCGTGGGCCTCGCCCAGGAGGACGAAACGCCGGAGGCGAACACCGTGTTCGTGGCCGACATCTCCGTCGAGGACGAGACGACCTACATCAAGTACCACGTCTGCAACCTCAACGCCGAGGACGAGACCGAGGCCGAGGAATGCGCCACACTCCTCGATGACGACCTACCGGAATTCACGGACGAGGGGTTCTGGACGTCGATCGAAGTAGAGCCGAACGAAGCAGGCGAGTACAACCATGGTTCGTTCGTCTCCGCGTTCGCCGAAGCATACGAAGGCGAAGGCAAGGGATGCCTCGTCCGCTACATCGCCCAGTCGGACTGGGGGAAGCCCGAGTCCACGACCACCGGTGACGAACTGCTGATCGAGGCAGAGACCTTCTGCGCCTTCAACAAGAACGGCGACACCGAAGTCGAAGCCGAAGGCGACGGTCCCCCGCCATGGGCCGGGAAGCCCGCATCAGTCGGTGAAGGCAAGCCCCCGTGGGCAGGTCCCGACGGAGACGAGACCCTACGTCCCGGCGATGCCGGCGAGGACGACTGACCAACACAACACAGTGCAACTGAGAGAGGCGGGCCGCGCTTGGGTCCGCCTCTCTCGCGTCACGTCCGCCGTCGGAACGCTCGCTCGATCTCCCGCTTCTGCTCCTTCTCCTTCAGCGAGTGCCGCTTGTCGACCGTCGTCTTGCCACGTCCCAGACCGAGTTCCAACTTGGCCTTGCCGTCCTTGAAGTAGATCTGGAGCGGCACCAGGGTCAAACCACGTTCGGCCAGCTTGCCGGCGATGCGGTCGATCTCCCGGCGGTGCAGGAGCAGCTTCCGGGTTCGCTCCGGGGCATGCCCGCCGTCGCGGGAGAACCCGTGGGGCCCGATGTACAGCCCCACCAGGAACACTTCGCCGTCTTTTACGTGGGCGAACGAATCCTTGATCGTCGCCTTGCCCTCGCGCAGGCTCTTGACCTCCGAGCCGCGCAACACGAGACCCGCCTCGAAGGTGTCGACGATCTCGTAGTCGTGACGTGCCTTGCGGTTGGTCGCCACCACCTTCAGCCCCCCGGGCTTTTTCTTGTCAGCCACGGAGATACGGGAGAGGGTCGGTGTGCTTGCCGTTGATGTGGACCTCGAAGTGCAGATGGTCGCCGGTGCAATAGCCCGTGCAGCCGACGAAACCGATCCGCTCCCCCGCCGACACCTGTTCACCCACCGACACGGTGATCCGCGACTGGTGGGCGTACAGGGTGGCGAGGCCGCCGCCATGGTCGATGACGACCGCATTCCCATACCCGCCTCGGAGCCCGGCGATGATGACCGTGCCCGCTTCGGCCGCGTAGATCGGCGTACCGCCGATGGCGGCGAGGTCGATGCCAGTATGCATCCGTCGGGTGCCGAAAATCGGATGCACCCGCCATCCGTAGTACGAGCTGATCCAACCGTTCACCGGCATGCGGAGTCTTCCCGGCGCTTCCCCACCCTGCTGTTGGGCGGCGGCGATCTCGGCTTGCATCCGGGCGAGGTCGGCTTCCAGCCCGTCCTTGTGCTGCTCGGCTGCGGAAATCTCACCCCGGATCCGTGACAGCAAACCCTGCACCTCGGCGAGTTCGGCTTCTGCCTCTTCTCGAAGTGTCTCGACTCTTACGAGCTCTGCCTCCAACTCGGCCTTCTCGGCGTCGAGCCCGGCCAGGATCGTTTCGGCCTCGGCACGGCTCTCCTCGATCTGGGCACGTTGGCGGTCCTCTTCCACCCGCAGGAACTCGAAGGTGTCCAGCAGGTCTTCGGACTTGGCGCTGATGCCGTCGGCGTAGGTCCATCCGACCGCCAACTCGCTCATCGAATCGAACCCCAACACCATCGTGCCGACCGGCATAGCCGCATTCATGTACATCTCGACTGCCTGGGCGGCGAGCGTCCGGGAGGTTTCGTCGATCGCCTGGGTGGTTTCCAACAGCTGCAGCTCGATCGCCCGCAACTGGGTTTCGAGTTCGGCCACCCGCTGTTCCTGGGCAGCCACCTCGGCCTGTTTGGCGGCCAGGTTGGCTTCGGCGACCCCGAGCGTGTCCTGGACTTCTGCAAGGCGAGCCTGAGCGACGGCGAGATCTTCGCCTACCCGACGGCTCTCGGCGCGGGCGGTGTTGATCTGCGAGGTGAGGGCGGCGATCTCGTTCTGGACCTCCTCCAACTCTTCGGAAGGGTCGTGTGCGGCGGCAGGCGCCACCAACGACAGCATCACGAGCGCGGCCAGACCGACGGTCAGATGGCGCTTCATGTCGACGCGGGCTTGGTCTCCGCTTCCCGCAGGTACTTGCTCAGTCCGACGAGCGAACCGAGCACGCCTGCGGCTGCCCCGAACAGAACGAGGAGGATCCCCCAGCGCAGGAAGAACGCATCCTCGATGTTGAATCGCAGAAGCTGGATCGAGTCGCCGATACCGGCGAGGTTCTGGGAGGCCACCCAGACGGTGAGCACCGCCAGGCCGGCACCGAGGATGCCCTCGATGAGGCCTTCCAAGAGGAACGGCACCCGAATGAACCAGTTGGAAGCTCCGACGAGCTTCATGATCGACACCTCGTCCCGGCGCGCGTAGATCGCCATACGAATGGTATTCGCGATCAGGATGACTGCAGAACCACCGAGCACGAACGCCAACCCCAGACCGAGCACGTTGAGAACGTTGCTGAGGCTGGAAAGCTGATCGATCTGCTCGCCGAAGGAACGCACCTCACGCACTGCCGGAAGGGCACGAAGTTGGAAAACCACGTCTCGGTACAGCTCGATGTCGGTCAGTTCGATGCGGTAGCTGGCAGGCAGGATCGACGGGTCGATCGACTCGACGAAGTCCGGGCGATCCGAGAACAGGGTCTGGAATTCGACGAAAGCTTCCGCCTTGTCGACGTATCGGATGTTCTCGACCTGCTCCCAGGCCTGGATCTCGGCCATCAGCGCTCGTTGTCCGGCGGCGTCGAGCCCACCCTGTTCGGGGTCGTTGAGGAAGGCCACGACATGGGTTCCTTCCTGCCACGCCAGGGTGTTGATCCGCAGCAGTTCGTTGAGTACCAGCGCACCGAAGGCGAGCGACAGCGAGATGAACACGGCGAGCACCGCGCCGGTCACCACCAGGGCGTTGCGCCGCAGATTGATGAAGGCCTCACGGGCGAGGAAGGCGAGACGGCTCATTCTTCGGCGCCTTCGGTGTCGACGGCAACGGCTTCGGCACCGTCCTCGGCCATCTCCCTGGCCTCCACGGTGGCGGCGAGTTCCTGATATTCGGATTCGGCGTCGAGACCCTCGGCCACCGGGATCTCGGTGGTGGCCCGCATGGCCGATTCGTAGCGGCCGGACCGGTCGTCGCGCATGATCTGGCCTGCTTCGATGGCCACCACCCGCCGCTGCATGGCATCGACGATGGCATGGTCGTGGGTGGCCATGACGATGGTCGTGCCGGTCCGGTTGATCCGGTCCAACAGCTTCATGATCCCCACCGAAGTGGCGGGATCCAGGTTTCCGGTCGGCTCGTCGGCGAGGAGGATCGGCGGGCGGTTGACGAAGGCACGGGCGACCGACACACGCTGCTGTTCGCCACCGGAGAGCTGTTTCGGATAGCGGTCGGCCTTGTCCGCCAGACCCACCAGATCGAGCACCTGGTCGACTTGGGGCTTGATCACCGACCGTGGGCGGCCGAGTACTTCGAGGGTGAAGGCGACGTTCTCGGCGACGGTCTTGTTGGGGAGGAGCTTGAAGTCCTGGAAGACGGTGCCGATCGAACGACGCAGAAACGGGATCTTCCACCGTGGCAGGGTGGTGATGTCCTTACCGGCGACCCATATGGTGCCGCGGGTGACCGGCTCCTGACGGAGCATCAGCCGGATCAGCGTCGACTTGCCCGACCCGGAGGGTCCGACCAGGAAGACGAACTCGCCGCGTTGGATGTCGAGATCGACGTCGCGTGCTGCGACGGTGCCACCTTCGTAGACCTTGGTGACGTTCTGCAGTCGTATCACGGGGGCATTCCTTCGCGCGCCGAAGTTGGCCGCGTATCGGATGGGGAAACCTGTCGGGCAAGGCTACCAGCGACCCACAGTTTTCCCGATCTTGCCCGGCACGACGAAACGAACTCGGCGTTCGTCGGTTGCGTCCACTCAGGCGGTGGTGCGACGTTCATGTTCGGCGCGGCGCCAGCGGAGGTAGCCCTCGACCAGTTCGTCGAGATCGCCGTCCAACACTGCGTCCACGTTGCCGAGTTCCACGTCGGTGCGCAGGTCCTTGACCATCTGATACGGCTGAAGGACATACGAGCGGATCTGGCGTCCCCAACCGGCTTCCACGTTCTCGCCCCGGATCTCGTCGAGCTGGGCAGCCTGCTCCTGCTGTTTCAGCACCAGCAGCTTGGCCTTCAACATCGTCATGGCCCGTTCCCGGTTCTGGAGCTGGGACCGCTCGTTCTGACAGGACGCCACCAGCCCGGTGGGAAGGTGAGTGATGCGTACCGCCGAATCGGTGGTGTTGACGTGCTGTCCACCTGCCCCTTGCGACCGGTACGTGTCGATGCGCAACTCGTCGGGGTTGATCTCGATGGCGATGTCCTCGTCACCCAGGTCGGGGATCACGTCCACCCCGGCAAAGGCCGTGTGCCGGCGGGCCTGGGAATCGAACGGACTGATGCGCACCAGGCGGTGAGTTCCTCGTTCCCCTTCCAGGTTTCCATAGGCGCGGTCCCCCCGGACGGTGATCGTCGCCGACCGGATCCCCGCCTCCTCGCCTACGAGATACTCGTCACGGGACACCGAATAGCCCTTGTCGGTGAGGTACCGCTCGTACATGCGCAGCAGCATGTCGGCCCAGTCCTGAGCGTCGACGCCTCCGGCCCCGGCATAGACGGTGAGGATCGCCGGATGCTCGTCGTACTCCCCGAAATACAACGATTCGAGTTCCAGCCGGTCGAGTTCCCTGCCGACCCGTTCCAACGCCTGGGTGGCCTCGGCCAGGGAATCTGCATCCCCGAACTCGACTAGGAGTTCGGCGTCGTCCAGAGCTTGTTCGAGTTCTCCCACCAGCGAGAACAACGACTCGTACCGGTTCAACTTCTGGGACACCACCCGGGCACGGTCGGGATCGTTCCAGAAGTCGGGTTCGGCTACCCGCTCACGCAGCTCGTCCAGTTCGGCAGTCTTCTGATCCAGGTCAAAGGAACCCCCTGGCTTCGAGGAGGCGGTCGCGGAGAGCGGCGATGTCGTTCGAGTCGGGCATGGGAGAGGAAGAGGCTACCGGCGAGGAGTTCAGGTGTTGGCGCCGTGACAGCGCTTGTACTTCTTGCCGGAACCGCAGGGGCATGGCTCGTTGCGGCCGATCTTGTCACCGGTCGTGACCGGCTTCTGCGGACCCCGCTGCTGGTTGGGCACCGGCTGGGCGGAGCGCTGCGGCTCTTTGGCCGGCTGGGCAAGCTGGACCCGGAACAGGTAGCGCACTGCGTCACGCTTCACCGATTCGACCACTTCGGTGAACATCTCGAAGCCTTCGCGCTGATACTCGCTGAGGGGGTCGCGCTGGCCCATAGCCCGCAACCCGATACCTGCCCGCAGATAGTCCATCTCGGCGAGGTGTTCCCGCCATTTGTTGTCGATCAGCTGCAGCATCACCTGCCGCTCCACCTGACGGAGCACTTCCGGGCCGAGTTCTTTCTCACGACCCGCATAGATCTCCCGAGCCTCGTCCAGCACCAACTCGACCACCGACTCCAGGGTCACCGAGCCTTCGAAACGGTGGGGACCGATGTCGAAGTCCTCGTGGAAGATCGCCAGTTCCTTGGCGAGTTCCTCCCAATCCCAGTCCGATGGGGCCGTGCTCTCACCCAACGCCGAGACCACCGTGTCCTCCAGGACCTTCTCGGTCCATTCGGTGACCAGCTCGTCGGTGAGTTCACCGTGCAAGATGCCGGAACGCCAGCGGTAGATGACCTCGCGCTGGCGGTTCATCACCTCGTCGTACTTGAGCACGTTCTTGCGGATTTCGAAGTTCTGGGACTCGACCTGACGCTGAGCCCGCTCCACCGCCTTGTTGACCATCGCCGCTTCGATCGGCTGGTCGTCGGGGATGTTGAGCCGCTCCATGATCGCCGCCACCTGCTCACCGCGGAAACGGCGCATCAAGTCGTCCTCCAACGACAGGTAGAACCGGGTTTCGCCCGGGTCACCCTGCCGACCCGACCGACCTCGAAGCTGGTTGTCGATCCGGCGAGACTCGTGGCGTTCGGTGCCCACCACGTACAGACCGCCGGCCTCTTTCACCTGCTCCTTGGCGGTAGCGAATTCGGCGGCGTACTTCTTGGTGAGTTCCTCCAGGTTCTCCTCGAAACCTTCGTCGCCTCGCTGCAGACCCTGTCTCTTCAGGTCGATGATCGCTGCACCTTCGGGGTTGCCGCCCAACATGATGTCGACACCACGACCCGCCATGTTGGTGGCGACGGTCACTGCCCCCGGACGCCCTGCCTGGGCGATGATGTCCGCCTCCCGGGCGTGCGCCTTGGCGTTGAGGACGTCGTGTGGGATGCCGCGCTTGGTGAAGGCCGCAGACAACCGTTCGGACTTCTCGATCGAAACCGTGCCCAACAGCACCGGCTGGCCCCGTTCATGGCGTTGGGCGACATCGTCGACCACCGCATTGAACTTGGCTTCCTCGGTCTTGTAGACGAGGTCGTCCTGATCGATACGGACGATCGGGCGGTTGGTGGGGATCACCAGCACCTGGACGTTGTAGATCTGTGCCAGCTCGGCCGCCTCCGTCTCGGCGGTACCGGTCATTCCGGCGAGCTTGTCGTACAGGCGGAAGTAGTTCTGCAGGGTGATGGTGGCAAGCGTCTGGTTCTCGTCTTTGATCGCCACCCCCTCTTTCGCCTCGATGGCCTGGTGCAGGCCCTCGGAGTAGCGGCGACCCTCCAACACCCGACCGGTGAACTCGTCGACGATCTTCACCTCGCCACGGTCGACCAGGTATTCGACGTCACGGTGATACAACTCTTTGGCCCGCAACGCCGACTCCATGTGGTGCACCAGGTCGACGGCGGCATGGTCGTAGAGGTTTTCGATCCCGAGGATCTCCTCCACCCGGGCGACACCTTCCTCGGTGACCAGCACCTGACGCTTGGCCTCATCCACCTCGTAGTGCTCGCCTTTGCGCATGCGCTGTGCGATCCGGGCGAACTCCTTGTACCACTTGGCGTTGTCGGCGACCCGGCCCGAGATGATCAGCGGGGTACGGGCCTCGTCGATGAGGATTGAGTCGACCTCGTCGACGATGGCGTAGTGGTGGCCCCGCTGCACCATGTCCGAAACCCGCATCGCCATGTTGTCGCGCAGGTAGTCGAAGCCGAACTCGTTGTTCGTCCCGTAGGTGATGTCGGCCTGATAGGCCGGTCGACGCTGCTCTGGGGTCATCCCGGCCTGCACCACTCCGACGCTCAGCCCGAGGAAGCGGTAGATGCCACCCATCCATTGGGCGTCACGACTCGCCAGATAGTCGTTGGTGGTGACCATGTGGACGCCCTTGCCTTCCAGCGCGTTCAGGTAGGCGGCAAGGGTCGAGACGAGGGTCTTGCCTTCACCGGTCTTCATCTCGGCGACCATGCCCCGATGCAGGGCACCACCGCCGATGAGCTGGACGTCGTAGTGACGCTGACCCAGCACCCGTTTAGCGGCCTCACGGACGGTGGCGAACGCCTCGATCATCAGATCGTCGAGCGACTCGCCGTTGGCGACTCGGTTCTTGAAGTCCACCGTGTTCTGGCGGAGTTGTTCGTCGGTGAGCGCTTCGAAGCGGGGCTCGACGTCGTTGATCGCTGCAGCCAACTGCTGCAACTCCTTCAGCGGACGACCTTCTCCCGCGCGAAGCAGCTTGGAGAAGAGAGACATGAGGGCCTCAGGTTATCGGGTTGTGCAGGCAATCTCGCATTGCGATGGGCCGTATCCATGTCGGTGTGGTCGGGGTTTCGCGCGTACCCGTCTCATCGGTGGTCCACGAGTTCGCTTCGCTCACATCCCCCCTCGAAGGTCCGCTTCGCGTCCCTTCGGTCCCCCCAACGTCGCTTCGCTCCTGGGGGGACAGAAATCTTCGCTCACATCCCCCCTCGCCCGGCCCAATCTCTCCCCCAGGAGCGCCAGCGACGCTGGAGGCAGAGGGGGGGGGTTGTCGCGAATCAGAGTGGACCAACGAGCTCGCTCCGCTCGCAGAACCCCCTGGTCCGCCAGAGGCGGACCTGTCCCCCAACGTCGCTTCGCTCCGGGGGGACAGAAATCTTCGCTCACATCCCCCAACGCTTCGCTGGAGGGACTCAGTCCACCCTTATGAGTTCTTCGCGGATGGCGTACATGACGGCTTCGTTGCGGGAACGGAGGCCGAGTTTGTCGAGGATGTTGCGGACGTGGTTCTTGACGGTGTTCTCGGAGATGTAGAGCTTCTCCCCGATCTCCTTCGAGGTGTGGCCGTCGGCGATCGCTTCCAGGATCTCCAGTTCCCGTCCGGTCAGGGCGGGCCGCCGCGAGGTGTTGACGTCCCGGTGCTTCAAGAGCTGAGCCACGGTGTCGAACAGCTTGCCGCCCATCGCCGGCGAGACCACCGCACCACCCTCGAGCACATCGCGCAGCCGGGCGACGAGTTCCGGCATCGGTGTGGTCTTGGTGATGTACCCACGGGCTCCGCCTTTGATGGCCTTGAGCAGATCCTCCCCCGACTCCGACGACGTCAGCAGCACAACCGCAGTCTTGGAGGATGCGTCGCGGATCTTCGAAACCACTTCGAGGCCGGAGATCCCCGGCATCAGCACATCCAGCAGGACGATGTTCGGCTTGAGATCCCGTGCCATCGACACCGCCGTCATGGCATCCGACGCCTGACCAACGATCGAAAAACCTTCGGCCTGCAATGCCGCCGCCAGACCCGCCTGGATCAGGGGGGCGTCGTCGACGATGACGATTGTGGGTGTGCTCATGCGGGCTCGATCAGTCCCAGCCGTCCGTCTTTCCGGCGGTAGAGGACACTGTTCTTGTCGGTGGCGGCGTGATGGAAGAAGAAGAAGTCATGGCCGAGAAGGTCCATCTGCAGGGACGCTTCTTCCAGAGTCATCGGCTTCATGACGAATTGCTTGAGCCGTACCACCTCGGGTTCTTCACTCCGTCCACCGTCGTCGCCGAAGTCGTTGCTCTCCTTGCGGCGATGGCTGTCGATGACCCGCTCCTTGTGCCTTCGCATGGTCCGGGTGAACCGGTCGACGGCATCGTCCAGAGCGGCGTCGGGGGTGGGGGCGGATGCTTCGATCCGTAGGACCCTCCCCCCGGTGAGCGACGTGAGTTCCAGCCGGAACTTGTCGTCGCTGCGGCGCGGGTTGTGTTCTTCGGTCAGTTCGACGTCGACGTCACCGGCATGATCGAAGACTTTGGCCGCCTTCTGCAGCTTGTCTTC
The DNA here is from genome assembly GCA_046565785.1 of Acidimicrobiia bacterium. GTDB lineage: Bacteria > Actinomycetota > Acidimicrobiia > Spongiisociales > ZC4RG35 > DATHWB01. The sequence continues at coordinate 9,997 of JBKHXZ010000235.1, forward strand.
GACCAGGCTGCGGAACGTCGGATCGAGATCTGTCCCCCGTGCATGGACGCGGATGTCCAAAGAAACCTCCTGATGGCCCCGCGCGCAGACTAGTCATTCAGAGCGCGCGTGTAGCGGTCAGCGCACCGATCGCTCCTCCCAGCGCTCGACCGGCGGCATCCAGGGTGGTCCCGGTGGTCGCCACGTCGTCGACGAGGACTGCACCGTGCACCGTCCGCCTCGTCTGAAAATCCACAGCCCGCCGCTGTGCCCGACCGGCCCCGGCGTTGGCCGGCACCCACACCGGGGCTGCGAGGACGTGAACGACCGGCAGGCCGCAGTGCCCCGACAGCGCCGTGGCCAGAACCGCGGCCGGGTCGATCCCGTATCGGATCCGTCGGGCCAGCGTCCTCGCAACCGGAACGAGGCACTTCGCTTCGGAGGGAACCGCCTCGACCAACTCGGTGGCGATCAGCCGTGCCACCCCTGGGACCGCGTCGTATTTGAGTCGGCGCACCAGCACCCGCGCCGCCCCGTCGTGGCGAGCCCACGACCACACAGGGATTCCGCCTGGCGTGGCAGACGGGACAACCGGTTGGATGTCCGCCCGGCAGCGACCACACACGTCGGGGCCGGGACGGCGACAGGCAAGACACCACATCCCTCCGATGTATCGGAGAGATGTGACAGATCAGGTGCCGACCTTCCAGCCGCTCAGATAGTCCACTTGCTCGTCGGTGAGCGTGTCGATGCCGCCACCGAGAGCCTCCAGCTTGATACGGGCCACCTGGGCGTCGATCTCCTTGGGCAGCGTGTAGATCTTCGGTTCGAGCGTTCCGGCGTTCTTCGCCAGCCATTCGGCCGCCATCGCCTGGTTGGCGAACGACAGGTCCATCACGTCGGCCGGGTGTCCTTCGGCTGCGCCCAGATTCACCAGCCGTCCTTCGGCTGCCAGCAGCAGCCTGCGGCCGTCGGCCATCTCGTACTCGTCGAGGTTGCGGCGGATCGGACGCACCACCGTCGCCATCTCCCTGAGGGCGGTGAGTTCCAGTTCGATGTCGAAGTGACCGGCGTTGGCGAGGATCGCGCCATCGCGCATCACCTCGAAGTGCTCCCGGCGCAGCACGTGCTTGTTGCCGGTGACGGTGATGAAGATGTGACCGATCTCGGCTGCGTCGGCGGCCTTCAGCACCCGGTGCCCGTCCATGGCTGCCGACACTGCCCGCACCGGGTCAACCTCGACCACGATCACATGCGCACCCATCCCACGAGCACGGTCGGCCACTCCCCTACCGCAGTCGCCATACCCGACGACCACCACGTTGAGACCGGCGATCAGTACGTTGGAGGCGCGGATGATCCCGTCCATGGCGGATTGACCGGTGCCATAGCGGTTGTCGAACAGGTGCTTGGTGTCCGAGTCGTTGACGGCGACCACGGGGAGACGCAACGTCCCATCCTCCTGCATGGCTCGCAGTCGGATCACCCCGGTGGTGGTTTCCTCGGTGGAACCGATCGGGTTCAGCTCGGTCCGGTCGGTGTGGAGGATCGTGGCGAGGTCGGCACCGTCGTCCATCGTGATGTCCGGTTCCATATCGAGCGCGGCGTGGATGTGCTGGTAGTAGGTCTCGTTGTTCTCGCCGCGGATGGCGAAGACCGGGATGCCCTCGGCGACGAGGGCAGCGGCGATGTCGTCCTGCGTGGAGAGCGGGTTGGAGGCACACAGGATCGGTTTGGCCCCGCCGTCCCGCAACGCCAGCATCAGGTTGGCCGTCTCGGCGGTGACGTGGAGGCAGGCGGCGATGGTGAGACCGGCCAGGGGGCTCTCTTCCCGGAAGCGTTCCCGAATCGTGTCGATCACTGGCATCCGACGACCCGCCCAGGCGAGCCGTCGGGCACCCTCCTCGGAGAGGGTGGGAGTGGCGATGTCGTATTGCATGGTCAAACCTCTTGATCGGGCGGAATCATGTCCGGAATGCCGTCACGAACCGGATAGGTGTGGACGGTTTCGGCTTCACAGCGCAACACCGACTCCTCCACAACCTCGTGGAGGTTGGTGTAGTCGACCGGGCATCGGAGGATCTCGAGCAGTTCGGGAGCGATGAGCGTCATGATGAGAGGACGATGCCACGGACGCGCTCGATGAGCGAGTCGACTTCGGCCCGATCCGGCCCTTCGACGTTCAGACGCACGTACGGTTCGGTGTTGGACGGCCGCAGATTGAACCACGAGGCGCCCAGGTCCACGGTGATGCCGTCGGTGCGGTCGATGGCATGACCGGCGAACGCCTGGGCGGCGGCCTCCAGGGCGGCCTGGCGGTCTTCCACCCCGATGTTGATCTCTCCGGATGCGACATATCGTTCGACATCACGACGAAGTTCGGACAGCGGCCCGCCCGATTCGGTGAGTACCTGCAACAGGACGAGCATCGCCAGCATCCCCGAGTCGGCCCGGTAGTTGTCCCGGAAGTAGTAGTGACCGGAGTGCTCGCCGCCGAACACCGCATCCGTCTCGGCCATCACTTTCTTGATGTAGGAGTGGCCTACCCGGGTGCGAATCGGCGCCCCGCCATGCTCTCGAACCACTTCGGGGACCGACCGGGAGGTGATCAGGTTGTGGACGATCGCCGCCCCCGGCTCCCGCGAGAGGAACCAGCGGGCGATCAGTGCGGTAGTGGTCGAACCTGAAAGGGGGCTGGCATGCTCGTCGAGGAAGAAAGCACGGTCGGCGTCGCCGTCGAACGCCACGCCGAGGTCGGGGTGCTCCCGACCGATCAACGCAGCAAGGTCCTCCAGGTTCTCCGGCTGGAGCGGATCGGCCGGATGGTTGGGAAAGGTGCCGTCGGGTTCCAGGTAGAGACCGATGAGCTGGGCCGGGATCCGTTCGAAGACCCGTTCCAGCACCACACCGGCCATTCCGTTGCCACCGTCGACCGCCACTCGCAAGGAACCGATGGCGGTCGGGTCGACGATCCCGAAAAGGTGGTCCACGTAACCGGGAAGCGGGTCGAGGGAAGCGAGACCGCCCTGGACCCTGGACGACGGTTGTGGCGCTGACACCAGCCGTTGGATGTCGGCCAATCCGGTGTCGGATCCGACCGGGACCGCGCCGGCCCGGCACAGCTTGATCCCGTTGTAGTTGCCGGGGTTGTGCGAGGCGGTGACCATCGCCCCGGCCACCCCGCGACTGCCTGCGACGTAGTAGACGACGTCGGTGGCCACCTCCCCCAGGTCGAGCACGTCCCGGCCGGTCGAGCGGATGCCTTCGGTCAAGGCCTCGGCGAGCGACGGCGAGGACAGCCGGCAGTCACGTCCGACTGCCACCGTCGACTCTTCGACGATTTGGCCGAAGGCCGCTCCGATCCGCCGGGCGAGGTCGACGTTCAGCTCCCCGGTGTCGGTTCGACCACGGATGTCGTAGGCCTTGAACACCGCCGATGAGTCAGCCACGCCGCCGATGCTAGGACCCACCCCTACACTCGCCGACCGCATGCCTGTCCTCTCGGTCGTCGTACCGGTCCACAACGAAGCGGGATTCCTCGCCTACGCACTGCCCGCCCTGATCGATGCCGTGCGTTCGGTCAGCGCCGACGGCGAGATCCTGGTCATGGAGAACGGGTCCACCGACGGGACCGCGGCGCTGGCGACCGAGTTGGGTGGAACCGCGGTGCGTGTGATTCAGCTCCCCCGGCCGGATTACGGCGAGGCGATGAAGACCGGCTTCGAACTCGCCTCCGGCGAATGGGTCGTGAACGTCGACATCGACTACTTCTCCGCCGACTTCTTCCGAGCGGTGCTGGACAGTGACGCCGACATCGTCATCGGCTCGAAACGCGATCCCGGCTCGGACGATCGTCGTCCGCTGGTTCGGCGCCTGGCCACCGCCGTCTTCAACCTGATCTTGCGGGCGATGTTCGCCAGCCGGGTGTCTGACACTCACGGCATGAAAGGGTTCCGTCGCCCGGTGATCGAAACGTATGTGCCGATCACCGTGAGTCGGACCGACCTCTTCGACACCGAACTGGTTCTTCGGGCCGAACGCGGCGGCTGTCGGATCGAAGAGGTTCCGGTGGTGGTCGAAGAACTGCGCGAAGCGCGCTCGTCACTCTTCCGGCGCGTACCGCGCACCCTGCGCGGGCTGTGGCGAATCCGCCGTCTGCTGTCGTCCTGACCCCGCTACGGGACGCTGTCCAACGGTCAGGCCCGCCAGTAGTCGGCGACGGAACACGATCGCCGCGATACCCGCTGCGGTGAGGAGCCAGCCAACCCATTCGGCGGAGCGGTTGCGGAACTCGAGGGTGACTTCTTCACTGGTGGGGATCACCACCATCAACGATGGTGCCGCCAGCCATGGCCCTTCTGCCCCTTCGGCGACCCAGTTCGGGAAGTAGGAGACCTTCACCAGGTGCGGTACACCAACCGCACCGGTGGTGAACGACACCGAATGGTCGTCCACCTCGATGTCGGTGACCGTGCCGGCGGGAAGCGGTGCGGCTTGCTCCAACGCCATTCCGATCGAGGGTCCGACGCGGGGCCAGTCGGAGGGGCCGTCTGCTGCCAGCCACCGATCGAGGAGCTCAGGCTCGGAGAACCAGTCGAGGATGACTTCCTCGTATCCCGGTCCTGCACCGTCCACCGCCAAGGCCGGGTCGTAGACCGCAGGCTGGAAGCGGGCGACTTCCACCAGGGGGCTGTCGGGAACCTGGAACACCGCGAACGGTTCGGACACGGCCACCTGTTCGAGGTCGGGATGTTCCTCGGCCTTCTCCCGTGCCTCGGGGGTGTATGTCACGTAGTAGTCGACCGCGAAATGACGGAGATGCGCCAGACCCCGATCGAAGTCGAAGTTCGAGTACGGCAACCCGGGAATCGGGTTGGAGGGCTTGAACGACATTTCACCGGCGGTGATGAAATGGAACGGGGTGGTGAGGGACGACTCGAAGTACAGCCCTTCCATCGACGTGTGCGAACCCTCGGTCCAATACGGGAAGAGCATGAGTGCCATCGGGGTGCCGTAGGCGTTCAGGCCACTGTTGGCTTCCCACAGGATCCGCCCCGGTGGCAGTTGGTCCACGGTCTGCATGAGCGCGGCGTACTCCGGGTACACCTCCTTGCCTTCGTATCCCGAGTAGTTCCACCTGGCCCACCCGTCCACGAACGACACCCCGGCCAGCGCGCCGAGCGCCAGCACTGTCGCTGCCACGCCAGTCAACAGCGCTCGGGTGGAGAGTTCGGTGTTGGCGAGGAAGCTGGCACCCAGCGCCACCGCCCCGGTGGCCGCCACCGCCATCCAGGCGTAGGCGGGGAGGTCGGTTCCGACGACGACCATGACCCCGACCACCGCCGCGATCACGATGAAGCCCCGCAGCCACCATGGTGAGAGACGGTCCGGCAGGCGTCGACTCGCCTGCAGCACTCCCGCCCCTACAGCCAACGCAGCGAAGAAGACCACTCCGAAGTACCAGTAGGGAAGCAGCCTCCCGTTCCACAGTTTGAAGCGTCCGTCGCCGAACAGGTCCGGAGCGAGCGACGGCAGCACCAGCGGAAGCGGGTAGTAGACGATGGGAAGGAGCATCGCCCCGATCAGCGGCATCACCCGGTGCGTCCGTCGGATCGCCCACACTGCCCCCGCTGCGGCGATGGGAATGAGCAGCCAGAGTTCGATAGGGAACACTTCCTCCCAACGGCTCAGCGGAGTCCACGCCATGTCGGAACTGTGCGAGATGCGCAACAGCAGAGGAAGCGCCCAGAACCCGGACAGGGCGAACGCCCACCCCCAGACGACGATCGCCGCCGACCGGTCGAGCTTTTTGCGCAGCAACAGCGGAAGGGAAGCAAGTACCAGCACCAGGGTCGTGAGAACGTGACTGAGTGCGGTCAGCGCGAAGAAGATCGCCGCCCGGGGAATCGCCGTCCGTTCGCCGTCGGCTACCCGCATCAGATACCCCAGGTAGACCATCCCGAGCGTGAACGACCACGAGTAGGAGAACTCGCCGGCCAACGACGATGCGATGTTGCCGCCGTAGATGCTGTAACTCTCCAACAGCACGAAGGCGACTGCACCGGCTGCCGTCACCGCCGCCAAGGCCCGCGAGAATCCGAACGAGCGAGTCATGAACGCCACCGCGGGCGGCAATCCGACCAATCCCATGACCGTGACCAGCTTGAAAGCCGTCCCGTAGGGGAGGAACAGATCGAGGAAGACGATTACCAGGGACGGCAGGGGGAAGTAGAAGTAGAAGACCGGGAACCCGGCGAACCAGTCCTGGGACCAACCCATCAGTCGCCCGCTGGGCAGGAGGACATCTCGCAGGTAGGCGGGGCCGAACACGTGGGCGCCCATGTCGCCACCGGACGGGGTGTTGGCTTCCAGCAGCAGTTGGGGCTGGAGGACGCCGAGGATGAGCAGCGACGAAGCGGAGACGATGCCAACCCACACCCACGAGCGGGTGCGAGAACGTGCGGCGACTGCCATGTCAGAGCGTGGAGATCAGCGGTTCTCGCGGCGAGCGAGATCCAACACCTCTCGCAGTTCTACGACCTTGCCGTCGCGATCCCACCACTTCTCCTCGCACCGGTGGCAAGAGAAGAAGAACAGCTCGATGTCAGATTCCAGCTTGTGTCTGATTTCGATGACGTCGGCTGCACCGCAGGTTGGGCAGTCCATCAAACCTCTCCACGCTCGATCCCCGTGGATGGCATGGTACAGACCACGGCCCGCATCACAACACAGGCCGGGAATTCGCGCTCAGGCCGAGGCGGCTTCGTCCCGGGTGGCGAACAGGCGTGTGACGTTGCGTCGGTCGGTCAACGTCCAACCCAGCGGCGGGGTCAGCCGGTCGGCGTGGGAGGTGCAGAACGAATATCCGCGTCCCCGTTCGGGAGCCGCTTCGAACTCGAGCAGCCACACCGCCCGGTCGTCGTAGTCGAACGTCATCACGGCCGCAGCAGGTGCGGAACACCGAACACAGGAAACGAGCATGGGCGAACGGTAGGGACCGCCGGTTCGGCGTTCAAGGACCGTCGGCCAGCCAACGGTCGAGACGAGCCGTCGACACCGCCCCGTAGGCGATCCATCCGGCACCGTCGTCTGCGATCGAAGCGACCGCAGGCACTCGCTTGACGGTCGCCGGAAACGTGCCGTCGCCGGCCTCGTATTCGATTTCGACGACAGCCCGCCCGGACAGACGCTCCCGCATCCGCTGGCAGGTGCTGCAGGCGCGCGAGGTGAACAGGTAGAGCCCGGCGGGAAGGTCATCCAACTGGATGCGGTGTCGACGGACCGCCCTTCCGCGGCGAAGGAACATCGCCGTCCCAAGGGCGAGGAGGGTTGCCCCGAACACCAGGCCGAGTCGCAAGACCAGGTCGTTGTTCACTCGCCACCCGGAATGGCGACCGGGGTGCCCAGCCCGAGACCGGTCTCGTCGGAGACCGACCACAGCACGGTGATGGGGGTGTTGGAACGCAGGGTGTAGCCGATGGGCTGTCCGTCGAGCGGTACCGCAATCAACCTCCCCACGGGCGCTTCCACGGTGAACGACTCGACCGCCGGGTCGAGGGACAGGAACTCGACGACCGCGTCGGTCTCGCCGGTCACGCCCACCCAGGCCATCGATCCCACACTGCCAGGCCCGGGCATCAACCATTCCAGCAACGCTTCGGGGTTGGCCGGCGTGGCCGCTCGTCCGGTCTCGCCGTCGGTCACCACAGAGACACCGATCGGCCCGTCGGCGGCCACCCGCACGATGTCGAGTGTCATTTCCAGGTCGGCCAGGGCGATCTCCACCTGGCCTCTCGGAGGGATGCTCTCGGCCAGGACCCCTTCGACGTACTCCCCGTCGACCCAGCCGTCGAGACGGAACACCACCTCCACCGGCGAGGCGGTCGAAAGGACCAGACTGGTGGGCGAACCCTCGAACTGGGGGATCGGCGTCACCCATTCGCTGCGCGGTTCGACATATTCGAGCACCACTCGATCGCCGCGTCCGCCGCCTTCGACGAAGCCATGTACCAAACCCCGCACCGGGGTGAGGAAGAAGCTGAGGCGATTGCGGAGCGGGAGCAGGGATGCGATGTCGCGGGTGACAGTGGAGCGGGCGGGCACCACCACCTGGGCGAGCGCATCCGCCGAGTCCGGTCCGATCTCACTGGCGGACTCCACCGCCACCACCGCATCCGAACCGTACGGGTTCACTAGGACCAGCTCGAGAGACTCGCTGTTACGGGTCGACGCGCCGGTGATCAGCGACGTCGTCCGCACCAGCGTCGAGCACGCCGCCCCAGTCACCCCTGCCTCACCGCGGGACACGGTGGCGGCGGCCGAGGCCGGAAAGGGGTATTCGACGAACGCACCGGCGGCACCGCCCACGGTGAGCTCGTCGAACGTGACGGCACCGCCTCCCGCCTCCGAGACGGGAACGGACAGGTCGGTCGCCACCGCACCGCCGGTGCTCACCGTGACCCGGGACGGTTCGATCACGGTGCTCGCCACCGTCAGCTTTCCGTCTGCAGTGCGGTCGAGGCGCACCGGGCAAACCGCGGCTGCCGCCGCGGCCGGCTCCAACCCGGGTTCTTCGACGGGAGCGGGAACGACCGGAGAAACCAGCCATCCTCCGACGAGGAGGCCGGCAACGAGGACAACAATGACGATGCGGCTCACGACGACCTCCGGCGGGCGAACGGCGACGCCACGATTCCGAGAACCATGACAGCCAGCGAGATCCATCCCAGGATGCGGCGTAAGGGATTGGGCTCGTAGGCGGCTGTGCCGGTTTCGGCGGACACGCGGTTGGCCCAGTTGTCCTGTTCCCAATCGGGCTGCCAACGAGGTGAAGCGTTGTCGGCGATGCGCACGGTGCCCGGCCCTGCCGGCCCGCTGAGGCGGTTCCCTTCCGCCAGCCACACCGTGCCGTCGCTGTCGACAGCACGCGGAGCCTCGACCGAGTTGGCGAACACCGTCAACTCTTCGCTCACCGCCACCTCGTCCATGTCGACTTGAGCGGCCATCGCCGCCGTGAACGCGGGATCGTCGACCACCGCCACCCACCCGACCCCGAACTCGGCGAGCGCCTGGCCGGGGCGGACGAGCTCTCCGCCGGCGATCGCCTCGACCAGGCCTGCCAGGGCTTCGTCACCGAGACGGGGCGCGCCGAGGCGGGCCGACTCGAGTCCTGGACCGGAGAGCGGGACCAGCCGGTAATCGAACCCACCGGCGGAACGGGACTCCCCGGGGATCTGTGACGGATCCCCGACGACGAGCACGCGGGCAGACTCCGACTCGGAGGCCAGACTGGTGGTGAATGCGAGCCGCTCGGACCACTGATCCTCGGGGAAGCCGACCCTTCCGTTGACGACGTGGGCCAGCCCGACCACGACGACGAACGCCGCGGCCAGCGTCGCCACCGCGCGCCCCACCACCACCGGGCGCGCCGGATCACGTTCGAACCCGATCGCCGCCCCGACGCCGACGACGACGCCCACCACCGTCGCCAACGCGACGGCGGCCCCCAGGTCGCCTTGGGCGACCTCGACGGTCGGGTACCACAGCCCCACCGCCAGCAGGAGGCCGGAGACCGCGGCGAGTCGTTGGCGGCGCAACGAACCGAAGGCGACGGTTCCGAGCACCGCGACCGCCAACCCGACCGCAGGGACGAAACCCGGCCGAATGTCGTAGACCGGGCCGGCCTCGGTGAGTTCTGCCGCGGTGACCGCAGCCAGGTACGGCGCTACGACCAGCAGACCGATGTCCGCCGCCAGCAGGCCACGGGCGGCCACGCCGATGCGGAGACCGGGAACCAACCACCACAACAGGACACCGACCATGAAGATGACCAGCACCGAACCCGGCGCCAGCATCGCCGCCGACCCGGACGCCACCACCAGCAGACCCACCCGGCCGAACCTGGTCCGCAAGGTGGGCGGCCAGGGCATGGCTACCAACGCCAGGGTCACCAGGGTCGGACCGATCGCCAGCCAGCCGGCAAGATCGGCGTCCGTGGCAAACGCCCCGGTGCCCGCACCGATCACCGCCACGACACCGGCCAGATGTCTGGAGGGCCCGGCCACGCCGAGTTCTTTCAGAAGGCGCCCGGCACCGAAGAACGCGCTCACCAACAATCCGGCGACCACCACCCGGAAAATGGCCGACCATCCGCCCGACACCCACTCGAAGGCGGCGAAGAACGCAGCGGACGGATGGATCGGTTCCGACGAGCCCAAGCCGGCGGGATTCCAGCCACCGGCGAACCCGTCGAGCGCCACCGCCACGTCCGACACCCGGAAGGTGAATCCCGCCTGGGGAAGGGTCCCCGCCCAGAACGAGCGGGTGGCGAGCGCCACCACGACGAGGCCCAACACCGCCACGACCGGCCCTGCTGCCGTCCCCTCGTCCTCGAGGTCATCCTCTTCGACGATGCCGGGCTCGTCGTCGATCACCCAACCGAAACGTTCGCCGACATCGGCGACCAGGCTGCGTAACCGAACCGAACCGGACACCTGATAACGGAACAGCTCCTCGTCGCCTACCTGCCGCACTGCCCGGACCGAATTGCGGGCCGTCAGCGAACCGGGGAGGTGGATCAGGTTCCAAGCCAACGCTCGCCAGAAGTCGCCGAACGGCCGGGCAGTGCCGAGCACCAGTCGGGCAACGCCGTCGAGGAAACCGAGCATGGTGCCGATCGGGACCACCCAGGCGAGGGTGATGAGCCGGTACGCCTTCAACATCGAACGCATTCGTCCGGCCCATTCCCGCCACCCGGCGACATCGTCCCGACAGGTCCGCTCGTGGAGGACTTCAGACGACGGAGCCACCATGACTCGTCCTCCGGCGACACGGGCACGCTGGGAGAAGTCCATGCCGGCTGCCACGGGAGGCAGCAGCGGGTCGATACCGCGCAGGCCGCGCAACAGGTCGCGGCGAACCAGCATCGACACAGCCGAGACGAACGCCACATCGCGAACCACGTCGTACTGCTCGAGGTCGACTTCGTCGGGGTCGAGGCCGGTGTAGGGCTCGCCGAACACGTCGGTCGCCGAGCCCACCGACTCCAACCGGTCCTCGCTGACGGCGTCGATGATCTTCGACCCGACCAGGGAGGCGTCGTTGCGTTCGAGTTCGGTCACCAGCGCCCCGAGAGCATCGGGACGGGGGCGGGCGTCGCCATGCACGATCCACACCAGGTCGGTGTCCTGGTCGAGACTGGCCACGAACTCGGGGAACTCGCCGACCACCGGAACGTCCCCCGGGTCGCTGATGGCGCCGTCGGGGTCGACGATGGTGACGTCGGCGATCTCATACACTTGTCTCTCGATCGCAACCAAGGTGGCGGCCAGCCCGGCGTCGTCGACGGCGAGCACCGCCACCCGGATCTTGTGATCGGGCGCGGTCGGAGAGACTCCGGTGTCGGGATGCTCGGACATCGAAGCTCCATTGTGAACGTCGGAGAGGCAACGAGGCAATCCAGCGGATGCGAATCACAGCACTGTCAGGCGGAGTGGGAGGAGCCCGGCTGCTGCGCGGGCTCGCCACGATCGAAGATCTGGACCTAACCGCGGTGGTCAACACCGCCGACGACGACCGGATCTACGGCCTGTGTGTCTCCCCCGATCTCGACACGGTGACCTACACGCTGGCGGGTGTTCACTCCGACGAACGGGGTTGGGGGCGGACCGACGAGACCTGGACGGTGATGGACGAGCTGGGGCGTTTTCCGCTCGATGCCAGCTTTCGCCTCGGCGACCGTGACCTCGCCCTCAACCTGTACCGAACGACCCGACTCGCCGAAGGGGCGACCCTCACCCAGATCACCGGGGAGATCACCAAGTCCTTCGGCGTGGGCGTCTCGGTGCTCCCCGCAACCGACGACATGATCCGCACCCGGCTGCAGGTGGACGGAACCTGGATCGACTTCCAGGATTACTTCGTCCGCCGCCGACACGCAGTGCCGGTGACCGGGGTGCGGTTCGACGGAGCGGACTCCGCCCGGCCGTCACCGGCGGTGATCGAAGCTTGCGAGCGGGCCGATGTGGTCGTGATCGGCCCGTCCAATCCGATCCTGTCGATCTGGCCGATCCTGGCCATCCCCGGCATCCGGGAGGCGATCGCAGGCAAGCGGGTATTGGCGGTGAGCCCGCTGATCGGCGGCCGGGCGATCAAAGGTCCGCTTGCCGACCTCCTGCCGATGTTCGGTTATTCGACCGACACCCGCGGCATCGTGGACGCCTACGACGGGCTCCTCACCGACATCGTCATCGACCGCACCGACCGGGCCGGGGATCTGGCCGGCGTGACGGTTCACACCTCGCAGACGCTGATCGTCGAAGAATCCCACGCCCGCAGACTCGCCACCGAGATCGTCTCGTGGCTGTGACGATCCTCCCCGTCGGGGGGATCGGCGAGGCCCAGCCCGGCGACGACGTCGCCACCCTGGTCGGTGACGCGATCGCCGGTGTCATCGTGTTGGCCGACGGCGATGTGGTGGTGGTGACCCACAAGCTGATCTCCAAGGCCGAGGGTCGGGTCGTCGAACTGTCAGACGACGGGCCGGACGCTCATCGTCATCTGGTGGAGGCCGAAGCCGTACGGATCATCCGTCGACGGGGTCCGCTGGTCATCGCCCAAACCCGCCACGGGTTCATCTGCGCCAATGCCGGGGTGGATCGCTCCAACGCCGGCCCGGCACGAGCGGTGCTCCTTCCTGAAGACCCTGACCGTTCCGCCAACCGGATCCGACTGCGGCTGCAGCAGCGTTTCGGTGTCAGCATCGCCGTCATCGTCACCGACACGTTCGGTCGGGCATGGCGGCGGGGACTGGTGGATGTTGCGATCGGGGTCGCAGGCATGGAGGCGATCGACGACCTGCGGGGCCAAACCGACACATTCGGCAAGGTGCTGGAAGTGAGCGAAGTCGCCCTCGTCGACGAGATCGCCGCCGCGGCCGACCTGGTGATGGGCAAGGCCACCGGCATTCCGGCGGCGGTGGTCCGTGGGGTCAACTGGAAGCCGTCTGACGCCGGCGTCCGTCCGCTGCTCCGTCCCGCCTCCGAAGACCTGTTCCGTTAGCTGGAGGCCGCCAACTCGCCACGTTCCAGGGCGGCGATCCGGTCGAGCAGGCGGCGGGCACCCATGGCCGCTGCGTCGGTCTTGGCGTCGGCCAGCAGTTCGGATACGACCCCGGCCTGCCCGAGACGGATCGAAGCCTGGGCGGCGTCGATCCGAGCGACCGTCGCCCAGAATCGGTTTCCGCGGGGCTCGGCCTCGTCCAGTAGCCCCTGGGCAGCCTCCAGCATCTCGGTTGGATCGTCCGCCTCGGTCACCCGTGCCTGCATCCATCGTTGCTGAGCGTGGAGGAACGGGGCATCACCGGGCCGTACCGCACGGGCGGCGGTGGCCGCCTCGTCCCGCAAACCGAGCGCCAGCAGCGACTCGAAGAGGTTCGGAAGGTGGATCGCACCGAAGACCGGATGAGCGGGTATCAGCTCGAAGAACTCGCGCGCAAGAGACCGCGCCCGGTCCCACTCGCCGGCGGCGGTACACACGTTGACCCCGAGCGACAGCCCGGGAACCCGCACTTGGGGATCGTCGAGGTTGTAGATCGACGATTCGAACTCGTTCCACAAGTTGAGCGCCTGGGCGGGTTTGCCCCGGTGATGCCAGAGCACCGCCTGCCATTCCCTGGCGAACCTTCCCACCTGCGAGCCACCGCGCGCGTCGTCGGTGACGATCAGTTCGCTGACGGTCTCCTGCAACAGGTCCCATTCGCCAAGCGGGAACAGCGACTCGCACAGTGTCATCCTCGACCAGTCGACGTGAGCATTCAGCCCGCGCAACATTCCATATTCGATCGCCTGGCTGATGATCTCCCGCCCTGCCCGGACGTCACCGACCGCGGTCACGAACGTGGCGTGGTTGTTGTAGGCGGACATCACGCGCTGCGAGTCGTTGAGATCCAGGAACACCCGCAGGCCCTCTTCGACGTCGGCCTCCGCCTCGTAGGAGCCGAGCTGCACGAGAGTGGAGCCGCGAGTGACGAGCCCCTTGGCATACGACACCGTGTCCCCCACCTCTTGAGCGATTCGAATGCCACGTTCGACGATTTCGAACGCCAGGTCTTCGTTCCCGCCCAACTGGTGGAAGGTCGCCACCCAGACGAGGGCGGCGGCCACCTCCTCCGACGGAGGAAGCGTGTCACACAGAACCAGGATCTCGTCGGCGGTGCGGGCAGCCAGATCCCCGTCTCCCCGATACCAGGCGATTCCGGCCCTTTCCGCCAACGCCCTGACCTTGCCTTCGTCGTCACCGGCGGCGTCGAAAAGCTCCACCGCGGCGTCGATCGCCTTCGACGCCGCCTCCACGTCGTCGAAGGTGTTGTGGCCGATCCCGTAGTACGCCCTGGCCCGTTCAAGGTCGGACGACGCGAACTGGAGCGCCGCCGTGTAGTAGGCCAAGGCCTGTCCGGCATCCAGACCCGCGGCGCGCTTGGCAGCCAGTATCAGGAACCGGTAGGCGGGCTCGCGCACCTCGGACTCGTCCGCCCGACCCGTCTCGGCCACTCTCGTGTAATGATGGGCGAGCTGTTCAGCGACGTCGATCAGCCGGTCCTCGGCACGAGCCTCCAACCAGCGGGCAGCCGCGAGGTGGAGCACTCCCCGTTCCCGGCGCGGAATCTGGGAGTACGCGACATCCCGGGCCAGCACATGGACGAACGTGTACTCCTCCTGGCCGAGCATCGACGAACGCCTCACCGGCCGTATCAGCTCTCGCTGAACCATTCTCCGCAACGCGCTGCGCACCTCAGACACGTCCACCCCGCGGAGGAATGCCAGCGCCCCGCTCCAGAACACCTTGCCCACCACCGCCGCCGCCTGCACGAGGGCCTTGTCCCGGGCGTCGAGAAGGTCGAGGCGGGCGGCGATCAGGGCGTGGATCGTGTCGGGCAGCGGGAGCTCGGCCTCCCCCATCCGATCGAGCAGCCCGCGTTCGGACGCCAGGCGGACATATTCGGTGACGTACAACGGATTACCTCCGCTGCGTTCGAGCAACGCCCGCTGGGCGGAGGCGGGCATCAGCGACCGGCGGGACAAGGACTGGACGAGTTCCATCGTCTCTTCCGGACCCAGCGCCGACAGTCCCAGCGTGACCGCATCTCGCCGCCCCGCCCCCCAGTCGGGATGTTCGGTGTACAACTCGGGTCGGGCCGTGCACACCAGGAGAATGGGAAGGTCGTGGGACCAGTCGAGGACGTGTTCCAGGAACGACACCATCGCCGGGTCCGCCCAATGCAGATCCTCGATGGCCAACACCAGCGGATGCTGCGTCGCCAATGCTTCGAGGAAACGGTGCCACGCCCGGAAGAGTTCGTCCCGTTCCGCTACCGAAGACGGCAACCCGACCAGAGGCGCCAGACGCGAATGCACCCATTCCGCCTCGCTTGCGTCTTCGATCGCGGCGAGAACCGCGGCGTTGAGCTTCTCGTTCACCTTCTCTGGAAGTTCCGCTTCGAGAATCCCCGCATGCGCCTTGACGATCTCTCCGAGCGCCCAGAATGTGACACCCTCCCCGTAGGGCAGGCACCGTCCGTGCCGCCACCAAACCAGGTCCGGTCGGTCGTCGATCCAGTTGAACAGCTCGTGGGTCAGCCGGCTCTTGCCCACTCCCGGTTCACCGACGATCGTCACCAGCTGGGCGGAACTCTGGGTTTGGGCACGGTGGAACGCTTCGATCAGCAAGTTCAGCTCGTGCTCACGACCGACGAACGTCGTCGATCCGCTGGCGTCGAGCGCCGGACCGAAGCGGCTTCGAACAGCCACCGCCCGCCAGATGGGGATGGCACCGACCTTCCCTTTCACCTCGACCGGGTCGAGTGCTTCGAAGTCGACGATGTCACGCAGCGCTGCATGGGTGCGGGCATCCACGACGACGCTGTTGATCGGAGCGATCCCCTGCAGACGCGAAGCGAGGTTGACCACGTCGCCCACGATGCCTTCACGGTCGGGAGCGTCGGAAAGCTGCAGGATCGCCTCACCGGTGGTGACCGCGGTGCGGACCGACAGGGCAAGGGAAGGGTCGGACGCGTTCAGCGCCGCAAGTGACTCCTGTATTCGGAGTGCCGCTCGGACCGCTCGCTCCGGGTCGTCTTCATGGACGACCGGTGCGCCGAACACGGCGAACACGCCGTCGCCCATGAGCTTTTCCACCCGCCCGCCAAACCGCTCCACGTCGGCTCGCACCGCAGCGTGATACTTGGTCAACCGTTCTCGTACCGCCTCCGGGTCGCTCTGTTCGGTGTGGGCGGTGAACCCGACCAGATCGCAGAACAGGACCGAGATCCGCTTCAGCTCCTCGTCGGCGTCGGCGACGGCAGCTGTGGAGACAGTCGTCGGTTGGCCACAGGAAGGACAGAACCTGGCGCCTTCCGTAAGGGCGTGGCCGCACGCACCGCACGCCGGCGCCATCGCCGAACCGCAGGATGCACAGAACCGGGCACCGTCACCCGCCGCCGCTCCACACTCCGGGCAGGTCATCGTGGCGAGTGTACGGCCGGACTCTCGACGGGCGGGTCAGATCTGGGGACGCCCCAATGCCCGGTACCGCAGACCGGCAGCACGCACGACCTCGGGATCGAGGAGGTTGCGAACGTCGTAGACGAGGTCCCCGCGCATGACCCGGGCCACCTGGTCGAAGTCGACCCGCCGGAACTCCGGCCATTCGGTGGCCACCAGCACCAGGTCGACTCCGTTGGCGCAATCGACCGGATCGTCGACCTGGGGGAACTCCGGTGTCACCGCCTCGGGGTCGGTCATCACGACATCCACTCCCCGAGCGGCGAGACCGCGGGCGATGACCACGGCAGGAGAGTCCCGCGCGTCGTCGGTGCGGGCCTTGAATGCCACGCCCCAGATCGCCACCTGGGGCCGGTCGATGCCTTCCAGCATTCCCAGGACCCGGTCGATGATCCGCTCACGTTGCATCACGTCGGTCTCCACCACCGCCTGCAGGAGGGGGTAGGGGTATCCGAGTTCGTCCGCCATCGCCAACAGCGCCCGAGTGTCTTTGGGGAAACACGACCCGCCGTAGCCGGGACCAGGCCGCATGAAGTGGCGTCCGATCCGACGGTCCATCCCCAGCGCCTCCAGCACCTCCAGGGCGTCGGCACCGACCTCTTCGGACAGGTTGGCGATCGTGTTGGCGAAGGTCAGGCGGGTGGCGAGATACGCGTTCGCTGCGTACTTGACCAGTTCGGCCGACACCGGATCGGTCTTGACGATCTCCGACGGGAGCCCGGCATACAGGTCACCGACGATGTCGGCGTGGTCGGGTTCGAACGCCCCGATGACGATTCGCTCGGCACGCATGAAATCGGAAACCGCACTGCCTTCGGCCAGAAACTCGGGATTGGACACGACCCCTGCTTCACACCCGGCGTCTCGCAGACGGTCTCGGATGGCGGCCGCGGTCCCAACCGGAACCGTCGACTTGGTCACGAGGATCTGGGTGGAGGTGAGCACCGGGGTCAGCTCGGCGACGACCGCATCGACGATCCGCACGTCGGCCGAACCGTCGCCGTTGGGAGGCGTGGGCAGGGTGAGGAAGATCACGTCGGCGCCGTCGACGGCTTCGAGATTCGACGAGTGGACCGACAGCAGCCCGTTGTCGAAAGCCCGATCCAGGAGTTCGGTGAGGCCCGGCTCGTAGATCGGGATCTTTCGGGCCCGCAGTTCGTCCACGCGGGCGGGATTGGCCTCCCCGAGCCGAACCTGGTGTCCGAGCGAGGTGAGTCCGCCGGCTTGGACCAGGCCGACGTAGCCTGCCCCGAGTACTGCCACTTTCATGTCCACGCCCCCTGATATCGGCGTCGCAGGGCGGAACTGTACCGAAGCTCAGCCGGTGATCAGGGCCTTGTGTTCGGCGGCGTCGGTGCCCATCACCACGATGGCATCGATGTCCGGACTCACCGTCCCCGCTTCGACCACCCCGAAACCGAGCGCCTCGGAGATCTCATTGCCCCGCTGCACGTCCTCGGGACGAACCAGGATGGTGGTCGTGGCGAAGTCTTTCCGATCGGCGTCGCCGACGGAAGTGACGAGGAAACCGGCCGATTCGAGATAGTCCGACCAGGCGCCCGCGCTTCCTTCGATTCCGTTGCCGTTCAGCACGGTGATACGCATCGTCTCGGACAGGTCGACCAACCGTTCGCCGTTCTGGAAGGCCTCCAGCATGCGGGTGGCGTCCGGCTCCTGTCGCCGGAGGATCGACGCCTCACCCACGGTGTCGCCGTAGGTGGGAAGGGTGGCGGCGTCGATGTTGTCGGGACGTACGTTGCGCATCCGCCAGCCGAGTTCCAGCATCGAACCCTGCGCCAGACGCGAGTCGATGGTGAGGTGCTGGGCGAACGACTCGACGATGTCGCCCAGTTCGGGGATCGAGGACGGTCGGGCGACCGTGCGGATGATCGAGAAGATGAGCTGCTGTTGGCGCCGGGTACGCCCGATGTCGTTGGCGTCGACCGACACCC
>JBKHXZ010000236.1:0-2447 GCA_046565785.1 Acidimicrobiia bacterium
CAGCTTGGCGGCCTGGTTCACGATCGCGTCCATGGCGTTGACGATGAAGTCGGAGAACTGCATTTCGACGACCGGCCGCATACCGGTCATCGCCGCTCCGACGGCCAGGCCTGCGATGGCATCTTCGGAGATCGGCGTGTCTCGGACGCGGCCCTCGCCGAACTCGCCTACCAGCCCGTCGGTCACTCCGAACGCTCCGCCGTACACGCCGATGTCCTCGCCGGCGAGGAACACCCGGTCGTCTTCTGCCAGGAGGAGTCGCAGGGCGGCGTTGACCGCCTTGGCGTAGGTGGTCTGCTCAGGCATATGCGGCTCCTTCCAGATCCTCGACCTTGGCATCAGGTGCGGAGAAGGCTCCCTGGACGGCCTTGCGGATCGCTTCTTTGGCATCGTTGCGGGCGGCTTCGATGGCCTCGTCGGTGAGGGTGGCCGTTTCCTTCAGCCATCCTTCGTAGCGGGCGAGCGGATCCTTCGACGAGCGCCACTCTTCGATCTCTTCCTGGGTTCGGTAGAGGTTCCGATCCGACTTCGAATGCCCGCGGTAGCGATAGGTGATCGCCTCGAGGATGCTCGGCCCCGACCCTGCTCGGGCCTGTTCTGCTGCTTCGGCTGTGGCGTCGTGGACGGCGAGCACGTCGTTACCGTCGACTTCCACTCCGGGAATCCCGTAGGCCGCCGCCCGGCCCGCCACCGAACCGCCGGCGGTCGACCGGTCCTGGGACATCGACATCCCGTACTGGTTGTTCTCACATACGAACAGGACCGGCAGATCCCACACTGCTGCCAGGTTGATGGCTTCGTGGAACGAGCCTTCGTTCGCTGCGCCGTCGCCGAAGAAGCAGACGACGATCTTGCCGGTGTTCCGCATGGTCTGGGTGAGGGCGGCGCCGGTGGCGATGGTCATCGAGCCGGCCACGATGCCGTTGGCGCCGAGGTTGCCGTTGGCGACGTCGGCGATGTGCATCGAACCTCCGCGTCCCCGGCAATAACCTGTGTCCTTCATCAGGAGCTCGGCCAGCATCAGTTCGGGATCGGCGCCATGGGCGAGGGTGTGGCCGTGCCCGCGGTGGGTGGAGGTGATCATGTCGCCGTCGGCGAGCGCACTGCACACGCCTTCGGCCACCCCCTCCTGGCCGATGGACAGGTGCATCGTGCCGTGGAGGAGGCCACGGGAGAACAGTTCTTCCAAGCCTTCTTCGAAGCGACGGATCGTCCACATGCTGCGGAGGACGTCCCGCGCCTGTTCGGGATGTCGGGGGTCGCGTCGGGTCATGTTTCCTTCCAATGGTCGAGGGAGCCCAGAGCCGCGGCCCGGTCGCAGATGAGGGTGTCGAGGATTCCTGACCGGGCGGTGGCCGCCACGGCTCGGCCCTTTTCGTGTCCGGCAGCCACGCCGAGGACGTGGGGGATGGCGGCGAGGTCGGCGAGGTCGATGGCGATGACCCGATCACGGAGGGGTCCGGTGACTTCGGCCCCGGCGTCGTCGATGAGCCGGGCAGCGATCACCGCTGCAGCCTGTGGCGGGGCAGCGACGGCGTTCTCGGCGAAGCCTTGGCCGGGTAGTCCGATGCCGACCAGGGCGACGTCTGCTTGTCGGGCGCGGTCCAGTTCTGCGGCGATGCGGGGTTCGGCGCGCAGTTGGCGAGCGGTAGCCGCGTCTTCCACGACCGCTGGCGCGTGGAGGAAGCGGTGGCTTCCACCGAGTGCGTCGGCAAGCCGCCGAACGAGTTCGTGCCCCGATGGTGCGGGAGCCATGGTGAGGTCGCCCCCCACTTGGACGACTTCGACGTCGTGGCGGTCGTTCGCGCTGACGTGGTCGATCACGGTGGCGACCGTCCTCCCCCACCCGATGGCTATCCGGCGAGCACCGTCGAGGCGTTCGCCGAGCCAGGCAGCGCCGGCTCGCCCCACCAGGTCGATGCTGTCACGGTCGAGCACGCGGATGTCGAGGTCCGCGGTGTGCGCCCGCATGGCCTGTTCGAGGACGGTGGCCCGACGCAAAGGATGGTCGATCACGAAACGGACGATGCCTTCGCTGCGGGCGGTTTCGAGCAGGCGGGAGACGTTGGA
Organism: Acidimicrobiia bacterium; assembly: GCA_046565785.1. Lineage (GTDB taxonomy): Bacteria > Actinomycetota > Acidimicrobiia > Spongiisociales > ZC4RG35 > DATHWB01. The sequence continues at coordinate 2,071 of JBKHXZ010000236.1, forward strand.
GCGGCTGGTACCGAGGTGGGCGGCAACCTGATCTTGGCTCCACCCGTCGACGTAGTACCGCTCGGCAGCCTCCGCCAGTCGAATCCGTCGGTCGACCGTATCCGTGGTCATGATTCACATATGTGAGAGGCGGTCACGTTTGTCAGTCTACGGATTCCTGCCCTGACCAGCAATGCCCGAAATTCACGGATGTGAGCCTCGTCCCCCCGGAGCGAAGCGATGGGGGGGACAGGCCCGCCTGTGGCGGGCCAGGGGTACGCCCGGCATGGGCAACTGCTTGCAGATGAGAGTTCTGTGGAGGTGGAGGTGGTGCCGAACTTCTAGCTGAAGGCAACTGCAGGATCGTGAGGTGCTGTGGGGAGGAAGCTGGAGGCGAA
>JBKHXZ010000237.1:0-2368 GCA_046565785.1 Acidimicrobiia bacterium
CGCTTCTGATGAAGTACTCCGGCGCCGGTCTGCTCGAGAAGACCATCACTTCTCGCCGACCCGGATACGCCGAGTACGCGCGGAGGACGAACACGTTCTTCCCCGGGCCGCCCCGGTCGTGAGCACCGGCATCGTCTGGTTTCGCAAGGACTTGCGGCTCCGCGACAACCCGGCTTGGACCGATGCAACCAACCGGCACGACAAAGTGGTGGCGCTGTTCGTGATCGAACCTGCCCTGTGGGACAAGGTGTCGAGCCGCCGAGCCGCGCTCGGTGCCGGGCACCTCCGATCACTCGACGCCGCGCTACGCGATCGGGGCGGACGTTTACGGTTCGAGCTGGGCGACCCGGCGAACGTGGTGCCACGAGTCGCTGCGGAGGTGGGCGCCGCCGACGTCTGCGTCAACGCCGACGTCTCCCGCCATTCGAAGAGGAGGGACGAAACGGTGGGGGCCGCGGTCGATCTCGTCAGCCATCACGGGACCTTGATCCACCCGCCCGGTTCGATTCTCACCCAGGACGGCGACCGCTATCGGGTGTTCACCCCGTTCAGCCGAACCTGGCTGGCCACCGCTCCTCCTCGCCCCGGGAAAGAGGGCGATGTGCGGATCCGCGGCGACGTCGGGACCGATCTACCCAGAACAGACCAACCACCGATGGAACCCGGAGAGGACGCGGCGTGGATCCGGTTGGAGGCGTTCGATCCTGAACAGTACGCCACGGTGCGCGATCGACCCGATATGGATGCCACCTCGCGCCTGTCCATCGACCTCAAGTACGGGGTTCTCTCACCCTTGACCGTGCACGATCACATCGGACGGGGTACCGACGGTGCCGCCGCGTTCGTTCGCCAGCTCGCCTGGCGTGACTTCTACGCTCACCTGCACGACCAGGATCCCGACCTGGTCGACCACGCCATGCGACTCGAGTACGACGCCATCTCCTGGCGCGACGATCCGGGCGGCTTCGAGGCATGGACCACAGGACGTACCGGATTACCGTTGGTCGATGCCGGGATGCGCCAGCTCATGACGGAAGGATGGATGCACAATCGGGTGCGCATGGTGACGGCATCCTTCCTGGTGAAGGACCTGCTCATCGATTGGCGGCGCGGCGAGCGCTGGTTTCGTCGTCAGCTCCTCGACGGGGACGTCTCCCAGAATGTCGGCAACTGGCAGTGGGTAGCAGGCACCGGCGCGGATGCCGCTCCGTACTTCCGGATCTTCAATCCGGTCGCCCAGTCGGAGAAGTTCGATCCAGACGGCGGGTACATCCGGCGCTGGGTGCCCGAACTCGCACGCGTTCCTCGCAGATGGATCCACTCACCGTGGGAAGCCCCGTCGCTCGACCTCGTCGAGTGGGGTGCCGAGGAATATCCGCCACCGATCGTCGACCATGCCTAAGCCCGCCGGCGAACCCTCGACGCTTATCGGGTGGCCCTGGGAGACGAGGACTCGTAGGCAGGGCGACAGGGAGACCATCGGCGACATTCCCTCCCCCGATGGCTTCGCTCCGGGGGGGACAAAGGACAGGGAAAAGAACATCCTCGACATTCTCTCCCCCAGCGCAGCGCTGGGGGAGAGACAGCCGAGCGCAGCGAGGCAGAGGGGGGCCGTCCGCGAACCTAGGTGGACCAACGAGCTCGCTCCGCTCGCCGAACCCCCTTGGTCCGCCACAGGCGGACCTGTCCCCCCCAACGCTTCGCTGGGGGGGACGGGGGTCTAGCTGACGAGGGTGGCGAGGAGGTCGGCGGCGCCGACTGCCTCGAGGGAGAATCCGTCGGCACCCAGGGCGCGGGCATGGGCTTCGTCGGTGAACGCTCGGCCCCCGACGATCACCACCACCCCCGGGAATCGATCCTTCACCGCCGCTACCGCCTCCCGACACGATTCGAGGTTTTCTGTCGACACCACTGAGAAGCACACGGCGCGCAGGTCCTCGATCCGGCCCAGAGCCCGGAGCAGGCTGTCGACTGGGAGGTCGGGACCGAGTTCGAGAACTTCGAAGCCGCGACCCCGCACGATGTCGGAGATCATCGCTACACCGAACCCGTGGCGCTCTCCCGGCGGGGTGGTGGCGACTACAACGCCTTTGTTTCGCCCCCTCCGGGCGAAGCGCGGTCCGAGCTTGCCGATCAGACGCCCTGCCACGGCGCTGGCCAGATGCTCGTCTTCGACCTCGAGTTCGCCTCGCTCCCATCGCTCTCCGATCTCGATCATTGCAGGAGCGATGATCTCGGCGTACACGTCCTCGGGTGTGGCTCCGGATGCCATCGCTGCTTCGACGACCGACCATGATCCGGTGGCGTCCCCTGCCAGCATCCGCGCCACGAGACGCTCGACCCAGCGGCCGGGGGTTCCCGATTCGGG
>JBKHXZ010000238.1:0-3148 GCA_046565785.1 Acidimicrobiia bacterium
GAATGGCTGTCCGGGGAGATCGGCGGACACCAGCTGACAGCCGACATCTTCATCGACGGTTCTCTCGCCGTCGCCACCGGCGGGGAGGCAGGAGCGACGGTGGCCGGTGATGTCTGAGTAGGACCGAACACCCTGTCCGAGATCCTGTGTGCCGGCACCATCCGCATCAACTTCGCAGACCAGTACCGGAACATTTCTGTCTCGCCCACGTCGCGGGCGATCCCGGGAGCGGTACGGAACCGGGTATTGCATCGGGACGGGCATCGGTGTGTGATCGCCGGCTGCAACTCCCGTTCCCGGCTTCAACCCCACCATCTGGTCCCTTACGCCCAGGGCGGCACCCATCATCCGGACAACCTGGTCACCGTGTGCTGGTATCACCATCATGTCGTCATCCACCAGCAAGGACGACGGATCGACCCCAACTCCCCGCCCCAACGGCGGACGTTCATCCGGGAATCCGATCCCGCCCGGGCCGGACCCTGACCGTTCTCACGTCCCGAACCCCCGAATACGTCGAAACGACCCGAATTCCACGATGAGGCCCCTGGCGGGCCTACCTGTCATGGGATCGGCGAGCGTTACGCGCCTGTTCAGGGGCGACGCAGGCCGGGGACCTGACGGTTCACGGCGTCGAGGACCGCCCTGACCATCGCTTGGCTCGGGTCGGAACCGACGAGGGCAGAGCCGACCATCATGCGCTCGCGACCGCCAATCACGAGGACCACTTGGGCGATGGCGACGTCCTCGGCTCCTACTCGATGTACCGCTTCGGCGCTGATGGCGAAAGCGGCGTTCTCGTCCAAGGCCTGTTCGAGGGCGGCCAGGGTGGCTTCGGCAACCAGCCGCATCCGAGTGGTCGATGCTGCAGGGCCCTGTGCCGATCCGGTGAGCTTCTCGTCGTGCCAATGGAGCGTCACGGTGACTTTCATCCGGGAACCGTCGATCTCCTCACCGACGTCCTCGACCATGGGTCGGTCACCGGCCGCCAGGTCACCGCCGTCGATCTGGACTACCGAAATGATCCGGCGATCGATGTCGAGATCGAAGGCGGCCATGGCAACCGATTGCACATCTCGGACGAGTTGCTTGGCCGGTTTGCCCGGAGTGGCGAGTACGTGGACCTCGGTCGGCTTGCCCTTGTCCAGCACCACCCGGACGTGTTCGACCCCGGGAATGCGGGCGATGGTCGATTCGAGGGCCTTGAGATCCATGACGCCGGAGGCTAGCGATCGAACCCGACGCGATGGGGTAGCTCCACGGAATGTTGCGACTTCGCGCTCTCGGCCGGTAGATTGGCCTCGGTCGGTCTCACGCAGGGAGGCCGGCGGAACCGGAAACGCTGTCCGGTTGGGAGGTGGGCGGACCTGTAGAGGTGGGGCCTCACATTGACAAGTGAGGTTTCCCGGCTCGCATGCGGTAACGCACGCGGGTCGGGAATACGGGGAGAGCCCGGCGGCAGATCCTTCCATCGTTGAGTACACCGAAGCGGAGCGGAACGACGCGTCGACAAATGTGTCGGCGAGTCCACTTTCACCGACGAGGTGATACCGGATGAAGACACGCTTGGTCCGGATTCTTGCTACGGCAGGAAGCCTCGCCACGCTTATCGTGGCTGGCTCGGCTTCCTTCAAGATCGGTTGATCTGATCGTCGGGCGCTCTTCCCCTTTTCGCATCCGTCAGGAGACCCTCCGGCACCATGGACACTCGAAAGAACAGGCTCGCGCTGGCGAGCGCCTATTTCGTCCTCGGGTCCTCCACTGTGATCTTCACATTGGTGCGGTGGACGCCGCATCCGTCTACCGATTGGGTGATCGTCGGACTCTTCGGTCTGGCGTTTGCCGCGTTGTCGTTCCGATCGGTCGAGGTGAACGACCGAATGCTCGCCTCATCGAGCGCCATGGTTATCGCCACCGCTTCGACTTACTTCGCGATCCATACGGAGACAACAGCGCAGGGCGTTGTCGAGTTCGATGCCGTGACGGTGGCGGTGCTCATTGCCGCGCTCGGTCCTTTCGATATCGACGACTTCCGGCTTCGGCGAGTGTTCCAGCCGGTCAGTAACTTTGGATTGCTCGTCGTTTCTGCATTCGTTGCAGGTTGGGTTGCTGACTTCCTCCTCGCCGGGAGGGTTGCTGAAGAGACCGGCGACTTTCTCTATGTGGCCGCCGTCGGTGGCGTCGTTGCCCTCGTATACAACCTTGCCAACATCACCCTGGTGCGATTCGGCGTTCGTATCGCTTATGGGTCGAGAAACATCCTCCCATGGTCGGGCCTGTGGCTGCTATTCGGCTCCCAGTTGTTGATGGGCCTGTTGGGTGGGATGCTCGGTGCAGTCTTCGAGTTCGCCGATAACGAATCCTTGCTACTGCTTATCCTCATCGTGTACGTCCTCGGCCACACGGTGTTCACGTCGTATTCGGTTCTGCGGGTTGCCCACGAGTCCACACTTCGCGGCTTCGTAAAGACACTCGAGACCCGAGATCTCTACACACGCGGTCATACGGAGCGTGTGGCGTACTTCAGTCAGTTGATCGGCCAGCAGCTTGGATTCACAGGTACCCAACTCGAGCACATGCGGTGGGCGGCGCTGATCCACGACATGGGCAAGCTCGCTATCCCCATCGAGCTCATGCAGAAGCAGGGCAAGCTCACCGACGACGAATACCGCAGGCTGCGAACCGAGACCCACAAGGTCGACGACCTCCTGTCCGAAGTGGACTTCCTCCGACCGATGGTGGATGTCTGTTCCGGGGCGCATCCGCGCCTGCCCGATGAGGACTTCGGCCAATCCGGACATTCGCACACGACCACGCCGACTTTGGAACAGAAGGTCCTGGCGGTGGCCGACGCCTTCGATGCGATGACGAGCGTGCGCGGCTATCGCATGGCGATGAGCCAGCGTGCGGCCCTCGATGCGCTCCGCAGTGATGGGAGTCCGCTCTACGACATCGAGGTACTCGACGCGCTGGAGCAGGCACTCGAGCAGGTCGGAGAGACGTACGGACCCCCGCACCTTTCCGTGCCGTCCACGTCGGCGGTCGAGGTGTCACAAAATGGTTGACCTGCGCACGCTCCACGGGTGGGCTTGGGTCGCGTCGGCTGCGATTCCAGTCGGTGCGGCCACTGTTGCTGTACTCGCGTTTC